>NZ_BCVJ01000139.1 GCF_001591685.1 Ligilactobacillus murinus DSM 20452 = NBRC 14221 | reverse complement strand
AGTAACGATCACACAAACGATCAACTACGTTTACGGTAGTGGACCAAGGGCAGGCCAAAAAGCGGCAGATAGTTCTTCAAAGGCACACACATTCACGCCGACCTACACGGTCGATCAAGTGACGAAGCAAAATGTAGGCGAACCAGTATGGACGCCAGAAAATGCAGAGTTCAGTGCAGTCATAAGTCCAACGATCGCAGGTTATACACCAGATAAGGGTGAGATCGAAGCAATAACGATCACGCCAAGTAGCAAGAACAGTGAACATACAGTTTACTACAATGCTAACCAACAGAAGTTGACCTATACAGTGATCGATGATGGTGATGGAAACAAGGTCTTAGTTGACCAGAGCCAATTAGCGACAGGTGACAGTGACAGTGCGATCACGGCAAGTGTCCTTCAAGCCTACCAAAACATTATCAATGACTATCAAAAACAAGGATATGTCTTGGTAAGTGCAGATAGTCTTCCAGCCAACTTTGACAATAACGACGAAGTCGATCAAAATGTGGTGATCCATTTAAATCAT
>NZ_BCVJ01000138.1 GCF_001591685.1 Ligilactobacillus murinus DSM 20452 = NBRC 14221 | reverse complement strand
GGTGTCCCGTCTACTTGTTTCATCGCATGGGTCAAGTAAACATAGTAGTTTTGATCGGTGCTTGGATCAGTATCAAAGTTACCAGCTGTTGCTTCTGGTTGTGCTTGGACCAATTCATACCCGGCTTGGGCATAATCCCACAAGGTATTCGTATAGCTGGCCTCTGCTTCTCCTGTCAATGTTTGGAGACGTTCTTTTAGCTCTGTTCCACTTGTTGGACTGTAATTATCGTCTTCTACACCATAAACATCGATATAGTGCACCTTGACTGTTTGGTCGCCTGCAGTATAGGTGACCACTTCATTTAGATCACTTGTATCATAGCTCACAGTTTGACTTGCCACTTTGGCTTTATCAGCCACATATCCTGCCACAGTTGGACTGGATACGGCTGTCGTTTCTTGGGCTGGGCTCCAAGTAGTCTTTAAGATCTCACCTGTTACGGCATCTAACGTATTCACCGACGTGAAGACATAGGCTTTGGTATAGTCATCGGCTGCTTTTTGACCTGCCTTTGGTCCATTGCCATAGACATACGTGATCGTTTGCGTCACAGTCTTATCTGTTCCCGCCTCTTGTTTTGTTCC
>NZ_BCVJ01000137.1 GCF_001591685.1 Ligilactobacillus murinus DSM 20452 = NBRC 14221 | reverse complement strand
CGGTACACCAGTGACAGTCAGTCAAACGATCAACTACGTCTATCGCACAGGTCCAAAAGCAGGCCAAATGGTATCAGCTGATAGTGTGAATAGTCACACATTCGTACCGACCTATACAGTCGATCAAGTGACAAAAGAAAACGTCGGTGAACCAAGTTGGACACCTGAAACGGCAGAATTTAGTGCAGTTACGAGCCCAACGATCAGCGGATATACAAGTGATCAGCCAGTCGTTGAAAAAATGACGATCACACCGAGTTCAAAGGATAGTGTGGTAACTGTTTACTATGACGCTAACGAACAACGTTTGACCTATACGGTGATCGACGATGGCGACAACGGTAAAGTTTTAGCCAATAATGAGCTCTTGGCGACAGGAGACAGTGAAAGCGTGGTAGGTGACAAAGTTTCAACTGACTACCAAGCGCTCATCCAAAGCTACTTGGATAAAGGTTACGTCTTAGTGAGTGCAGATGCCTTACCGGCAAACTTTGATAATAACGACGCAGTCGATCAAAATGTGGTGCTCCATTTAGCCCACGGGACAAAAGAAGTCACGGGTACACCAAAGACAGTGACTCAAACGGTGA
>NZ_BCVJ01000136.1 GCF_001591685.1 Ligilactobacillus murinus DSM 20452 = NBRC 14221 | reverse complement strand
GGGCTAAGTGGTTTAAAGGTTAGCTTTATGGATCGCAGAAGTTTTAGAGCTATGCTGTAAAAATGATCACAGAAAGGAATTGAATAGATATGATGGAATTGACGAGATCGGATCGCAAGAAGTTAGATACTGTATTGGAAATGCTGGCAAAGGATCAAAGTTGTATCTACATCCCTAGGAGAGTAGAACGATCCGATAAGCTGACATTTGAACAAAAAGAGTTGTACGGTCTGCTATGTATGCAGGCTAACACATCCGGAGTAGTTGCCAACGGGACGCACCTTGTATATATCCTTGGTGGTCTAACTACCGAAGTGGCTAAGGATCTGGAACGATTGAAAAAGCTAGGCTATATCTTGCCAGTGATTGAAGTAATAGGCTTTTGCAAATACGAAGTTACCTACTGGCACATTTTAGCGATCGCAGACGTGGAAGAAGTTAAAAAAGCAATGATCTTGGGGGTTGAAACATGTTAGAACAAATCAAGCTAGACGCCTGCTACTTGTTTGAAGTAGAACGAAACGATAAAGACGGGGTCAAATACGCCCTAACAATGTATTTACTGATGATCACATTGCTAACGCTGATCTTTGG
>NZ_BCVJ01000135.1 GCF_001591685.1 Ligilactobacillus murinus DSM 20452 = NBRC 14221 | reverse complement strand
TAAAAGTTACTTGTTTCAACGTTTCTTTTGCATATGTCTTTGTAATAACTTTTCCTGAAGCACTCTCACTTAATTTTGGAACAACACCTTCTAACAATAATTTATGTTCCTTGGCTGTTTTGACATTGTCACCTATTGCATGCACATCATGCTCAAAGGCCTGCATCACTTTTTTAGCTGTGCTTCCAGTAACTTTACTGTCATCGGCAAAATTAAATAGATTCTTGACACTTGTAGAATCTCGCCACACCTGCTTACTATTTTGCAGTAACGATTTTGTCTTTATTCCCTTACTTACAAACTGCCCTTCTTTCACTAAAGACTTGTACGCTCCAGCTGAACCTGACACACCACCTACTAAACTTAGAAGATTATATGCATTCTCTGCACCTTCTCTATTCATTCCTAATTTCAAAAGTACCCGCTTAAGGGGATTATCTCCATATTTTGCCCCTGACTGCATTTTCGTATAGTCTTCATACAAATTTAGTCCATCTAAAGCCATACCAAAAGCCATTAGTACTGGAACGGCAACGCCACCTGTCATAGCTGTTATCCCCAGCCCTAACAGCATAAAAAATCCATCAACCATCAATGCG
>NZ_BCVJ01000134.1 GCF_001591685.1 Ligilactobacillus murinus DSM 20452 = NBRC 14221 | reverse complement strand
CAAAAGTTACTTGTTTCAACGTTTCTTTGGCATATGTCTTTGTAATAACTTTTCCTGAAGCACCCTTACTTAATTTTGGAACAACACCTTCTAACAATAGCTTATGTTTCTTGGCTGTTTTGACATTATCGCCTATCGCATGCGCATCGTGCCCAAAAGCTTGCATCACTTTTTTAGCTGTACTTCCAGTAACCTTACTATCATCGGCAAAATTAAATAGATTCTTTACACTTGTAGAATCTCGCCACACCTGTTTACTATTTTGCAGTAACGGTTTTGTTTTTATTCCCTTACTTACAAACTGCCCCTCTTTCACTAAAGACTTGTATGCTCCAGCCGAACCTGATACACTACCTGCTAAATTCAAAAATACATAAGCATCTTCCGTACGTTCTCTACTTAATCCGCTTTTCATTAACAACCATTTTATTGGATTACTACCATATTTTTTGCCTGATTTCATTTTCGTATAGTCTTCATACAAATTTAGTCCGTCCAAAGCCATGCCAAAAGCCATTAGTACTGGAACGGCAACGCCACCTGTCATAGCTGTTATCCCCAGCCCTAACAGCATAAAAAAGCCATCAACCATCAATGCA
>NZ_BCVJ01000133.1 GCF_001591685.1 Ligilactobacillus murinus DSM 20452 = NBRC 14221 | reverse complement strand
AAAGCGTTCGATCTTTCGACAAGAAAAAATACCATAACTATATGCCAAAAGAACTAATTTATGGCACAAAAGAGTATAATGAACGTGTAGAGAGGGATCGAAAAAAGTATATATCGGTCAAGTATGAGCAACCGTATCTCCCGGGATATTTTCTGATTGATAGCAAGTAAATAGATGAAATTGTCAAAAATAATGTTGATATGAGAAAAATGAATGGTAAGCAAATCATCGCTGTAGATTACCCTATCGCATACTATCGCACAGCGACAAAAGATGGTAAGATAATCCAATATAAAACCAATAAAATGAAAGTGCATTTTTCTAAAAAAGGCTATCATGCAGTTCCGCACACGCTCAAGAAAGGATAAAAGTTATGAATAAAAAGATTTTTGTAAGAGAGCCATATGATATGCACATGCTTGATGAAATAGGCGAGCAATGGGCCATCGTTACGTTAAGAGATAATAATCAAGAAAGACTGTTCATCGGTGGTGTTGATTTTGCTGATGATACCGAAATTGGCAAGGACGCAATATTTGCTAATAAAACGGGAAGCAGGAAATATTATGAAATAGAATTAGCATTGGAGTGAGGTAACTGTTAATAAAAATGTAGAA
>NZ_BCVJ01000132.1 GCF_001591685.1 Ligilactobacillus murinus DSM 20452 = NBRC 14221 | reverse complement strand
TTTTTTCCTTCACGTTTATTCCGTTCTTCTTCTAGATGAACCAGATAACGCTGATATGTCTTTTGGGTCTGATCGATCTTTTTTTCTGCACTTTTGACTAAGTTACGGTCTCGGTACATATTATCTTGTAAAGTCGTGATGACCTGCTGTGTCTTACCATTGATTTTCTCTGCAAAAGCGCCTTTTTGATAACCAGTGAACTGGGGCAACTTCTGGGAACTATATTGTCCTATCAAGCGTTCGATCGCAGCTATCATCTCATCTAATTCGTCAAATTTTCTGACTTGTTCGGCTTCATAGGTCTGCCAGCTTTCTTGCTGGTCTTTGATACCTCGCTTTATATTATCCAACGAATCATTCACTCGAGACTTAGCTTCATTTGCCTGTTGAACATAGGTCCCACTGGGGACAATATCACTGACACCATGTGTGATCTTATTGAAATGTGCGACTTTTGCTGCAACATCACCACGGTAACTATCGCTTTGTCCCTTGATCGCCTCATAATCACTCGTAGCTAGATAAAAATCATTCCCACCTTTATCAACACCTGTATATGAAGCAACGTAGATCTTCAAAAGGTCCTCAAAACGTTGTAGCAACTGTTCGATCATTGT
>NZ_BCVJ01000131.1 GCF_001591685.1 Ligilactobacillus murinus DSM 20452 = NBRC 14221 | reverse complement strand
TTGAACATGCTACAATCCCTTACAGCTCTAAGCTTAAAGCAGTGTTCAACTTAACTTGAACACTGTTCAACTTGAACACTACAAAATTTTATCAAAAAACGCCTTGGAGCTTAGAGCCACAAGACGTTTACGATGTTCAATCAATATTTTTTCAAATAATTATTTACAGTACCTACACTAATACCTAAAGTATCAGCAATCTTACGCTGAGAATAGCCCTTCTCCGCCATTTCCTTAACCTTTTGGATATTTTCAGGCATCAAATCTCTAGCGCTCTTTTCTGAACGACTATCCTGATAGTTAGAATCGATCACAGCTTTCACTATCAAGGTATTATGATTTGCTACTACATCAAACCAATCTCGCTTATCATTACTCTGAATATACCCCATAAATTCAGACAAACTTTCAACTTTATTTTCTCGAATAAACTTAACAATGTCCCATAACACAACTCTTCTAGAACTCGAAGAAAGAGAAAAATACTCATCCACATCAGCACCGCTATGACAAACTATGTCATCTCGCTTGTACTGATACTTCTCTGGGTTGTCCATATGGATCAAATAACGTACTAACCCCTTCGTATTAGCCGTTTTTTGGGGGATAGGAGCGTTTATAGA
>NZ_BCVJ01000130.1 GCF_001591685.1 Ligilactobacillus murinus DSM 20452 = NBRC 14221 | reverse complement strand
GGACCTGGCAACTTGCCCAACGACCAATGACCACATTGGGGGGTGTCGTAGTACCCCCCAATAAAATTGCTTCTCTTCCTTACTCTCCCAAGGGATTTACACTTTTTTTTCACGTGAGCCGTTTTGAGCCATTCCTAAAACTTCGTAAGCTGTATCCCTTGGGGCTGTAAGGTGACCAACGATTTTAAAAAAACGGCTCACGTGAGCCGTTTTTTTTATGCTATTTATTCAAATATCTCTTAACAGTTGCAAGCGAAACCCCAATAGTATCAGCTATTACAGCTAATTTTATACCCTGAGAACGCAACTCTTTTACCTGAGCCACTTTTTCATCGAGTGAGCCGTTTTTTGAGCTTTCAACTTTTGGATTATGTTTTTGATATATCGAGTCAATAAGCTTATTAATAGCTAACGTATTATGGTTCATAGCAACATCAAACCAGTCCAACTCGTTTTTTTCTAAACAAAAACCGATAAAATCAGCGAAATTATCGATTTCACTATCTTTGATAAACTCTGTCATCTCACGTAAAACAGCTCTCCTAGAACTCGAAGAAAGGGCGAAGTACTCGTCTACATCTGCACCGCTATGACAAACTATCTCATCTCGCTTATACTGATACTTCTCTGGGTTGTCCATATGGATCAAATAACGGACTAAGCCTTTCGTATTAGCCGTTTTTTGGGGGATAGGAGCGTTTATAGC
>NZ_BCVJ01000129.1 GCF_001591685.1 Ligilactobacillus murinus DSM 20452 = NBRC 14221 | reverse complement strand
GGTCATGTGGGTATGAGTATTTGGGACGACATAAAATTGGTTCATCTGGCTAGCAATGCCTCTTTTAATAGAGGTCTTGGCTATTATAAAAGTAAGGCAGTTTTAAATGATGAAAAGATAGGAGATGGTGTTTATCAGGGGAAGGTTAGTGGTTCTCAGGACAATATTTATGATGTTGTCATAGATATCGATCATCCTCGAAAGTCGACCTGTACTTGTCCATTTGCGGCAGGACGAAGAGTAATTTGTAAGCATATGGTCGCTTTATATTTTTTCCATTTTTCTGAACAGGCAAAAGCTGTTCTTGCTGAGTGGGAAGAAGAACGGCTTGAAGAAGAAAAACGTCATCAGGAATGGGAAGCTGATTATTTAATGTTCCGAAAGGAAAAGCTTGAAGAAGTTACAGCTCATGTTAATAATTTAGATGAAAATCAGTTAAGAGAAGAATTGATCAAGGCACTTATGAGAGAATTTGATAGTAGCTATCCAGATGATGAAGATGAGTACTACTACGACGAAGCTGACTATTTTTGGTAGCTAATAAAGACTATCAAAAGACGATCGATAAGTATTAAAGTCTTCTACTCGCAAGTCGATTCTTGGGTCAGAAAGTTCGAAAAAGATGGCGAAGCTGAATATACTGGTCCTGTCTAATATACAATTAATAAGTAAAATTTCTTACAATGAGGCTGTGACAAATTCCGAACGTTAGAATTTTGTGGCTCTTTGTCAATC
>NZ_BCVJ01000128.1 GCF_001591685.1 Ligilactobacillus murinus DSM 20452 = NBRC 14221 | reverse complement strand
AATGCAGGTGTGGCAAATGCCGCTAAGGTAGCTTTGAGTGCAGCTTCAACAGCCAGTGAAGCATCCGCAAAAGCAAGCAGTGCCGCAGCAGAAGCTAGTCAAGCAGCCAGTGAAGCCTCAGCTAGTGCAAAAGAAGCATCTACTGCAGATCAAGTAGCTTCAACAGCAGCGCAAGAGGCAAATACAGCGGCTAGTGAAGCGGCAAGTTATGCCAAAGCAGGAGACTTAGAACATGCTTCAAGTGCTGCAGTAGTAGCGAGTCAGGCAGCTAGTCAAGCAAGCCAAGCGGAAGCAAAAGCCAGTCAGGCAGCCTCCGCAGCTAGTGAAGCTAGAAACAAGGCAAGCGAAGCAGCAAAAGCAGCAGCGAGCTATGAAAGTCAAGCAAGTGCCGCTTTGGTTGAAGCAAACAAAGCCAAAACAGATGCGGACCGTTATCTAGATGCAGATAGTCAAGGTAATAGTGCTAGTGCTGAAGCAGATAAAGCTGAAGCATCTAAGGTAAATGTGGATAAATCCACAAGTCAAGCCACAGAAGAAACAAAAACAATGCCTGTGGATAATGTAACTTCAAGTGTTAATATCACTAGCGAGTTAAACCAAGAAAATGTTTTCGTTAAGGGATCTGAGACGACTTCAACTAAAGTAACTGCTAAAAAGCAGACCGAATTACCTCAGACTGGTGAAGACACTGACCTAAGCAACTTAGCTGGCTTAGGACTGATCAGCGCAAGTCTTTTAGGTCTATTTGGTTTCGGAAAGAAACGTAGAAAAGAAGATCGTTGATCATAAAAGGTCAAGTT
>NZ_BCVJ01000127.1 GCF_001591685.1 Ligilactobacillus murinus DSM 20452 = NBRC 14221 | reverse complement strand
CCCAATTCCAGATGCACCAACACCACAATATCCAAATAATCCAACAGATCCAGGTAAGACGACACCAGATCAACCAGTACCAGAGATCCCAGGAATGACACCAGAAGTACCAAGTGTCACACCAACAGATCCAGGCAAGGATACAGAGGTCATTTACAACTACGATGATCAAAAAGCAACGATCAACTATATCGATGAAACGACGGGTCAAACGATCACGTCTGATAATGTGACAGGTAAGAGTTCAACTAAGATCGCTTATTCGACGGCAGCTAAGATCAAGGAATTGACTGACAAGGGTTATGTCTTGGTAAGTGATGGTTTCCCAGCTGATGCAACATTTGATAACGATAAGAACACCGACCAAGTCTTTGACGTTATCTTAAAGCACGGTGAAAAACCAGTTGGTCCAACAGACCCACATGAACCAGACACACCGATCAATCCTAGTGATCCAGATGGTCCAAAATGGCCAGCTAAAGATCAATACAGTAAGGATTACACATCAACGATCACATATGTTGATGATAAAGGTAATAAAGTTGCTGATGACAATGTTCAAACATCTACTTGGACACGGACATTGCTTGTTGATACAGTAACTGGTGAAGTTAAGAATCCTAATGAAGCTTGGACAGCGAATAAGGCGCAATACGATGCTGTAAAATCACCACTTGTAGATGGTTATTATGCTGATAAGGCAACTGTTGCAGCTAAGGATACAAAACAAGAAAACTTGACTGAAGAAGTTGTTTACCGTCCATTAGGCAAGATCATTCCAGTTGATCCAGAAGGAAACCCAATTCCAGATGCACCAACGCCACAATATCCAAATGATCCAACAGATCCAACCCAGGGTGGA
>NZ_BCVJ01000126.1 GCF_001591685.1 Ligilactobacillus murinus DSM 20452 = NBRC 14221 | reverse complement strand
TGGCAAGGTAACCGATAAAATCGCAAATAGAGCAATGCTCAGAGAAAAATTTGGTGATAATAGTGTTCGTTCTGAATTAGACAATACGTTTGATCTCTTGAGAGATATGAAGGAACTATACACATGGTAGAACTAGAAAATTTGGAGGCGATGATATGGCAATAGAGACGTGGGATAGTCCCTATATAGTGATTTGGCTATGTTTAGGGGTATTAGTAACAGTATTGACATATGGCGTACGAGGATATAGTAACAAATTAAATGGCTTGGAAGCTATTGGATATAATGTGATAATCGGAGCTTTAGCTATTTTAAATGGGGCAGCGCTAGGTCAGACAATGTATGATAAAACAGAAAAAGTTTGGGGAAATTTAGGGACAATGTTAGGGTTATCGGGCCCTTTAATAGTGAGTGGCTTGATATTAATAATGTTTTATCGGAATCGTGTAGTAAAACATCCAGATGAAGTGACAGTTAAGAGAGAAGATTTAGAGATAAATAAATCTTCTTTGTTAGGTGGAATAACGTCATTCATGACATATGGTTTATTAGCAGCAGGTATTGGAGCAATGAATGTTGTAATGGATATAGTTGAAGATAAAGAGGGCATTATTTATGGTCTTGCTGGACTTGTGCCTTTAGTGATAGCAATTTGGTTAATAACCCAATACCGCAAATGGATGTTTAAGTATATCGTCTGGGTGTTACGTCGCAAAGGGTTGTTGCAAGTAGTGGATGATAAAGATTCTAAATAAATTTTAGAGAAATCAGAAGTAGCCATGATTATTACTAAATTGGTGATTGGTTAGCCGATCACTTTACATATGATCTTTTGAGAGATACGAAAGAACTCTACACGTGGTAGAACTAGAAAATTTGGAGGCGATG
>NZ_BCVJ01000125.1 GCF_001591685.1 Ligilactobacillus murinus DSM 20452 = NBRC 14221 | reverse complement strand
GAATTTCATCAGGGAAGGAACCTCCTTCCTGTGCAATTCAGGGTGATTAAGCCTGTTAAGTGCACGTAAACAGTTTAACATACCGCTTAAAAATGCTATAATAAGACTATCCGAAGATGATAACGTTAAGTGCACTGTAGGCTGATTACCTACAAACTGTTGTAACGTTACTAAGCTGGGGCATTCAAACTGAATGCCTCTTTTTCGTGCCTAAAATGCTGTTAGAGAGATTTTAGAAGGTATCTAGTGTAATTATACTAAAGAGCTTTCTAAATCGCCCTAACCCCCTTTAAAATGGATTTAAAAGCATATCTAGTTTTTTGGAGCCTGCTTGTTTTTTGAAAGCCACTGTTGATGGATAAATTCCGTAACGGTTATTTTAGAACCATCATCATTGGTTAAAGTCCATTTTTTAGCAGTACGCTTAAAGAACTTAAGTTCATCTTGAGTAACTTTTAATTGCCTTACTAATCCTTTTTCCTTTTCGGAAGCAATATTTTGCCTAATCCAGTCAAGAGTTTGATCAGGTGCTAAATTCTCGGCATTTGAACCTTGTAAACTTTCAAGGACTGCTCCTTTCTCAATCAAGCGCTTAGTGCGTTCCTTTCTTTTTTTAGCGTTTAGTTTATTACGTTCAAGTTTGATTTTTTCATTCAAAGCTGCTTTTTTCTTTTCAAGTTCTTTAAGCTTAGACTCTGATTTTTTAATACTATTATTTTCCAAAATATTCAACCACCAATCTATAAAATCTAGTTATAAAAAAGTAAATCATAGCGGATAAAAAATGTAAAATGATACAATGTAAATATTAAAAGAAGATCCCTTAGTTTATCTAAGGGCGCACTTACACACACGCAAAGCGTGTGTTATTCGCTAACGCTCATTGTGCG
>NZ_BCVJ01000124.1 GCF_001591685.1 Ligilactobacillus murinus DSM 20452 = NBRC 14221 | reverse complement strand
TTTTAATTAGGTTGCCTTTATAAACGACAAAGGCGGTAACCGGATTTGAACCGGTGATAAAGGTTTTGCAGACCTCTGCCTTACCACTTGGCTATACCGCCATCTCCAAGGAACAAATCCTTAACTGGGGTAGCTGGATTCGAACCAGCGCATGAGGGAGTCAAAGTCCCTTGCCTTACCGCTTGGCTATACCCCAATCAAAGGGCGATAGGTGGGAATCGAACCCACGCGTGCCGGAGCCACAATCCGGTGCGTTAACCACTTCGCCACTATCGCCATCATGGCAGGGATAGTAGGAATTGAACCCACACCGACGGTTTTGGAGACCGTAGTTCTACCTTTAAACTATATCCCTATCATGAAAAATGGAAGGGAGTGGATTCGAACCACCGAACCCGAAGGAGCGGATTTACAGTCCGCCGCGTTTAGCCAGACTTCGCTACCCTTCCATGGTGGCGCGGGACGGAATCGAACCGCCGACACAAGGAGCTTCAATCCTTTGCTCTACCAACTGAGCTACCGAGCCACAATATATGCAATTTTTATTGCAACGGTCCTAACCGGATTTGAACCGGTGATCTCCTGCGTGACAGGCAGGCGTGATAACCCCTACACCATAGGACCATAATTATAATGGAGGATACAGGGCTCGAACCTGTGACCCTCTGCTTGTAAGGCAGACGCTCTCCCAACTGAGCTAATCCTCCATAAGTGACCCGTACGGGATTTGAACCCATGTTACCGCCGTGAAAGGGCGGTGTCTTAACCACTTGACCAACGGGCCATAATTTTAAAACGGAGAGTAAGGGATTCGAACCCTTGAAACAGGTCATTACCCGTTTACATGATTTCCAATCATGCTCCTTCGGCCAACTCGGACAACTCTCCATTAAAA
>NZ_BCVJ01000123.1 GCF_001591685.1 Ligilactobacillus murinus DSM 20452 = NBRC 14221 | reverse complement strand
GCAAAATAACGTGCCAGTGAGCTTTTTTTACGCTACCATCAGGGTTGATGTCTTTATCATGCAACGGACTTTCTACCCAAGGGACATGATAACCGTCCAAAATCTCTTTCCAATTCTCGGGCGCACTTTCAGGGTACACGATAGAAGTCCACGTTCTAGCTCTGTTATCCTTATATTTTTCTTTTTCAGCCATAAAAATTCCTCCTAAATCGAGCTCAGAAAACTAAAAACGGTTAGAAGGAATTGCATTTTATTCACTTTTTGCGTAGAATATACTACGAGAACAGCGAAATGTATACACTTCGCCCGTTCTAGGTGAATACTGCGGAAACGCAGACCTTCTAACCCATGTCCTGATAGCACGACTCGCCAAAGTACACGCTATCAGGATTTTTTTAACCTTCCACATAGGCTCGAATTATTTTTATAGCTCGATTATACTACAAACCCTTCTAGACGTCTAAAATCGCTTAGAAGGGTCTTTTTTTGCTTTCTAAGCGATTTTAAGAGCTTGCGGGGTTTACCACCCCGCACCCCGTCAAGCTGATGTCAGCTTGACCACCAGCCATACGTGCCGTATATCGCGCAGAACAGCCCAAAAAAATGGGCTATTCTTGTCCCTTATCGTGTTTTGCTGTCCTGTTAGTCAAGGGTTGCCCTACGGCGTATCGCTTTCGCTTGCCCCTTGACTAACATCCACTTCCTGCGGGCTCTCGCCACCGAGCTATATTCGTGTTATACGTCAAAATTACCTACGTACAATATCTCTTTGAGAAGTTTTCCTTACCTTTGGCTTATAAAACTTAGCAATTTCTCTCGCTCTTTCACGAAAATCGATCAAAAGTCTATGCCAAAACATAAAGTCTAGTGAAGTCTATGCCAGATTTTGCGAATATTAATTCGCTAAAGTATAACCCACTATACTTTAGTCCCTAAAGTGTGGGCTCTGCGAGGCTGTTTTTGTGCGTAAAGTCTACGCACAAAAAGAAGACCTGACAAAGTATATACTTCGTCAGGTC
>NZ_BCVJ01000122.1 GCF_001591685.1 Ligilactobacillus murinus DSM 20452 = NBRC 14221 | reverse complement strand
TTTATATAATGGCACAGAAAAATTAGTTTTGATCAAAGCTGTACTATCTTATCCTATCAACCGTTGTCGAAATTGTGGCTTTGCCACTGTTAATAAAAATGGTTTTGCTAAAGCTCACGTACGTTTGCCAAGTTTAAACTGTATACGTTATGAAATGATCCTTCGTAAACAACGCTATCAATGTAAAAATTGTCGAACAACTTTCGGTGCGACCTCTGAATTAACTAAGCCTAATCAAACTCTTTCTCGTAAACTAAAAAATCAGATCATGTTATTAGCTAGGGAAGGTTTGAACGGTAAATTTATCGCTCGCATCTGTCATTGCTCTGCTAGTAGTGTTCGAAGAACTATTGTCGAACGGATCAAACCTCAATATCGAGTGCCTGTTTTGCCCAAGAATCTTTGTTTTGATGAATTTCGTTCGATTAAAAATACAACTTCTTTTATCTGTTGTGATGCACAAACTCATAAGTTAGTTGTTAAACTCCCAGATAGACTATCTTCTACCATTATCAATTATTTTGAAAATCGTTACTCAAAGTTTGAACGTGATCAAGTGGAATCGGTCGTCATTGATTTAAACGCTCAATACCAGCGCTTCATTCGCCGACTTTTCCCGAATGCCAAGATTGTTATCGATCGTTTTCATATCGTTCAGCTAGCCGGACGTGCTTTAGACAGTTGTCGAATCGCTCTCACTAGGTCACTCAATAAGCATAGTCGAGAATACAAGATCCTCAAATCACAGTGGCGTTTATTCCATAAGAAATCTGATGAGATCGACCCTAAAAATGTTGTCTATCTTAGGGGGATCAATGAATATATGACTCAACAGAATGCGATCGACTTGATCATCAATAAATTTTCTGAATTCAAAATAGTTTATCAGACTTACCAAGATATTACCTTAGCTTTGAAGAATAAAGACATTACTACTTTGAATGAAGTTCTTGATAGTTATGAGCGCACCAATACAGAGATGGATACGACCATTCGTACTTTCCGTAAAAATCGTAGCTATCTAAT
>NZ_BCVJ01000121.1 GCF_001591685.1 Ligilactobacillus murinus DSM 20452 = NBRC 14221 | reverse complement strand
AAGGCTTCCTATCCGGAAACAGCACTTCAGTTTGATATAAGTAATCCTGGGACGATCGCGACTTGGCAACGTAAATTGGATACTAAAGGTGTTGATGCCTTATTTACTAGAAGAGGACGGGCTAAACACATGACGACCAACAATAATAAACAAGCAGAAAAAACAGAATTATCTGAATTAGAACGTTTACGAGCTGAGAATCGTGCTTTACGGGTTGAAAATGAATACTTAAAAAAACTCGATGCCTTGGTTCAGAAGCGCGGACATCGCAAGAAAAATATCAAATCATCCAAGAATTAAGGCAAAAATTTAAATATACATTGGATGAAATACTACCTTACACTAGTCTTAAACGTAGTACATTTTACTATCAAGCCCAACGAATAAACAGGCGAAAAAATAAAGATGAGGAGCTATTAAAGCTTATAAAGGAGGTCAAATCAAAGCACCCGTGTTTTGGTTATCGTACAGTAACACTGAAATTACGATCTCAAGGCATAAAAGTAAATCATAAGCGTGTTAGTCGCATCATGCGAGAAAATGACCTATCAGCGCATATGTATAATAAACAAAGGCGAAAATATAATTCTGCCCTTGGACCACAAGGTAAGAAAGCTAAGAACTTATTACATCGACGTTTTGATACACATTTACCATTTCAAAAAATGGTGACTGACGTAAGTGAATTTAGGTATGGAAATAAGACACAAGAAGAACGTGTCTATCTTTCACCTATCAAAGATCTATGTACAGATGAAATAGTGAGCTATAGTATCAGTAAGCATCCAACAACAGCCTTCGTGGTAAAACCGTTGGATGCATTGATAAAACTTAGACCTAAATTAAACTATCGTATGACTCTCCATAGCGATCAAGGTGTCCAATATCAGAGTGTCCAATGGCGAAAGAAGCTAAAAGAAAATAGGATCTTTCAAAGCATGTCTCGTAGGGCAACGTGCTTAGATAATGCACCCATGGAAAGTTTTTTCCACACAATGAAAGTAGAGCTATATCACAATAAAGAATATACAACACAAGAAGAGTTGGTC
>NZ_BCVJ01000120.1 GCF_001591685.1 Ligilactobacillus murinus DSM 20452 = NBRC 14221 | reverse complement strand
CGTAGAGCAATTAGCAGTAGTAAAAAACGAAGTAATTGGTAGTTAATGGACATTGTAATGAATAGTTATAGATTGTTGATAGAATTTACATTAAAGTTGAGATTGAAGGTTTGGTATTTAAATTGATAAAAATGAAAACGTTATACACTTATATTTTTTAGAGAATTTATTATTGGGAGAGAATAAATAAAAATTCATGGAAATATAAAACTATTTCGTTGATTTTCGATAGCATATATGCTAAATTTTTGGAAAACTTGCCACAAAAAGACCAAGAGAAGTTAATGGCGGTTATCTATAAGGTTCAGATACATGGATTGTTGACCGCTATAAAAATAAAATGGGTAAAGAAACTAGACGACAATATATTTGAACTTCGATCGGAAGTGGGAAATAATATTCAAAGAGCTCTATACTTTTACTGGAATGGAAATCGTTATATTATTACTCATGAATTTAGCAAAAAAACACAGAAGACACCTAGAAAAGAGATTTTGTATGCGCTAGCGATTTATAAGAAATTTGAGGAGGAAAATGATGCCAACAGTTAAATTTGATGATTATTTAGAAAAGAGGCTTCAAAATCCAGAGTTAAGATCCAATTTTGAAGCAGAGAGTTTGAGACTTGAAAGTGCAGTAGCTTTATTGAAGGCTAGAGAAGTGCTGGTTTAACACAAAGAGAGTTAGCTAGACGTGTTGATGTGTCACAATCAACAATTGCACGTATTGAGCGGGGAAACAATACTAGTGTCGATACACTTTCTAAAATAGCTAATGCATTAGGTAAAAAGTTAAAAGTTGAGTTTGTTAATATGTAACTGAGAGAAAATGTGAATTTATATGTAATAGTAACTGTTTTTTGTTGATTATGTATAATTATTAGTGTGTGACAGAATGCAAAATTGCATGTAGCAACAATAGCTATGGGTTACCGATTTTAGAATAAATATGATTAAAAACTGTAAGTTTGGCCTACATTGATATGTTGCTGGTCCAAGCTTGCGGTTTTTTTATATTATTTTATTACTCAGATTTATCGATTATGTATAAAAAACTAACGAACGCTTGGGAACTGCGAAAG
>NZ_BCVJ01000119.1 GCF_001591685.1 Ligilactobacillus murinus DSM 20452 = NBRC 14221 | reverse complement strand
TCTATTACGCCACCATTACAGATTTTATGTTACACATCAATTTGAATTTCAGTAGCTACTGCACTGTGAATAAAATTATTTTTAGTTAATTTTGCAATAGTATCGTGATATACATTTTTCTCTTTATTAGGATCACTAATGGTAATAATCAGCGAAAATCTAGTATGTGGGTGCTTATTATTTTTTTCTAACTCACTCACAATAAAATTACGATAAATTCCTTCAAGATACAAATAAAAATTTCTATGTGCATCAAGATATTTCTTATTAGCATTAGATAATGTAGCTAAATCAATACTATAATGTTTTACTGGCTGATATTTTCTCCCATACTCGATCCTAGTTTTCTCGTAAGTATAGTTATTTTTTAAAGATCGTTTGCTATACAAGGTATCCTTAAGTAAGTTCTGACTGTCCACTCTTTTTATGGGATTAAATTTTGAAAAAGGACCTACAACATCCCTTTTCTCACTAAAGGTACCAAACTTGAGATCTATTTCATTTTGACAATATTCATTTCCCATATCAGGAGCCAGATAGGGATCATAGACAAGTGTCACATCAACTATACCGTAATAATGTCCATTCTCATCTATCAATGAATCTGGATATGGAAAATCCATAATATCTATCCTAGATGATTTTTGTAAATCACCATTCAGAATCAACGTTACAGCATGATCTGTAGTATTTAAAATCTCACTAGCTTTTTGTGGTTTTCCAAATCCCAAGCGTTCTATCCGCTCAATTTCAGATAGAGAAATGTCCTTATCATACTTAGCTGAATGGATAGTCAGTGCTTTTAATAATATTGGATCAAAATTTTGTTTTACCATCATTGTGTCTAGGCACGAAATATTTTTAGCAACTTTAGGTGTTGAAAAGCTCGTACCTATTTCTATCTTAAACTCTCCTGAAGTTGAAAAGCCGAATATTGACTTTTTGACAATATTTCCATTATCAAAATAAGCATCACCACCATAATGAACAACTTCTGGCTTTATATTGTAGGCTGGGCCCAAGCCCTTTCTCGAATAGAAAGCTGGGCTATTAGCTACCAGGCCATGCTGCTATATAAAATGTAGAA
>NZ_BCVJ01000118.1 GCF_001591685.1 Ligilactobacillus murinus DSM 20452 = NBRC 14221 | reverse complement strand
ATTTCCTCCAAATTTTCTAGTTCTACCATGTGTATAGTTCCTTCATATCTCTCAAGAGATCATATGTAAAGTAGTCGGCTAACCAATCACCAATTTAGTAATCATAACTACTTCTGATATCTCTAAAATTTATTTAGAATCTTTATCATCCACTATTTGCAACAACCCTTTGCGACGTAATACCCAGACGATATACTTAAACATCCATTTACTATATTTTGTCATTAATATAATACCTAATATGAATGGAATCAGTGGTAATGAACCGTAGAAAAAACCTGCTCTGCCTGCTTTTAGCCCATGCACTATGTGTCCTATACCTATACCTAACAACAATAAACCAAAACTTGAAAGAGCTGTTATACCACTTAACAAGTAAGAACCACTTATTTCCAGTTCTCCTCCCATAATTACTACTTCTTCTGGATGTTTCACTACTCGATACCGATAAAATATTAACAATATAAATCCACTTATCAGTAATGATCCTGACAACCCTAATGTATTTCCCAAAACACCTAGAACATCATATTTTACTTCATCATCATACATATATTGCCCTAATGCTGCCCCATTCAATCCTGACAGTATTATTATCAACATACCATATCCCGCTGCTTCTAACCCACTCACTTTGTCACTATACCCTCGTACACCAAATAATAGCACTACTGCTAAAATACTTAGGTATAGCCAAATCACTATATACGGACTATCCCATGTCTCTATTGCCATATTATTTCCTCCAAATTCCTAGTTCTCTTTACAATTGACAAGATACTTTAGTCACGGCTTAGGCAGAACTTATTTCCCAATTCAGTAATCTTGACTACTTCTGATTTCTCTAAAATTTATTTAGAATCTTTATCATCCACTACTTGTAGCAATCCTTTGCGACTTAACACCCAGACGATATACTTAAACATCCATTTGTTATACTTTGCTATTAACCAAATTGCTATAACTACAGGAATTAGGGCTAACGACCCATAAAAGAAACCTGTCTTTGGGCCTTTTAATGCTTGAACGTAACCAGCCATTCCAATTCCACAAGATAACAATCCAGAAAACATAAACCACGTTATCCCACTTAATAAATAGGAT
>NZ_BCVJ01000117.1 GCF_001591685.1 Ligilactobacillus murinus DSM 20452 = NBRC 14221 | reverse complement strand
ACTTATCGTACTATTGCTCGCTTTGTTGTCTCTGATACTATTGAGATGATGCTAAAAAGTTCGTTTTCTGAATTTAGAGAATATTTGCGAAAAAATGGGCTCATTGATGAGGCTGTGTTTATTGATGGTACTAAGATTCTTGCTAACGCAAATAAATACTCGTTTGTTTGGAAGAAAAATACTATTCGCTATGATGATTTAAATCGACAAAAAGCTAAAAAGTTATTGAAAGAGATCAAAGAATCGATCGTCAATATTGATTTTGCTGATGATCTGACTGTTGATCAACTTGATGAGATATGTGCCCGATTGGAACAACGAATTGAATATTTGAATGAAAAAGTCGAAGAGACTAAGAAGATCTCCCCTAATCCTGCGAAGCAGGAACGACGGACGGCCAAGAAATACTTAAAACAAACACGCGAGCGTAAACAGAAAAACTCTAAATATGCTGAACAGTTTGCCATCGTTGGCGAGCGAAACAGCTATTCTAAAACTGACAATGACGCCACTTTTATGCGTATGAAAGAAGATCCAATGAAAAATGGTCAAACCAAACCTGGCTATAATCTCCAAGTCGCTGCTAATAATCAATTTGCTTTGGACTACACCCTCGCACCTAATCCAACTGATATGCGTACTTTGATCCCATTTTTAGAAAAGATGGATGCAGATGTTATCCAAGGTCCGATAGTTGCTGATGCTGGTTATGGATCTGAACCTAACTATGAATTTATCGAAGATAAATTCGGAGTGTTTGATTACCTTATTCCATATAATACGATGTTAAAGGAAGAAACCAAACGTTGGAGATCAGATGAGCGCAAAGTGATGAATTGGCATTATAACGCTGAAGATGATTACTATATAGATCCAAAGAATGTTCGTTTTAACTTTAAACGCTATGCATATCGCCATGATACATATGGTTATAAACGAAATTTTAAAGTATATGAAGCTGAAAAATTCGATGAAGATCGTAAAGAAAATCCAAATGCATTGACCAAAAAAGGAAATGTCAGAAAGATCTATATCAATCCACAATGGGAATATTTCAAGGGGAAAGTAAAAACAAACCTTTCAAATACTGAAAAAAATAAGATCTATCGTAGAAGAAAGTATGAGATCGAACC
>NZ_BCVJ01000116.1 GCF_001591685.1 Ligilactobacillus murinus DSM 20452 = NBRC 14221 | reverse complement strand
GGTTGACAAAGAGCCAGTTAATGTCGGAGAGTTTTAAATATACAAAAAAGAAGAGCCTTAACGACTCTTCTTTTTTACCTTACTAGATCAGAAATCTTTTTCATCTTTCTTTTTCTTTGTAAAGCCCATCAAACCTAACATACCTGCAACGATCGAAGCTCCGATAGCTGCTAACGCATTGCCTTGCTTATCACCAGTTTGTGGTAATTCAGTTGCTGGGGTTTGAACTGGGTCATTGACCACTGGTGTCACTTCTGGTTGCGCTGGTTGTTCTGGTTTTTGTTCTGGTGTTTCGACCTTGTGGTAGACCACAGGAGTATCAACACCTGGTTCACCCGGTGTCACACTTCTTGTTTCAGGGATCATACCAGGAATATCAGGTGTATCTGTCACGATCACCTTAGTTGGATCGTTTGGATCGTTTCTGTATTGAGGTGTTGGAACATTTGGAATTGGATTTCCATTTGGATCAACTGGAACGATCTTACCGATCTTGTTGTAGGTCACTGTTGTCTCAAGATCACGTTGTTGTGCAGTTTCACCAGGTACAGTTGCACGATCTGCATAGTAGCCTTCGATAACTGGAACTTTGACTGTTGCATAGTCATCGATATCAGACTTCCATGGTTCACTTGGATTCAAGACTTCGCCAGTTACCTTATCAACGATCAATGTGCGTGTCCAAGTAGATGTTTGGATGTCATCATCACGTAACTTATTACCGTTACCGTCAACAAAGTGAACAGTTGAAGTATATTGTTTCATGTAATCATCCTTAGCTGGCCATTTTGGACCATTTGGATCATCTGGATTGATCGGTGTGCCTGGTTCATGTGGGTTATTTGGCCCAACTGGTTCAGTACCATGACCTAATTTAACAACAAAGACTTGTTCTTCTCCGTTGTCATTGTAGACTGGAGTACCTGCATTAGTAAAGCCATCTTCGATCAAGACATAGCCCTTCTTGATCAATTCAGTGATCCGGGAAGTAGTTGAGTAATCGATCTTGTCCCCAACATTACCTGTCACGGAATCAGATTCGATCGTTGTGCCTGTCTTAGTATCAACATAAACGATCTTAGCTGTTTGCACATGCTTTTCAGGTGTTACTGGAACATATTTGACTGGTGTGTCTTCACCTGGTTTATCTGGTGTCACACTTGGTACTTCTGGACGATAACCTGGGATCTCTGGCACTGGTGTTGTTCCACCCTTAGT
>NZ_BCVJ01000115.1 GCF_001591685.1 Ligilactobacillus murinus DSM 20452 = NBRC 14221 | reverse complement strand
TATTTTCGGTAATTTGAAGGCTTATTTGGGTTTTATTCGATTTACCGTACGAAACAAGAAAAAGGTAAATCGACAAATGGGAATAGCTTTAATGGCATTGAACATGTGGAAAATGTCCACTAGTAGTTCAAAAATATCACCAAATAACAAAAACAAAAAGAAGACCATCCGAATTTTTCAAAATTTTCAAAAAATTCGAATGGTCTTCTTTAAAGATAGAGCCTTATGTCACAGCCCCTTTTATTTAAATTGCATTTCTTCACGTAAGGCAGTATAGATCGGACGCCCACCTAAAAGTGTATCAACGGTATAAGCGATAAATGTTACAAAAACCAATGGAAAAACTGAGGCTAATGAGCCCGCCATTTCAGTCAATAAGACGATCGCCGTAAATGGAGCTTTTTCGATCGCCCCAAAATAAGCCGCCATCGAGATCAAGATCACGCCCAAGACTTGACCATGTTCGAGCCATCCAGCATTTACCCCTAACAAACCGGCAAAGCATCCGATCACAGCACCTAAGGCTAAGATCGGCATAAAGATCCCACCTGGGACCGAAGCTCCATAGGATATCATGGAAAAAATAAACCGAACGATAAAAAAGAGCACGAGCAACTTCAAAATTACACTTGGATCAGTCGTTGTTAAACTCATATCCGTCACATAACTGATAAAAACATGACTTCCCCCTAAGAGCTTAGCATTCCACAAACCCAAGGGAATAGTCAATAATAATGGGATCAAGCTGTGATAACGTTTTGGTAAAAAGTTTAGCTTGCTATACAGATAACGTTGCTCTAACAAAACATATTGATAGCCATATGCTAAGATACCGATAATGATGCCCAAGATGAGTAAAAATAAATAATTAGGCTCACCCACAAACGGTGTGATGTACATTGCTAAACTAGGCTTTTGGCCTAATAAAACCAAAGTCATCAAATCAGCACTCAAAGCTGCTGCTAAAGCCGTCAACCAGATCTGCGGTTTAAAAGTCGTTGTGATCTCCTCGACCATAAATAATACCCCAGCTAATGGTGCACTAAATGCAGCTGCCAACCCCGCTGCTACTCCAGCCAAGAGTAATGTCTGTTGATCTTTTTTAGAGGTTTTAAAAACATCATTTGCCAAGCCTTGCCCTACACAAGCTCCCATTTGGATACATGGACCTTCACGTCCCAAAAATAACCCAGGACATATGGCTAACAAGCCACCAACAAATTTACGCCACAAGATCTGCCATGGGGCATAACTATTTTGCCCCAGTAAGATCGCTTCGACTTGGGGGA
>NZ_BCVJ01000114.1 GCF_001591685.1 Ligilactobacillus murinus DSM 20452 = NBRC 14221 | reverse complement strand
ATCCCAAACATTGGAATTGAAGATGTCTTTTTTACTAAAAATACTAATTTTCAAGATTTTGTAGCGAAAAGCAACAGCTAAACAATAAATACCGATCCTTAGCGGTAGTTTTTAGTTAGCGTAATTGAAATGTTGTGTTTGACTCAAAGGATAAAGGGTGAAACGATCACTTTCTAAATCAGCTTTGTGCATATCTAAAGCTGTGATCTGACTATCTTCATACGTCTTATAATATAAGATCCCTTTATCTTTGTTATAACAAGCAGAATAGATCGTATATTCATACTTTCCTTCGCTCACTTCACAACAGCCTCGTTGTTGTTCGATCGCACTTAAGATATGGAAAACTTGGCTGACGCTGGAACTTTCATCTGGTTCACAAACCGAATGTGCTTTAACAAAAGCTGCTTTGACAAAACGTGAGCTCGAAGTCAGGTCGCCTGGAAGACCTAAAGTTCCCATCCCCCGACTGTATGCTGGTAGCTCGACCGTCGGAGCAAAAGTATTTTCAGGTGTTTTAGCCGATAAGCCTCGGTAATTGTTCAAATTAAAGAGTTGCTTATCAAATGTTGGATTATTGGTCATCACACCAACGGGATCATCGTATACTTTCATCCCATCAGCCAAATTTTCGACCACGATCGTATTATCTTCACTGTCACTGATGATCCAGTGCAATGGAGATAAAGGTAGATCAGCCCTAAATGCTTCATTGACCAAGTTGATCTTAGTCAACATTTGCTTAGCTTCAGCCACATTTTTACATTGACCTAAAATATATGGGATAAATTCAAATGGTGTCACATTATCCATCTCAGGATCAAAGTCATAAAAAACGGCATTGCCTTCAAAGTTCAAGCCCGCCATCGCTAAGCCATGCTCGTTGACAGCATCATAAAGAAGAGGCGTGTCGTCAAAAACAGACGTCAAGCCGACCATGGCATAGTGTTTGCTCAAAGCCGGTAATTTTCGCAATTCAAAAACATAATTCCGTGGGATAATAACAGCTTTTTCACCATAAGAGAACTCATAGTCAAAATTTCTCCCCAAATAGTGATCCTTTGTTTTAAATGATACTGCAGTACACATATCTATCTCGCTTCTTTCTGTAATTTAGCTAGAGTTTTTTCGATCCAGCAAATAATATTTTGAACTCCTTGATTATCTTTTAGATCAGTCATCAAGATCAGCGCTTGTCGCTGTTTAGCTGCTATTTCAGTCCGTAACTTAGCCAGATCAACTCCACGATATGTAGCTAGATCGATCTCATTTACTAAAAACAAGTCAGCAC
>NZ_BCVJ01000113.1 GCF_001591685.1 Ligilactobacillus murinus DSM 20452 = NBRC 14221 | reverse complement strand
TAAAGTCCATATAATTGTGTAAAAGTTAAAAGGCCATGTAACAGCCCTTTTTACGGTACAATGTTTTTAACCACAAAAACATACCTAGGAGGACGTTACATGACCCAAGTACATTTTACACTGAACAACAAAGAGATTCAAAGTATTATTGAACATTCGGTAAAAGATGATGTATCTAAAAACATTCTAACCACTATTTTCAATCAATTGATGGAAAATCAACGAACCGAATATATTCAAGCCGATGACTATGAACGATCAGAAAGTCGTCAGAGTCAAAGAAACGGCTATTACGAGCGAGATTTTACGACTCGTGTGGGTACACTTGAATTAAAAGTGCCCAGAACACGTGATGGTGAATTTGCACCGACGGTGTTTGAGCGTTATCAGCGAAATGAAAAGGCACTGCTCGCTTCCATGTTAGAGATGTATGTCTCAGGTGTTTCTACCCGTAAAGTTTCAAAGATTGTTGAGGAACTCTGTGGAAAATCGGTATCGAAATCTTTTGTTTCTAGCCTGACTGAACAGTTAGACCCGATGGTCAACGAATGGCAGAACCGTTCACTCTCAGGTACGAATTATCCTTATCTGATGACGGATGTTCTCTACATAAAAGTCCGAGAAGACCATCGAGTGCTTTCTAAGAGCTGCCATATTGCAGTCGGAATAACGGAAGATGGTGACCGTGAAATCATTGGCTTCATGATCCAAAATGAAGAAAGTGATGACACATGGTCCATCTTCTTTGACTACTTAAAAGAACGCGGTCTACAGGGGACAGAACTCATCATTTCTGATGCCCATAAAGGCCTAGTGTCTGCGATTCGTAAGTCCTTTACCAACGCAAGTTGGCAGAGATGCCAGGTCCATTTTTTAAGAAACATCTTCAGTTCCATTCCAAAAAAGAATTCAAAACCGTTTAGAGAAGCAGTAAAAGCAATCTTTAAGTTTACGGATATTGAACTCGCTCGAACAGCTAAGAATGCCTTAGTCGGTGAATATATCGACCAGTCTAAATATACAAAAGCTTGCGAAACATTGGATAATGGCTTCGAAGAAGCCTTTCAATATACGGTTATCGGAAATGGGCACAATCGGCTAAAAAGCACCAACCTTCTTGAACGACTGAACCAGGAAGTCCGCAGAAGAGAAAAGATTATTCGGATTTTTCCCAACCGAACGTCTGCCAATCGACTAATTGGAGCTGTCCTTATGGAACTTCATGACGAATGGCTCAGTTCTACAAGAAAATATATTAAGTTTGATCAATGAGAGACCGGTAAAACATTGTATAGTATTTTACACAGGATTATGGACTTGAC
>NZ_BCVJ01000112.1 GCF_001591685.1 Ligilactobacillus murinus DSM 20452 = NBRC 14221 | reverse complement strand
TTGGACTAGTTTATCAAGCTGGCTCATTGTTATGTTAGGAGTGAATTATAATGTTCTACAAATCCTCTACCCAATATCTCAGTAAATATTATCTTACGATAGTGTTTACACTGTTAGCTGTTACTAGTTCTTGGGCATTGGTTAGGACAATCCCTCAGTATGTATTTTTTATTCTCTTTAATTTTATTACTATTTTCTACGGTGAATACTTAATTAATAAAGCATACGTACTTCATACAAAAAAATATAATATTTTTAAAGGGATACTGGGAGGAGTGCAATTACTTATTAGTTGCATTATCCTAGGATACTTTTCTATGTGATAGAAAAAAAGAGGCTTAGACATATGTCTAAGCCTCTTTTTTTCATTTTAAGTAATATTCAAGTGTGTATTTACCGAATATATATCTAATGTATAACCAGTAACACGTCGACCGTGTTTCATAGTCGTTACTGTTATTAGTGTTTTGGGATATATTTCGGATAATTCTTTTACGGCAACATCAATTGTTTTTTGTTTAAAACGGCCTGCGGGCCATCTCTTAGGCTTACCATTTTCATCTGATCCTAAAAACCAAGATTGCCAATCTTCAAGAGTTCCCTGTATTGTTACGCTAGGTGGTAAACTATTGGGATCATTATAATTTCGCCACTTTCCAAATGCGTTAGCATTCCAAAGTTTAAGTAAACTTATCGTATATTTTGACTTAATTTTTCCCAATTCAGAGAGTTTGAATGAGTAAAAATTCTTTTTTAACTCAAACACATATGGAGCTACTTTAGAACTAAAACTGAATTCTATTACTCCATCTTCTACAACTGTGATGTGATCGAATAAAGATGTCATTATTACAGCTTTTTTTCCATCGTTTCTAGTTATTTGCATATAGATCGCAGTATTTTCGTTAAGTTTTTTAAACGCAAGTAATACACGATTATAATTTTTTCCAGACAAATTAAGTCCAAAATGTCTAAGTATATCACTAACAACTAACGTATAATCTTTATCTTTTAGATCTTCCTTCTCTACAAAACTAAAGCAGTAGTCTAATACCTTATGTTCAAAAGTCTTCAAATTCCCAAAGGATCTAGCTAATTCATTAGCTTGAGTGACAAGATAATCTTGTCTACTTAGTAAATCGTTTATTGCCGTATCCATTTTTTTATTTCTTACATCAGACATTTTCTGTCACCCCTTTTTATATTCTATCACCATTTAAACTCTAAATGGAGTTTTTTTGATAAAAAAGTATTTTTAACGTACTAAAAAGTATTTTTAACGTACTAAAAAGTATTTTTAACGTACTAAAAAGTATTTTTAACGTACTAAAAAGTATTT
>NZ_BCVJ01000111.1 GCF_001591685.1 Ligilactobacillus murinus DSM 20452 = NBRC 14221 | reverse complement strand
CATACATGACGTGGAAAAATCTCATACATGACGTGGAAAAATCTCATACATGACGTGGAAAAATCTCATACATGACGTGGAAAAATCTCATACATTTTTGCTCTAACCCTTATTATTACAGGATTTTCGTTGCCCCTAATGTATAGTAATGTAATATTTAATGTATCCAGTTAATGTAATATACATACGCGCGTGTAAAGAAGTTTTTTCAAAAAAGCTTGTAGAGAAATGATCCAATTGCCAATCACGGATTTCCAAGATAGTTTGTCTAAACAAAAAAACAGCGATACCCCAAAACGAGGACCGCTGAAACCAAACACTAGCTAGACTGTCTAAAATCAATCAGACAGAAAGGAAACTAGCAACTGAATAGCTTTTTTGATTAGGTGCTTCAGTAAGCTAACGAATAACTTACCTAAACGTTTTACTTGCTTATTAGGCAAAATAATGATGATCAGCACAATCTTCACAGATAGAGAACCCCCTTTCTGTGCGATTAGGGTGGTAAGCCCTTTAGTGCACGTTATCTAGTTTACCATAAGCAAGTATGATATAATGAATGCGTAATGATGATTAGCGCTAGTGCACATTGTAGCTGGTAACTACGAACAAGTGTAACGTTACGAAGTTGGGGCATTCTAACAGGATGCCTCTTTTTCGTGCGTATAATGCGCTTTAAGAGTTTTTAAAAGCCATTTAGTGTAATTGTACTAAGGGAGTGTTAAACGCGCTGTAATACCCCTTAAACTCGATTTAACGATTATTAGAATTCCATAGTTCTATAATCCGTTCTGTAACTGTAGTTTTAGATCCATCATCATTTGTAAATGACCATGATTGCCCAGTAGATTTAAAGAATTCAAGCTCAGACTGAAGTACTTGGAGCTGAGTTTTTAGACGCTTCACCTGAGTATCTCGCTTTTTAAGGATCGTTATGCTATCTGTATTGATATTACTTTTAAGCCATTCAAGGGTTTGATCCGGTGTAATAGACTCTGCATCATCACCTTGTAATTTTTCAAGAATAGCACCTTTTTCGATCAAACGCTTTGTACGTTCTTTTCGTTTTTTAGCATTTAACTTATTACGTTCAAGTTTGATCTTAGCATTTAGTGCAGCCTTTTTCTCTTCAAGTTTTGCTAATTTAGATTCTGATTTTTCGATACTACTATTTTCCAAATCTGATACCACCAATCTATAATTTTTAGTATAGATATAGTAAATCATATAGCATATAAAAAATAAAATGTTAGACTGTAAATGTTGAGACAGTAGTTCCCTTAGTTTTTACTAAGGGCGCACTTACACACATGCAGAGCATGTGTTATTCGCTTACGCTCATTATGCG
>NZ_BCVJ01000110.1 GCF_001591685.1 Ligilactobacillus murinus DSM 20452 = NBRC 14221 | reverse complement strand
TACGTTTCATCCATTTTCCATGGATAAAAGGATTTTTTATTTTTCTTTTTCCAAATTTGATAGAGTAGTTTGCCATATTCTTGCACCCAACGATAAATCGTCGTATGAGAAACGTTAATGCTACGATCATATAAGATTTTTTGAACTTCACGATAGCTAAGGTTATAACGAAGATAGTAGCCCACGGCTACAATAATCACATCCTGCTGAATTGCTTTCCTTTAAAATGATTCATCGTCATTCCTCCTGCTATCTTTTTCTATTATTCTACCTTATTTGATAGTAGATTTAAAACTTTGCAACAGAACCAGTTGGTATATACGTATACATTGGGTACTATTATTTTAAAAGACGGGACTTTTGAAAATGATTAAATTTGGGGGCTATCTTAACATAATATGGTAATGATCGCTTCAGACAAACCATCATGATAGAAAAAAAGCAGCGTGCTTATTAAAAACGCTGCTTAATTATCTGTTTGTTGGAGATATTTGATATAATTTGTGCCCCATTCTTCGATGCTGTCGAGGACTTTTTTGAAAGCCTCTCCTTGTGGGCTCAAGTAATATTCGACTCGTGGGGGGACCTCTGGATAGACTTGACGTTTTATCAATTTATCTTTTTCTAATTGCCGTAATTGTTTGGTGAGCGTGGTTTCGGCAATATCGGGGAGTAATTTTTTTAGCTGTCCGAAACGTTTAGGTCCATCTTTTAAAAAGAATAAAACTAAAACGGCCCATTTTCCAGAAACAACTCGACTTGTAGTCGTGAAAGGACATATCATAAATAAAGG
Organism: Ligilactobacillus murinus DSM 20452 = NBRC 14221; assembly: GCF_001591685.1. GTDB lineage: Bacteria > Bacillota > Bacilli > Lactobacillales > Lactobacillaceae > Ligilactobacillus > Ligilactobacillus murinus. Next base: position 604 of record NZ_BCVJ01000110.1, on the reverse strand, counting down.
ATCGCGTTCATTAGACATATTAGATAATTTTTTCTCCTTTCTTTTTGTTGTTGATAGTGAATACTAGCGAAAAAGTTAGTAGCTTCACTTAAATATAGTACTTTAAATTATTTACTGATTTTATTATATTAAAATAGTAGAACGTTTTCAAAAAAGAAATATTTTGGAGGATAACATATGAGTAATCTAGATGTGTTTAACGCTTACAACGAAGCTTTGATAGCAGGGGATTTTGAAGCAGTTTTTAAAACGATGGCAGATGATATCGTTTGGCATCAACCAGGCAAAAATAAATTATCAGGCAAGATCGTGGGCAAAGAAGTTTTAGGAGCTCATTTAGCAAAATTTGGAGCTTCAACAAATGGTACGTTTAGAGTTTTGACCAACTGGGTCTCTGATAATGATGATCTGGTAGCAGCCAATGTTACTTTTAAAGCTGAACGTGAAAATGGTGATGATCTTGATATGAATGGGATCGACCTTTTCAAGATCAAGGATGGTAAGATCGTTGAAGTTTGGCTATTTTCAAGCGATCAAGCTAAAGAAGATATTTACTGGGATAAATAATAAGACTAAAGAGGCTGTGATATAAGTCTTTAAAATA
>NZ_BCVJ01000109.1 GCF_001591685.1 Ligilactobacillus murinus DSM 20452 = NBRC 14221 | reverse complement strand
ATTTATCCCCTCTAAAGGCCCATTAGTATAGTGACAATATTGGGGTTCTAAAGCTGTAATGACGGGAATCAAATTATCATAAAGTGTTAGAAGTGCTTTGTCAGCCTTAGATGCTTTAGGACGGCAGCCAGAGTATTTTTGATTTACTTCAGTAAGGCACTGCTTGAATATTTTTATTTTAGAAGGTGTTGGGTCATCAATAACCTCTAAGAGCCGTTGATAGTCCCAATATGCTTTGCGGAAGTCTTGATCAGCTAATTGAAGTCCTTGATTGACTAACTGTTCCGCAGTGACCCATTTACGTTGAGATCTTTCATAAAACTGATGAGTACAGTTTAGATCATCATATCGTTTTAAAAAGAGCTTCCAATTACGTTTAAACAGCTTATAATTTTTAGAACTATGGTCAAACTGATTCATCAAATCAGTACGCATTGAATTTACGGCGCGATTGAGCATTTGAACGATGTGGAATCTATCGATGATGATCTTAGCATTAGGGAAAAGCTTTTTGATAAGGTCAACGTAGTACGAATTCAGATCACAGCTAACAGTACGAACTAAGCTTCTTACAGGAGCGGGGAAACGCATGAAATAGTTGAAAATAGTCTGTTTCAATCGGTTAGGTAAGATAGTCTGAATGGCGTGGTTATCAGCATCTAGACAAATAAAGTGGTATGTGTTGTGAGTGCCTCTGAATTCATCAAAGCACAGATGGAGCGGTAAGAAGTTAAAGTTATTCCGAAACTCGCAACGAGTAGAGTCTAGCGTGCGATTGACAGTAGAGGCAGAAACACCTTCTTCAAATGCGATAGTTTTAGCACTGATATCCATTCTTAATCTGACAGCTATTTTGGCTTTAAGGAGTTTAGAGATCTGACAACCATGATCAGTGAGCTCAGAGCTTGCGGAGCAAGTAGAGTTACAGTTACGACAACGGATCCTGGCAGAACGAGCAGCAATAGCTGTTTGATATGTTGAATTGACAGAAGGAACTTTTATAAGATGCATAGGAGTAAACCCATTACGATAGAAAGAGGTAAAACCGCAATTATGACATCTAAAATCAGCTAATTCCTGAGGCAAGAAGTAAACAGTAGCAGGGAAAAGGAGATATTTAGTTCCTCTAAGAGTATCTTTATAAGGTTCATCATCAAAGATAAGATGCGGGTCATGACAATTAAGGCAAGATTTAACTGTTGAATCAATAATGTTTGTAGTATAATTTAAAGAGGTCATAATGGACACCATACTTTCTAATTGAGTTTTCGTGGTAGGATACACAAGAGAAAGATGCCATTATGGCTCTTTTTGTGTATATAGGATACTTTTTATTTTATGATAAATCAAAAAAGCTGTGTAATGAAGTAATATCATTACACAGTAAAAAGTATAGAGCC
>NZ_BCVJ01000108.1 GCF_001591685.1 Ligilactobacillus murinus DSM 20452 = NBRC 14221 | reverse complement strand
TTACGGCTTTTAATCACAATTTGCGTAGATACAGCCCTGCTTATAATCCATCTGAGATAAATCATAAGTCTGACACGCTAATTACCAACGCCATTAGAGTCCGCAAGTTGCCAAACGGACTATTTTAATGAGTTATTTAGCCAACTTAGCTAAGCCTTTGTCTAAGATATTTAGACTAGCATTGTGGTCACGAATGTGGAAAGCTCCACATTGAGGGCATATCCACTGACGGTCCTTTAGGGTTAGTTTTTGAGTATCATCAGTTCCCATTACAAATTTGCACGTATGACACATTTGCGTTGTGTTCTTTGGGTTAACGGTAATAAAGATTCGTCCGTATAAATTAGCTTTGTATTCTAATTTTTGTAAAAAGCTTCGCCAACCGACATCAGAAATTGACATAGCTAAAGCGTTATTTTTCAACAAATTACTACTTCTTAGATTCTCTGCCACAATCAAATCGTGGTTATTGATAAGTACCATGGAGAGATAATTTAAGAAGTTTTTTCGTTGATTGCGAATTTTATCATGCAACTTAGCTACTAAGTGTCTTTGTTTTTGATAATTCTTACTATCACGTAAGGAACGGTTTTCTTTCTTAGCTCGCAATTCACGCCGTGATAAGGTTCGTTGAGCCTTAGCTAATTTATGCTTAATAGTTCGATAATAACGTGGGTTATCAACAATTACGCCGTCACTAGTCGTTAAGAAGTTCTCGGTATTAAGGTCAATGCCGATTTGAGAATTGGTTTTAGGTAAGATTTTAACGAATGGGGTATCAGACCCTAATTGCATGGAAACAAAATACCTATCAGCACTATCTTTTGAGATAGTTACTGTTCCGATTCTAATATCGCTTTTCTTATCTAAAATACGACGGTATGAGCCACTGACTCTCAATTTACCTAATTTGGGCATTTGGATATGCTTCTTATCAATAAATCTAACTGACCCACTAAACATATCCATGGATTTATTTTTACCGTACTGGCAATTGGTTTGATAACTTTGTCGATAACTTTTCTTATGATAGTTAGGTGTGCCAGCTTTATGAACCTTGCGATACAATTTCCAAGCCTTTTGATAGTTTTGGATTGCATTAGCTTTAGTCAAACTATCAATTCGTTTATCTTGCATATATTGGTAGTGATTAGACATGTTTCTAGCGTTTTTACGACTCTCCAAGTCAACAATCCGTGCTTGGATAGTATCAATTGGCAATTTAACTTGCTTTAAGTGGTATAATTCTTGGTCAATCGCCACCATCTTATTATACACCGTGCGACTAATATCAGAGTTGACTTGAATAATTTGCTTTTGCTTAGTCGAAGGATAAATTCGCATTTTTAACCCAAAGTGATAAGCTAGTTTACTCATTGATTTCATTTTACTTCACCACCTTTCAACTATTAATATATCATATTAATAGCTTACTGACGTAAGCTAGGGCTATCCAGCCCCTCACTAAAGTAAGGGGATTTCCGCCCAACTATTATT
>NZ_BCVJ01000107.1 GCF_001591685.1 Ligilactobacillus murinus DSM 20452 = NBRC 14221 | reverse complement strand
CCCAAAATTTCTAGCGCCAGAATGTAGACAAACTCTATTCAAAATAGATAAGTTTTGTTTTTTATAACTATATGCTTTGAAATATACGAATATGATAGGGAGTTTTCACTACTTTTTAGATTTAGGCACACAAATATCAACTCGGTCTTAGCCAGAATTTTATCCAAAATTTGTATATTATTTGATTCTACTTATTCAACTAAAAAGTTCTCTAAAGACGGTTGTCTTCAGAGAACTTTTTAACTTTCTAAACTAGATATGTGAGACTAGCTTTTCTTTTTATGTTTAGTTGTTCCAAACCCTAGCAATCCACCCAGTGTAGCTACAGCTATACCAAGGATACCGGCTGTATTGTCGATTTTGTCACTTGTTTGTGGTAGTTCGGTCGTCTTAGGCATCTCTGTCTCAGTTTGATCAGTTGTTTTTATTTCAAGTGTAGCTTTGATCCCTGCTTCATTGATGTCTTTTGGAGTTTGTGTAGCATCGTTTGCTATCGCCGTCTTTTTGACCTTAACTTCTACTAGATCGTTAGAACCGTCTGGATATTTTACATTGAGTACTCCATCTGCCAAAGCGGTCGGTTCTTTGACCCATTCCAACTGGGTACGATCAGGAAGTTCAGCCAGATTATTGACCACTTGTTTTGGATCGAGTTGTTTATCTTTAGAAATCGTCACTTGATCAACTTTTGGTTCATTACTTTCAGATAATTTAGCCACTTCAATTTCGACTTCAACATCAAGTTTAGTTCCATCACTTAGCGTTACTGTAACGATGCCTGATGTCAAGCGATCAGTTAGTGAAGTTGGTTTGAAATCTGGAACTAACTTCCAGGTTTGATCGATCACCAAGTTTTCTAATTTTTCTGGCACAATGATCACATCTTTAGCTGCTAAAGCATGTCCCCACTCGATCTTGATATTTTCTTTTGGCAAGATCGTCAAGTACGTTACATTTAGTTTAACGTCTTTAGAATCTGGAGTGATATCTGGGATCTTGACTGTTGCTTTATCAGCTACATACCCCTCTACTTTAGGCGTTTTGATCACAGGACTTGCAGTTGGCAATGACCATTTTGTTTCAACGATCTCACCCGTTACTTTATCGACCACATTGATCGATGTGAAGGTATGCTCTTCTTTATATGGCTCTGATGCAAAACTACCCTGTTTTGGTCCGTTGCCATAAACATACTCGAGTAAAACATTCACCGTTCGATCAGGACCTGCCACTTCCTTAGTTCCGTGCGTAACATGGATCGTCAATGTCTTGTCAGCAGTATAGTCAGCTGGTAATTCATCGTATGATCTCACGTCATAACCCTTAGTTCTCAGTTCTTCAAACTTAGCATTGTATTTATCAACTACATCTTTAGCTACAGGTCCATTCAAAAGACCTTTACCTAAAACAATACCATTCTCAAGAACCTTTTGCGTGGTATCATCGATTATATTCAATTGCAATACATGTTCATCAACTAACTTAGCCTCATAGTTGTAGACCAAC
>NZ_BCVJ01000106.1 GCF_001591685.1 Ligilactobacillus murinus DSM 20452 = NBRC 14221 | reverse complement strand
ATAAAATAAAGGCGGATAAATTACCACTGTGTGGGATATCCGCTCTTATTTGTATTTACCCTATCACAAAGAACCATCTTCGTAGTTATATTAGTGTAGATCTGGGAATGGTGTTACTTTGAATTTTTTTAAAATATCACCCCATATGATGATAGCCCAACTAAGTTCCTGTTGCCCATAATTTACGATCTTTTTGTAAAATTAATTAACATTTGGCGTCAGTCCAACACATTTAGACACATTTTTGATTTCTATCTGTCTTAGATCATACGATAAGCTCATTAATGCTCAGCTAAAACTGCTTTGAACCTACACTATTTTTAATGCTTTTCATTCATTATCAGTTATTACTGTCTACAAAGAAATTATAAACTACAGCCATAAGCTCATCTTCATTTGTAATTTTTTCCATCTATTAGATCACTTTTTTAGAGAATCATATCGAGGAACCGCTTGTTGTCCAATAATTTTAACTCTATAGTAAAAAAGAGCTAGAAACATCCGACTGCTTAAGTGCGAACCGAAGTACTTTTCGTCCGGTAGCTTTTTCCTGTCATAATCGGCTTTTCCACGTCAGGGAATCTTTTGCTCCTATTCAACGTTGAATCCATTAATTTAATATATTATCTGTTACCAAATAATATTTAGTTGCTCTGCCTCTTCCTTCAGATAGTAGTATACCTTTCTTTTTCATAGTGGAAATGATCTCTGAGGTATAACTTTTTTGTAAATTCAAAGCATCTTGAATCTCTTTTCTACTGGCTAATTTTCCACCACTAAGATAGCTAACTATCACGACCATATTATATGATAGGCTTATAATTCATACCAATTAAAATTAGATAGCTCAAAGTAAAATTTTACTCTCCCTAGTACAGTGTGATTTAGGGATATTTTTTGCTTTTATGAACCTTTAGTAAATCTTGGACAAAGCATAACTTTACTTCTCCTGTTAGTTAGGAAAATCTATGAATTGCCTGCCGATGCTCCTACACCAACAAAAGAAGAGATCCAAGCTACTCCTTAAAAATCAGTTCTCTTTCTTTACTAAAACATTCATATATTGCCTTTTTATCCCTAAATCCATATACTTCGGGCGTGTTAGTTTCATCTAATAAATGATTCAATGCATTTATTAAATTACCAAAGCGATACCGAATGTTGATGCTACTCATCAGTTTAACAACTATACAAATAACAATGGCAAGTCTATTCGTATAGTTTGCACTGTCTTCTTTCTCACTTTTTAAATACAAAACATCTTCAAAATCTTTTGGCAATTTAGGCTGAGTAACTAACTTGATATCAACTAAGTTGCCGTTATGACAACAAATATTTCGCACCAAATTTATACATTCTAACCAACTGATCAACTCATCAACACTACATTCAAATTTTTCGGCAATGGCTCTTCTATTTCTATTTGACATTAACTTAACAATATAAATTGAATCACCTAATGTTAATTCATTCATCATTAACCAAACTGGCATGTAAACCTGATCGTCATCATTTTTATCAAATGCTTTAACATCTCTTGAACTTGATCTTCTCGCCTTTCCCTGTATTTTTCCTAAAAATTTATTTTGTTCCTTAGCAATATAATATTTGTTAACTTTTTTATTTCGAATATATTTGTTA
>NZ_BCVJ01000105.1 GCF_001591685.1 Ligilactobacillus murinus DSM 20452 = NBRC 14221 | reverse complement strand
TTTAAATAGAAAAATAGTTTATGCGGTTTGAACGCGGAATTTTTCTGCGGTCAAGCCGTTTTTTGATGTATATGCACGTTGCGTGTTGAAATATTCAATAGATTCTTTTACTGATTCCTCTAATTCTTCCAACGTCTTAGGTCGAGTGCGTTTTGCTAACCAAATTAGTTTAAAGTCATTCCACCAACGTTCCATCGGTGAGTTTTCCCAAGGATGTCCTGGGTGAGACATACTATGAATACAGTTTCGACTGGCTAAATAGTCGTTAAAATCAATAGAACGGTATGCTGCTCCGCGATCCGTATGGATCATCGGATGCGCATCAGGTTCTATTTTAAATGCTCGTCTAAATACTTCAATTGCCGAAATTGCAGTTTCTGTAACGGAAATATTGTAGCTCAACGCATAACGACCGTACAGATCCAGAACTATATGCACTCGAGCCTTCTTTAACTTATCTACTCCATACAGAACTTCTGTAGTATCAGTTACCCAAACTTCGTTTGGTCTTTGTCGATCAAATTGTCCGTCGAGTAGGTTATCATTTATATACTCCTCATGACGTTTAACTCGATTATGTTTCTTTTTACGGATATTTGCTCTAATTCCATGTTTTCGCATACAGTTGGTTACTCGCTTTAACCCTACTTTAAAATTCAGTTTATTTTCAAAAGCCAGTTGTGTCGTCATACCTAAATAACCCAAAGTCCACTTATGTTTTTCTTCCAATTCTAGAATTGAACTAAGTAACTCTGCTTGTTCATTTTCGTGCTTACTTGGCTTTCTGCGAATCCATTTGTAATAGGCGTCTCTAGTAATACCAGCGATTTGACACAAGCTAACGATTGACCAACCATATTCTTTATTTAGTTCTTTGATGGCTTGTTGTTTGAAGAATCGTTTCCCTCCCGATTGCGTATTTCCATCACTTTTTTTGCGTATGCTTCCTCCATTTCTTTACGGAGAAGTTGGGCCTTTAATAATCGATTCTCAGCCTTTAGCTGATCAATTTCTGTCCACTCTTTTTGTGGCTTAGTTTTGCCTCGACGATCACGAAGTGATTGTGGATCATTGCCACTTTTACGATACTTTTGATACCACCCATAAACTTGTTGATAACTAACGTTATATTTTTCTACGGCCCAGTTGTAATTGACATCATGCTTGATCAACTCTTCGATTATCGATAATCGTTCTTCAAAAGTAGTTTTTCTTCCTGGCATAATTGAATCTCGCTTTCTTGGCGTATAAGCCTTTAGTTTTGATTCATTATACTGCATAATCCAATCTAGCAGTTGTGTTTTGGACTTTAGCCCATGCTTGATCGCGAATATTTCAAGCGACTCATCTGATTTTTGATATTGTTGCACCAAAGATAATTTAAATTCCTTTGAATATCTATGATTATTGTGAGTAGATCGTAAGCCATTAATGCCCTGATATTTATATAGATACCCCCAAGTTCTAATAGTTTTTTTGCCCACTGCATACTTTTTAGCCACCTCACTGATATTAGAACGGGTTAGTTCATTTAGTATAGCTAATTTTTGTTCTGCACTGTATTTTGATTTCCTAGACATATAAAATACCCTCCAAGTATAAGATGAATTTTCTATTTCATCTGTATACTTAGAGGGCATTATAACC
>NZ_BCVJ01000104.1 GCF_001591685.1 Ligilactobacillus murinus DSM 20452 = NBRC 14221 | reverse complement strand
GTGCAGGTTTCCGAAATTATCCTTAGAAAGGAGGTGATCCAGCCGCAGGTTCTCCTACGGCTACCTTGTTACGACTTCACCCCAATCATCTGTCCCACCTTAGACGGCTGGCTCCAAAAGGTTACCCCACCGGCTTTGGGTGTTACAAACTCTCATGGTGTGACGGGCGGTGTGTACAAGGCCCGGGAACGTATTCACCGCGGCATGCTGATCCGCGATTACTAGCGATTCCGACTTCATGTAGGCGAGTTGCAGCCTACAATCCGAACTGAGAACGGCTTTAAGAGATTTGCTAAACCTCGCGGTCTTGCGACTCGTTGTACCGTCCATTGTAGCACGTGTGTAGCCCAGGTCATAAGGGGCATGATGATTTGACGTCATCCCCACCTTCCTCCGGTTTGTCACCGGCAGTCTTGCTAGAGTGCCCAACTTAATGCTGGCAACTAACAATAAGGGTTGCGCTCGTTGCGGGACTTAACCCAACATCTCACGACACGAGCTGACGACAACCATGCACCACCTGTCATTTTGTCCCCGAAGGGAAAGTCCTATCTCTAGGATTGTCAAAAGATGTCAAGACCTGGTAAGGTTCTTCGCGTTGCTTCGAATTAAACCACATGCTCCACCGCTTGTGCGGGCCCCCGTCAATTCCTTTGAGTTTCAACCTTGCGGTCGTACTCCCCAGGCGGAATGCTTATTGCGTTAGCTGCAGCACTGAAGGGCGGAAACCCTCCAACACTTAGCATTCATCGTTTACGGCGTGGACTACCAGGGTATCTAATCCTGTTTGCTACCCACGCTTTCGAACCTCAGCGTCAGTTACAGACCAGAGAGCCGCTTTCGCCACTGGTGTTCTTCCATATATCTACGCATTTCACCGCTACACATGGAGTTCCACTCTCCTCTTCTGCACTCAAGTCTCCCAGTTTCCAATGCACTACTCCGGTTAAGCCGAAGGCTTTCACATCAGACTTAAAAGACCGCCTGCGTTCCCTTTACGCCCAATAAATCCGGATAACGCTTGCCACCTACGTATTACCGCGGCTGCTGGCACGTAGTTAGCCGTGGCTTTCTGGTTAGATACCGTCGAAACGTGAACAGTTACTCTCACGCACTTTCTTCTCTAACAACAGGGTTTTACGATCCGAAGACCTTCTTCACCCACGCGGCGTTGCTCCATCAGGCTTTCGCCCATTGTGGAAGATTCCCTACTGCTGCCTCCCGTAGGAGTTTGGGCCGTGTCTCAGTCCCAATGTGGCCGATCAACCTCTCAGTTCGGCTACGCATCATTGCCTTGGTAAGCCTTTACCCCACCAACTAGCTAATGCGCCGCGGGCCCATCCAAAAGCGGTAGCATAGCCACCTTTTACATAGTTACCATGCGGTAACTATGGTTATGCGGTATTAGCACCTGTTTCCAAGTGTTATCCCCCTCTTTTGGGCAGGTTGCCCACGTGTTACTCACCCGTTCGCCACTCAACTCTTTATCGGTGAGTGCAAGCACTCGGTGATAAAGAAGTTTCGTTCGACTTGCATGTATTAGGCACGCCGCCAGCGTTCATCCTGAGCCAGGATCAAACTCTCAATTTAAAGTTTGTGACTCTTTATTTTTACTAGCGAATTGACTTCGCAAAATGTTTATTGCTCTTATCACTTAGA
>NZ_BCVJ01000103.1 GCF_001591685.1 Ligilactobacillus murinus DSM 20452 = NBRC 14221 | reverse complement strand
CGGCAAGGTAACCGATAAGATCGCAAATAGAGCAATGCTCAGAGAAAAATTTGGTGATAATAGTGTTCGGTCTGAATTAGACAATACGTTTGATCTTTTGAGAGATATGAAAGAACTCTATACGTGGTAGAATCAGAGAATTGGAGGCGATGATATGGCAATAGAGACATGGGATAGTCCCTATATAGTGATTTGGTTATGTTTGGGAGTATTAGCAACAGTATTGACATTTGGCACGCGAGGATATAGTGACAAATTAAATGGCTTGGAGGCTATTGGATATAGTGTGATAATCGGAGCTTTAGCTATCTTGAATGGGGCAGCGCTAGGTCAGACAATGTATGATAAAACAGCAAAGTATGACATTTGGGGGAGTTTAGGAACAATGTTAGGCTTATCGGGTCCTTTAATAGTGAGTGGATTGATATTGATAGTGTTTTATCGGAATCGTGTAGTAAAACATCCGGATGAAGTGACAGTTAAAGGAGAAGATTTAGAGATAAATAAATCTTATCTGCTAGGTGGAATAACGTCATTCATGACATATGGTTTATTAGCAGCAGGTATTGGAGCAATGTATATTGTAATGGCGCTAGTCGGTGATAGGGAAGGTTTACTGATTGCTAGTACAGTGTTGATCCCACTTATCGTAGCAATTTGGTTAATAACCCAATACCGCAAATGGATGTTTAAGTATATCGTCTGGGTGTTACGTCGCAAAGGGTTGTTGCAAGTAGAGGATGATGAAAGTAAGTCTAAAGATATTGATTGACCCTTATTATTTTTAAGATCGAGAGGAGAATTACAATGACAAATGTATTTGATTTATTAGGTGTTATTGTGTTGTTTGTGATCGTTTATTGCTTGAATTTATCAGTTGGTAAGAGTGGTGTGGCAGGTAAATTATCTACAGGTTTTGCATTATTTCAAACATTAGTGGTTTTTGCTTCAGCTGGTGGAGCAATGATCTTATTGGGAGACTTAGTTAAAAATGAGGCAGTTTCATTATTTTTAGCAGTTTTTGGCTTAAGTGGGGTCTTGTTACTGAGTGGCTTTATGTCATTTAAATATTATCAACAACGTATCTTGGCTCATCCTGAAGAATTTTATATTCAAGATGGTAGCGTAGTCTTTGAAAAGTCATATCTTTTTGGTGGTGTAGTTAGTTACCTAGGTTTCGGGATCTTAGCAGCTGGGATCGGTCTAGCCAATACGATATCAGTTGTGATCGGTGATCGTCATGGAGTGCTTTATGGCTTAGCAATTTTTGCTCCGATCATCATTGCGATCTATTTATTTGCTAAATATCGTAAATGGGCCATGCAACATATTATCAAAGAACTAAGTGAACAAGGAAAATTGATCGAAAAAAATACGGGTGAACAATAGATCTTTCAAATAAAAAGTTAGATAACTATCAGTACTTCAAGGATAATTTAACAGCCAGAAGATGAGGTGAAGCAAATGACTAAGATGAATTACATGGAGCTATATGAATTCATGCTAGCGGCAAACCAAGGTTTGAATAGCCGGCGTGATCTATTACGTAAAACACAAAAGAGTTTAAATACTTTTGCAAGTGGCAAGGGGGGCCTCACTGGTGGTGCCGCTGATGGGATCGCAAATTATATCAGTGAAGTGCATGCTAGTGGGCTACAG
>NZ_BCVJ01000102.1 GCF_001591685.1 Ligilactobacillus murinus DSM 20452 = NBRC 14221 | reverse complement strand
TTTTTGTTTGTTTCTGTATATTTTTGGTCATTGATATATTTCTCTACAACTTCTTTGCTCATATTGCCCAATGTACTCATATAGTAACTTGGCGACCAAAGATGACCGCCCCAATATTGGCTACGTCGTATTTCTGGATGATTTTGTAAAAAAATATAGGCACTACGTCCTTTGAGCGCCTTAATGGCACTAGCCGGCGCTTTGCTTGGCGGAAAACTGATCAGCATATGAATGTGATCCGGCATGACTTCCATCTTTTCGATTACGATGTCATTGTTATCTGCAACTTGCTGCAAGATAGCTTTCATTTCGTTAGATAAGGCCTCGGTTGTAAAAGTCTGATTGCGATATTTAGTTACCCAGATCAAATGGTAATGGAAATTATAGATATAACGACGAGTATAAATGGCCTCTTTGATTTTTTCTTTAGTCATAATATGGTCTCCTTTGTTAATACATTGACATCATGATATAATGTTATTATATCAATAAGGGAGGTGAAATCAAATGAAATCAATGGCAAAAATGAAATATCATTATGGCCTAAAAATGCGCTGCTATCCTAGTGACCAACAAAAGCAGTTGATTAAAATCAACAGTGACGCTAGTCGCTTTATCTATAACGAAATGGTTGCGATCAATAAGGAACTGATGCAGCTTCGCAGAGTTAAGCTACCGATTGACATAGTTCGGGATCGTATTAAGCAACTAACTATGCGCCAAAACGCTAAGCAAATGTCTAATCACTATCAATTCTTAGAAGATAAACGAATTGATAGTTTGACGAAAGCTAATGCCATTCAGAACTATCGGAAAGCTTGGAATGCTTTTCGGAAGGTTCACACCGCTGGTGTTCCTAAGTTTCATCGAAAGAATTATCGCTGGCGTTATCAAACCAATTGTCAATACCCAGGGCAAAAGACTGCGTTGCTAACTAACGGTACAGTCTGTTTTCTAGATAATAGCCATGTCAAAGTCCCTAAAATCGGACTGTTACGTGTTGCCGGTTCGCAAGCACGGCTTTTGAAAAGAATATGCGAGACTAGAATTGGTACTGTGACGTTGACTAAAGATTCAGCGGATCGCTTCTTCTTATCAATGCAGTTAGCTTCAGATGAATCTTTTGTTAAAGTGGCCAAAGCTACTCATGGGCATGTTGGAATTGATCTTAATACTGATAACTTCTTAACCGACAGTGGAGGTAACATAGTTCCTAATCCACGATATTATCGCACTATTAAAGGTAAATTAGCCAAAGAACAGCGCATTTTATCTAGACGGCAACAACGTGCAAAAAAAGAACATCGTTCTTTACGCGATAGTAAAAATTACCAAAAGCAACGCTTGCTAGTTGCCAAACTTCATGCCAAAGTAATGAACCAAAGACATAATTTTCTCCAACAAATCTCTACTGCATTAATCAAGAACCACGATTTAGTAGTAGCCGAAGAGTTGCGTAGCAAGAATATGCTTAAAAATCATGCTTTAGCACTTAGTATTTCTGACGTTGGTTGGCGAACATTTCTTGGCATGTTGGCTTATAAAGCAAAGCTTTATGGGCGTCAATTTATCACAATCAATCCAAGAAACACTACCCAAACATGTTGCGATTGTGGCTTTGTGATGGGCACTAATGGGACGGACAAACTAACGTTAGATGACCGAAAATGGACTTGTCCTAACTGTGGTATTCACCATATTCGTGACTGGAACGCAGCTAAAAATATTCTTGATAAGGGAATAGCTAAACTAGCTTAGCTTATCTGTCCCTATGGCAACCTGGGGACATAAAAGGCGTTGGTAATTAGACGACCGCTGTTTGATTACAATTTCGGTTGGTCAAATAAGTTGTCCCTATCTACGCAAATTGTGGTTCGAAATCTGTAAGGATTTTCGGCTCACAAGCCACTGACTTTAGTCAGTGGTGGTTGAC
>NZ_BCVJ01000101.1 GCF_001591685.1 Ligilactobacillus murinus DSM 20452 = NBRC 14221 | reverse complement strand
AAAAAAAGTGAAATCAAAAATATTTTGCAATGTATATACATTGCAAAATACTATAATTTCGAGACTAGTGTTCGAAATTATAGTATTACTCAAATCGAGCTATATTTTCCGCTCGATTTGAGTATAAGCTTTTTCCAAAAAGCTTAACAAAAAGGAGGCATCAGCATGGCAATATACCATTTGTCAGTAAAGATAATCAGTCGAGGAAAAGGACAATCAGCGATAGCTTCAGCAGCTTATCGATCGGGAGAACGTTTGTATGATAAGCGCTATGACGAAGTAAAAGACTTCAGTAACAAACACGGGGTCGCATATAGTGAGATACAGCTCCCATCAGAAGCACCGTTGGAATATTTAGACAGGGAAACCCTTTGGAATGCAGTAGAACGCGCGGAGAAGAAGGCTAATGCAAGACTTTCAAGAGAAATAGAAGTAGCACTGCCTAAAGAATTGAGCGTACCCCAGCAAAGATTACTCCTGCATGATTATATTCAAGAAAACTTTGTTTCTGAAGGTATGTGCGCTGACTGGTCCATTCATGACAAACATGACGGAAACCCGCACGCACACATCATGTTAACAGTACGGAGCATAAAGAAAAACGGCTCATGGGCGCCTAAAAGAAAAAGCACTTACAAATTAGACGATCGTGGGGCAAGAATACCAATTATCGATCCTAAGACAGGGAAACAAAAGTTAGGAGCACGGAATGCTAAACAGTGGGAAAGAGAGTCTGTGAGCTATAACGACTGGAATGATAAAAAAAAGGTCGAATTTTGGCGTAAGAATTGGGCTAGATCTTGTAATAAATTCTTAGACAAAGGAAAGCAGATCGATCACAGAAGCTATGAGCGTCAGGGAAAGCTACAGATGCCAACTAAACATGAAGGATATTACGCTCGTAAAATTGAACAACATTCTCCTGGTAAATCAGAGATAATCAGCTATAACAAGCAAGTACGTAAGAGCAATAAATACATAAATTTATTGCTCTTAGAATGGCAAAAAGTTCAAAAGATGATCGTAAAGTTGAAAAAAGAAATAACAAGGCAAAAAAACTTAGAACAGGAGCGTATACATGAGATCCTCAGACATGCTAAACGAGCTATCAGCAACAGTAGAGAAACAAACACAACAGCTGGAAATACAGAACTTACAAATTCAAGAGCAAAAGAAACAGATACAGAAGCTCTTATTCGAGAAACAAGAGCTAAGCAACGAAGTTTTGAGGCTAAACGACAAGCTACAGAAAGTGAGCGAGAAAAACGAGAAGCTAAACAACGCCGATCTGATCTTAATCGAAAACCGAAAGTTAAAAAACCAAATAGATCTATTGAACCAAAAGACTACGGACCAAGTCTCTAAAGCAAATATAGCTATAAAGCAGGCAAAAGAAAAAGAAAAGGATTTGGATCAACTTATCGCTAAAAGAGTCAGAAGTAAAGTTTTAACAGAGATTGGTAAGAAAGAGAGCGCGCTGAATAAGAAAAAAGTAACATTCGAGAAGAATATTAAGATCTTTTCATGGGTCGCTGTTGCAGTGCTTATATTTCTAGCCCTTGTTATTTGGGGAGCATATGATCAAAAGCAGGAAGCTAGAAAAATGTTGGATGAAGGGAACGAACGTATTGCCATAGCAAAGAAGATGGAGAGCAAATCTATATCCAATAGTTCCAGGCAAACGGCTTCGAGTTCTGACTCTACCAATTCAAGTGAAGAAAGTTCCACTTCTGCAAAGTCATACGATCAGTTGAAAGAAGAAGTTGATCAACTATTAGAAGACTCAAGATCTACGAATACACGTGAACAAAATATGTCAGCGCTACAAAGGTATGATAGCGTAAAAAACGATGTAGAGAGTGCTAAAAATAGTATAACATTTAAAGAGTACTATGATTTAAAGCTACAACTGAGGATAACAGAGTCTAATCTAAAATATTTCAAAAATAAATGAGATATTACTTTTAACGAATAGAACTATAGTTTGACGTTTATATAAAAATTGTGTACAATTATTAGTGTAAGTGGTTTCATTATTT
>NZ_BCVJ01000100.1 GCF_001591685.1 Ligilactobacillus murinus DSM 20452 = NBRC 14221 | reverse complement strand
ATAAAAAGTGAAATCAAAAATATTTTGTCGATCAATATTGATCGACAAACAAACTATATCGAGACTAGGGTTCGATATAGTTTTATAGTCAACTACCCCTCACTAAAGTGAGGGGTAGTTGACTAACAAAAAATAGCTAGCTCACAATATATCTCTCGTGCTATAATGAAAGCGGGTACAACAATATGTTTATACGTACCAGAAAGGAGCACTACAATGAACTCTAAGAAATTATTAGTCTCAAGTTTACTAACACTATTACTAGTTCCTATTGCATCTCCAACTGTACAAACTATCAAGGCATCAACCGAAGTGGCAACAGAAATCACTGCTCCTGTAAAAGAAAGTGATTACACTTACTTAAAGGAACAGCGTAGTATTTGGACCAAAATTGCGAAAGCAGCTCTTAGAAAAGCAATTCAAAGCAGAGGAGCCATAGTAAATGCGGTTAGAGCATCTGCAGGAAATACTGTGGCTAAGCAGGTAGATAAATATTACGGAGCAATAGTCAATGCTCTAAAACCATTACTAAAATGGAGTGAAGTACCAGCGGACGCAGTCAAAGATGCGGTATACCGAGAACTGGTCAAAAATGGAGTTTCAGCATCACAAGCATCCAAAATAGCGTTCCATGTTAAGGAGGCTCTCAGCTGGTTCATATGAATATAAATGACTATATACTCTCTAAGGTAGAGAATCACATGCTCTTAGAAGCTTCAATCATTGACTTAGCAACATTTCTTGGTCACTCAGTTCAAAAACCAATTTCTTCACATGTTTTTTGTCTAGAATTAGGGTTAACGATTGAAGATCACGATAAAATAATGGGGCGATTAAGTTTTCTTTCCGACAAAGCATCATTAAACATCAATGATGTTAGAAAAGAATTATCAAAAATTGTCCCTGAAATAACAAACTTTTCAGATGATGTCTTTAATGGTATGCTCAGGATTTTTCTAAAGCAATTTGATATTTCCTTAGATTTAACTGAATAACTCACCAAAAACAGCACTTATTCTTTAAGTGCTGTTTTGGTGAGTTATGTTTTAAGATTTGACATTATATTTTTTGTGATACCTTGTTTTCCTGTGGTACACCGTCTATTATAACAGTATTCATATCCAAATTAGTTTGGACAGAATGTATATCTAATTTATATCCTGTTACATTTCGTCCATGTTTAAAGGTTGTTAGATTAAAAAGTGTTTTAGGATATAATTGTCCTAGTTCTTTTAACGCTTTATTGATAACATCTCTCTTGAAAACACCTGCTGACCAGTGCTTGGGAATACCGTTATCATCACTTCCTAAAAACCAAGCTTCCCATTCCTCTAATGATCCTTGTATAGTTGCATTTGTTAGTTTTCCTAAAGAGTTTGCATTCCATAACTTCATTAAGGTCAATGTATATTTTGAATGTACTCTTGATAGCTCAGAAAGTTTAAATGAATAGAAATGAGACTTTAGTTGGAATACATACGGCTCTATATCTCGACTAAATCTAAACTCAAATTTTCCATCTTCAATTATTTTTACATGATCAAAAAGATGTGTCATTAAAATGCCTTTGCGACCATCTTTTTCAATAGTTCTCATGTAAATAGATGTTTTTAAATCCAATGCCCTTAAAGCATTGGCAATTCTTTTATAACTATCACCTGAAGCAGTTAACCCAAAATGATGTATGACATCAATTAAATTAGCTTGATAAATTTTATTTTGATAATCATCCTGTTGTACGTAGCTAAAGCAGTAGTCTAAAACCTTATGCTGAAAAGCAGTAAGGTTGCCAAAGGCTTTTGCTAAATCATTGGCTTGTGTAACTAAATAGTCTTGTCTACTTAATAAGCTATCTAATGCTAAATTTACTTTTTTGTTCTGTATTACTGCCATTTGAACACTCCTATAAATTAGTGATAATAATTAATGTGGTTATTATATCACATTTAGAAATCAATCTCATACATGACGTGGAAAAATCTCATACATGACGTGGAAAAATCTCATACATGACGTGGAAAAATCTCATACATGACGTGGAAAAATCTCA
>NZ_BCVJ01000099.1 GCF_001591685.1 Ligilactobacillus murinus DSM 20452 = NBRC 14221 | reverse complement strand
CGTTGCTGGGCTGGTGACGCCTTTTGTAATCGAGTGGTTGAGAGCAAAGAAAAAGACCACCAGCGCCCCCGCCAGTGGTCTAACCCACAACTCAACCCCAAGGAAAAAATAAGGAGCTGAATTATTATGAATAATACAGAAAAAACGATCAAAAAGCAAGAGAACTCTTTTAATTCGCTGACAGAGCAACTTAGCAAAGTCAAAGATCTTACTAACGATCTTGAAGAACTGGAATATAACTTATCTGCTATTTCAGTCCTACTTGGTGACAAATTGGAAAGCTTGCAACGTGGTGTGATCAAAAAATATGATCTGCCTGCAATGTTAGAGCGTGAATTACCACTAACGCTATATCTTTCAAATGAATTATACACTAAGAGAAACGAATTAAGGAAGCTCCTTGATGAACTTTTGAAGATCGTTCGTTAGAAAGGTGTGTCAGTTCAATGGAACTAGAACTAAAACAGGAATTTATCAAGGAGCTTTTGGCTACCGGTGGCTATATCCATGTAAAAGATGGACACGAACTACAACTTTACAGATACGATATAAATAAAGGTCTGTGGGAACCTGCAACAAAATACGAGTTAAAAAGACAGGTGAACACTTTTAAAACATTAGATAGGTACGAAAACTTAGAAGGTATTAGCTGGATCCCGGACGATATCTTAGATACAGCGCCTATATACACGATCGAAGAAGTAAGAAGAAAGTCAGAGCGCCACAAACCAAAAGCACACTTTGGAAATGGAACTTTTGACTTTATACAAAAGCAACGATCCCCACACGACCAAGAAAATTTTTTCTTTGGTGGACGGTCCTATAATCTTGATGAAATACCAAGGGATGAACCCTTACAAACAGAATTATGGTTCAAAGATCTATTCAAGGAACAAAGCACATTCATGATGGAATTTATAGGATACTGCTTTTTTAGATCGTACGTATCTTTTAAAGTAATCGTCATCTTGCTAGCCACCAACGATAAAGGTAAGTCACTTTTTTTCAACTGGCTATCTGGGATCCTTGGTCAAGAAAACGTTAGCGTAGTTACGCCTGCAATGCTTTCCAAAGCAACGCCAAAAGAGTTGTATACCCTACTGCATGGAAAGGATGCCGTATACTACCCGGACATTACCGGGATCAAAGACGTAGACACCGGGACGCTCAATGTGCTAAGTGGTGATGACATCATAACCACACAAACGCCAGCCGGTACACTATACAATTTCAGAAATACAGCTAAGCTTATTTTTGGGTCTAACGAGCTTCCAGCATTTAACCCGGGATCACTCAAAGAACGGGTACAGTTCGTAGAAATGAACGACATCCCTAATTTTGATGATTATTCTTTTAAAGAGATCATTGGAGAGTACGGCGCTTTTGCTTTTAAATGTATCCAAGCCTTTTTAAAAGCACGAGAACAACATTCTATGACAGTAACTACACAAATGAATAGCTTACGTCTGCAGTGGCTAGAAAACATAGAACATCCCAAGACTAAAGATAAGCCGGTGTTACCTAAACGTAAGGCAGTATCTAAGGAGATGAACAAACTCAATCAGAAACGCCGTGAAAAAGCACAAGAGCAACTTAGGAAAGCATTTGAAGAACTAAGCCCGGATAATGAACCGGTAAAAGTTTCACAGCTGGCTAAAGTTTGTCAAGTAGCCAACAAGACAATTTATGCACGTATCAAGGTTAGTCGAGATTTTACAGTTAGCGACGGTCTTATCTACAAGAATAATAATAGTAACGATAAGTAAATTATGATAACCAACATATGTTGGTACGTTGGTAACGTAATCGTTACTAACGGGTATGTTACTCTGTTAGTTACTCTGTTAGTTATGATAGTAAAAATACCGTTGTTAGTGGTCATTCTTACCCTCTTGTCATGGCTAACCTAACTAGGTAGCCCTGACAAGGGTAGGATGACACAACAAACAGAAAAATGATTAAAAAAATTTATATAATACACTTTTATAAAGTAAGTAAATCGAAAATAAAGAATGAAAAAAGTGTCAAAATTAATGCTGTTTGTGGTTACCACATGAAAAAAGAAAGTCTTTGACTGACAAGACCGACAATGCTTAGAATGCAGATCGGAATTCTTAGGCTTATCGTGTGTGTGGTTATCTACTCAAAAGTACCCACCTATTAGCCAAAAACTGCATGATAGAACCGTGTCACTATATCAGTGACAAGCTATGACACGTGATTTTAAAAGTTTTAGAGCTATGTTTTTGTATAACCCAAAAAAGGGATGCACTGGCTGAC
>NZ_BCVJ01000098.1 GCF_001591685.1 Ligilactobacillus murinus DSM 20452 = NBRC 14221 | reverse complement strand
TAAATTACATCCTACAAATAAAACATAACAGTATATCAATAAAATCATATAAATATATCGACAATTACATACGCTAATTTAGATTTTCTAGCTAAAACAGCTTTGCCTATCACACTAACTACTGATTTTCTCAATACGCTGATGAAGGGTAATCAACTCATCTAAGTGCTTGAAAAAGCTACCGATTTTTTGTTGTTCAATATCACTTGGAATATAAAAACACATATTTTTGAAATTTTTATTGGTTATTTGATTTATAGTTGCACCCAAGTTCCTGTTAATTTCTAAATTAAATTTTTGTGTGTCCAATGTAGCATTTATGAAGTCTGATCTTTTTGCTCTTATTCCTGCCATAAAAGCACCTATTACAGCATTTCCTAAATTCTTTTTCACTTTAGCATGTTTTCCAATAAGACCACGTGAACCGTTCCTAACAACAACTATAATATCTCCATTTCTAATTTTTCTAGATATTGCCACAGTAGGCTCTACGTATACATTATCAGCATCCACTATTTCTCCATCACGAATGTTTGAAGATCTTAGAACAAGAACCCCTGCATCATGAATAACATTCTGAGGAGAATAGGTAAGACCTGAAAAAAATTCAACAACTTCTCCCAACTTTCGCAGTTCCCAAGCGTTTGTCCTGATAAGCAAAAGTAGTAATTACCTACGATTTTTCAAAGTATAGTTCCTATTTCTTGAATTTTGCTAAAAATTCTTGGAATTCCTTATCTACTTCAGGGGTTGTTCCTACCAATTCATCTAATAGACTGTATAACTCATTAGTTGTTTTTTCAATTTCAGAACGAGTTTCATTAATATTTGTCACGATTTCAGAAAGTGGGACAACTTCCTCTTCTTCAAAAGTATCAACATATCGTGGAATATTTAAATTAAAGTCATTTTCTTCAATCTCTTCGATGCTTGCAACATGCGCATACTTATCAACATCTTTACGCTTTTGGTAAGTTTCAACGATTTTTTCGATATTTTCGCTGGTTAATTTATTTTGATTTTTACCCTTTTCAAACTCATTTGACGCATCAATAAATAAAATATCCTTATTATTACCACGAGATTCACGGCCTTTAAACACTAGCACACATGTTGGAATATTTGTTCCATAGAACAAGTTAGCTGGTAGACCGATAACTGCATCGAGTAAATTTTCCTTAATGATATTTTTACGAATCTTACCTTCCGCAGCTCCTCTAAATAGCACACCATGAGGTAATACAATAGCCATTGTTCCAGTCTTTTCTAGGTGATATAGGCCATGTAAAACGAAAGCATAATCAGCTTTTGAAGCTGGTGCGATCCCAAACCCCTTAAAGCGTGTATCTTTTTCACGATCTACATTTTTAATATCCCATTTTTGTGAGTAAGGCGGATTAGCTACCACTGCATCGAATTTCACAGGAACCTGAACACCATCTTTTTCATCAAACGGCCAATCAGCATCAAGTGTGTCAGCACGTTTCAAATTCATATTTCGATAATTGACACCGTGCATCATCAAATTCATCCGAGCTAAGTTGTAAGTTGTTGTATTCAATTCTTGACCATAAAAATCAACAGAGCCCTCTGCATCACCATTGGGTAATTCTTTTTGTACGGTCAATAGCAATGATCCCGAACCCATAGTTGGATCATAAACATGAAATTGATCATCCGATTCTTTTGAATTCAGTGTTACTATTTTTGATAAAACTTGACTTACTTCATGCGGAGTGTAAAATTCCCCACCTTTTTTACCCGCATTAGCCGCAAATTGGCCAATCAAATATTCGTATACGTCACCTAAAATATCATGTCCAGAGTCATCTTTAAAATTAAATTCATTAATCATCAAGACAATATCATTCAAGGCTTTAGCACGTTCATTTGTGGATGAACCTAAACGAGTATCACCTAAATTGACATCTGAAAACACATTTGCAAAATCATCCTCAGCTGCGGCATTACGCTTAGCATTTGCATTGAATGAATCAAACATATCTTGGAAATCACTGGCTTTGATCTTATGATTTTCAATCTTAGAAACCATCTTATCCCAAACATACTCTGGATCAATCGCATAACCGATTCCCTTAGAAATATCCTGAAGATACTCTTCTTTTTCTTTGGGGTCAGTCACTTCATAAAATTCTTCCAAATAGTTGTCAGCCAAATATTCATCTTGATTTTCTGATAGATAACGATAGAACATAAAAGGCAAAATATAGTTCTTATACTCACTTGCATCCATTGTTCCACGTAACTTATTAGCCATTTCCCATAGCTTTGACGTAACATCACTTGCATTACTCATATTCAATTCTCTCCTTTTTTATACAAACATCTGTTGAAGCATCGTTTTTTTCAATGTTTTAAGTAATTCTAACTCACG
>NZ_BCVJ01000097.1 GCF_001591685.1 Ligilactobacillus murinus DSM 20452 = NBRC 14221 | reverse complement strand
TCTAAAATTGCTACTTTTCCTTACTCTCCCAAGGGATACACCCGTTTTCTTTCGTGAGACAACATGAGACATTTTTTGAGATAAAAAACGCTGTATCCCTTGGGGCTGTAAGGTGACCAACGAAAAAAAAAAAGTGTCTCACGTGAGACACTTTTTTATCACTATTTATTCAAATATCTGTACAGTGTAGCCCTGCTAATCCCCAGCGTATCAGCAATTACAGCCAATTTTACACCCTGATTTTTCATTTCTTTAGCTTGAGACACTTTCTCATCAAGTGAGACATTTTTAGTTTTATTTTTTGGATTATTTTTTTGATAAATTGCGTCTAAAAGTTTATTAATCGCTAATGTATTGTGATTAACAGCTATATCAAACCACTCATCTTCACTATGCTTACGGCAATATAATAAAAAATCAGCATAGTTATCTATCTCGCTATCCATTATGAAATCGACCATCTCACCAAACACTACACGTCTAGAACTCGAAGAAAGGGCAAAGTACTCGTCTATATCAGCCCCACAGTGGCAGACAATCTCATCTCTCTTGTACTGATACTTTTCAGGGTTGTCCATGTGTATCAAATACCGCACTAGCCCTTTCGCATTCGCTGCTTTTTGCGGTATAGGAGCGTTTAGAGCGTCCGTAATCTCTTGTACCTGCTCAAAGCTCTTCTTACCGTCAAAGAACAGAATAATATGCCAGTGAGCTTTCTTAACTTCACCATCCGGGTTCACATCTTTGTCATGAAGTGGACTTTCTACCCAAGGTACATGGTACCCGTCTAAAATCTCTCTCCAGTTCTCGGGTGCACTCTCGGGATAGACTACAGAAGTCCATGTTCTTGCTCGTTGATCTTTATTTTTTGACATAATAAAAAGCCTCCTAAATCACGCTTTTAAGCTTTTTTGATTTAGAACACTTGCAACATCTTCACTTTTTGAGTAGAATTTATCACAAAGAAAAGAACGGAAGAGGATACACTCCTCCCATGCTATTCTTGTCCTAAATCACAGCTTACAGTCAAAACTTTGGTCGGTTGCTGACTGTAAGCTATTTTTTTGCCTTTTTAAGCGTATGTATTTATTTTTAGCGTAATTATACTCCAACGCCTTTAAAACGTCCAGAAACGCAAAATAAGCATACTTTAGCATCCCTTCGTGGGTTTCACCCACACCCACAAGCTGAGCCAGCTTGACCGCTTTCTCACTCGCCGTGACGGCGTCGGAAAGTCAGTTCCTGCCTTCCCTTGCGGTTCAGTGTCTCTTTCCTGCAGTAAAGGCAAGGGTTGCCCTACGGCGTCTCGCTGTCGCTTGCCCCTTGCCTTTACAATTACTTCCTGCTAACTATCACCAACGTTCCACTATATAAAAAAAACGCCCTGAATAGGACGCTTACATAACTAAGAAACTGGACATAGACCCCATTGACCACAAGATCCCAAATTAGACAAACCAGTACCTAATTTCCAACCCCAAATAAATCTACTTACAATACCCATATAACACCACTCCATTCTAATTTTTATTTAATCATACTCCAACCAAACAAAATATACAAACGCTTTATAATAAAATTACACAAAAAAAAGACAAAAGCCACGCAAAAACTAATAAAAACCTATCAACAAACACCAACTCTTTATTGCTATATACTCTAAAATAATACGTCTGTAATATTAAAAAAATAAAAGTCACTAAATACAAAATTAGAGTTACCCAAATATTAACGAGACTGCCAAAAAACACCTCAAGCAACATCACTAATAACAAACACAAGTCATAAATCAATAACGTTTTTCTAACATGAAGCATCACCAATTCCACCTTTAACCATTCGTTTTTTATACAAATCTAGTACACTACTTCCTGACTCAAATTTAACAGAAGCAGCAAACTCTCTCAATTCCTGCAATTCACTCTCTAGCCTTTCCATTCGCTTTTTCCTAGCTAAAAAGCGCTCCATAAAGCTATTTAAAAGCGCAACTTTTTCTTTTTCTAACTCATCATCTTTCGTTTTCGTCTCGCTCACTTGCTTAGCGTACTCAAATATCAAATTCCGATCGAATACTTTTTCGCCTTTTTCGATTCTCATCTCGGACATCATTTCGATATAGTCCTTCAAAACTTTTTCAGTTACCGTACTCCGATTATTTTTCGGTAGCAGATTTTTCTTGTCGAATTCCGCCACCAACTTTTTCAAATTTTCAACATCTTTTTCACGCAAATAAACTGTTACTTGAGCCATACTCCCAACCTCCATTTTTCAAATATTTACGTATGCCCATTTCGCAGTTAAATCAAAGATTTCTGGTGAACTAGCGAAAAGAGCATAAGGGAAACAGTCCCCACGCGCCGTGTGGAGTTGGTAATACCAACGTTTCCAAGAGATCTAAATTTACTCGGTAAGCCTACAAAAACATACCTATAGTTCATACGATTACATACCCTAAAAATGCACACAAAATCACTTGCATTAGAGTGAAT
>NZ_BCVJ01000096.1 GCF_001591685.1 Ligilactobacillus murinus DSM 20452 = NBRC 14221 | reverse complement strand
TTTTTAAAGCAAAAAAACGTTATTTCAAAGCCTTTTAGAGCAACGAGAAAGGTACAAAAACCCTAAGAAAACCTAAGATAAAATGCTAAGAATTGCTAACCTATTTTTTTGCCACAAATAGCAACGTCGTAGAAAGTATAGAGCTATGTAGTTACAGTCACACAGCAAATCACAACCGTAGTTATAGTTACGCTTGTTAGCCAGCGCCACGACTGGCGCTATAACTGGTTCACTTCCTGACGATCGGAGAAAATCGGAGTAAATGGCTACTTTTTTGATTGCTGAAATAAGCTAATATAAGCGTCCTAGCAACGTTTTAACTTACTTGAATGTAAATACCCTATTCGGTTGCTAGAATTGCAGAAAACTGCAGAAAACAGGGTTTACATTACGATGACATCGCACCCCCTTAACCTTTGGCGCTATTGGCTTAGTAGTGGTTATTTGATTAGTTGCGATTGTGATTTCATGAAGTCGGAAAATGTTAACTTTTGTTAACCCTAATTGTTGAAAAAATATATAAGTTCCTGCAAATATAACAATAACTATTACAACAACTACTAAAAAATGTTGGAATATGTTGGAATTTTTTCAAGGGGTATTACAAACCTGGTCCGCCTTGATTGCTTGGAAGTGATTAGGCAAAATGCTAGAAAATGCAAGAATAAAAACCTATATTGACGCCAAATACAGGATATTGAGTGTTTATTGATGAAGTATTGACGATAATTGACCAAGAAACCTATAATACTGGCGTTTTTATTGATTATTTATTGGCGAAAATTAGCATTTTTCTAGTAAAAAGACTTGCTTTTATATACGTTATACCGTATAATATAAATATAGAAAGGAGATGAAAAAGTTATCAGAACCGAAGAACAAAAACGGTTAAAAAAAGAAAAACGCCAAAACGTTCTTTACATCGTCGCTCTCATCGACTTAGTAATTAACATCTTAGCGCTCTTTAAATAATCGTTAAACACCAAGCGGGGGCAAACCTACCAAGCTAAGCCCCTTGCTTAGTGTACCCTAATTATAACATATCTGATAACTACAATCATGAAAGCAGAGACAAGGGAAAAATTAACTCTTTGGCTATTGATCGCCTCTGTTATCCTTGGACTTATCAATCTATTACGTTAAGGAGCTGACATCATGGAAAAGAAAACAAGCAAAGCCCAAGCAAGAGCACGGGACAAGTGGAATGAAAAGAACAAAGCCAAGAAGAAAGTATATAGCTATCGATCATACACCCGCAAATTTATCAAAGAGATGGCGACGATCGATGACATTCAAGAAATTAAACAGCTACTTGCTGAGCGTGAAAAAGAATTACAACAATAACACCAATAGGGATGGACTGGCTAGATCGCTGGTACATCCCTTTTTGAATGTTGGGAAATGTTGGGATAAAATCCTATATAGACGCCAAAAAGATAAACGGTGCAGATAATCACGTCTACAATGTGCTAGAAACGATATATTATCCTGCCAGTGGCTGACTAATACGCTCCAAGTAGTGTTATACTAGAGAAACGTTATACATCCCAGAGCGTAATTATTACGCTTTAAATTAAGTACCCACAAGTTAGGAGCGTTGGCAATGATGAAACTACAGCCCCAAGAATTAAGATCCATTGACTATAAAAAGACCAAAAACAACGTAGCCAACTAGTTTGAAGTCGAATACTCAAAGTACAAAAGATTGGCAAACATCCCGGAGATTTCCAGCGTTAGAATGAGCCTAGCCCCCAAGAGCACCGTACACGCTAACGGGATCGAAGATTTAACAGTTACCAGAGCCAACGCCAAAGACGTTTTAAAGTTCGTTGATGGCGTCTTAGATACACTAGACGAACGACACAAGAAAATTATCAAAGGCAAGTTCATTCAAGGTAACCTAGATTGGCAAATAGCCCAATCGATCCAATACAGCAATACACGCTATCATCAGCTAAAATTATCTGCTTGTTACGAGTTCGCACAAATCTTAGACATGACAGCAGGAACAAGCCTAGTAGCATATAAGGAATAGCTAAGTTTTAGAGCTGATTTTTGAGAGATGGACCAGTGACACGCTGAGACGTCTCTTTTTTGATGGCTAGATTAGTTCCAGCACAAAAAAGCGCCTTGGCACGATCACCAAGACGCTACATGACTAAAATAAGTTGAAGTATCCACTAGCATTATAGCATAGCTAACAGCATGATAAAAAGCCCCTTGGCGCCCGTAGACGATCCAAAGAGCCAGCTAGCCTATATCTTTAAAATCATTATATCAAACCCACGCCAAGGGATGAACCATAGAAAAATAAAAAACGTTAGATCACTCTAACGCTTAAATATCATGAATTATTTTAAACCACCTAGCCCTTTTTTTTGGTCTCTTTCGGGTCTCTCTTTGGGTCTCTTTTAGTTCTTTTGGGTCTCCTTTTTACTGAAATTAGAGACCCTAGAATTTTAAAAACAGCTCAACCACGCTAAAAATTGCAGTCAGAGCAATATACCTAATATT
>NZ_BCVJ01000095.1 GCF_001591685.1 Ligilactobacillus murinus DSM 20452 = NBRC 14221 | reverse complement strand
GCGAATTAATATTCGCTAAATCTGGCATAGACTTCACTAGACTTTATATTTTGGCATAGACTTTTGATCGAATTTCACAGAGTTTTACAAGTGCAAAATGAAGTTGCTATCTAAAATCAATTCTAAGCGTCCTAAAATCGTTTCTGAGAGCCTTTAGAACTTCTTGAGTGTTATTCATCAGAAGAGTGCTAAAACGTCTCAAAATGCACGAAAACGAATTTTATTGCTATTGTATTATCTCTAAAATCGCTTTTAAGGCGTCTGAGAGCGTCTCTGAGCGATTTTAGAATTCAGCGAGTGTTATTCATAGCGAGAGTGCTAAAATAAAAAACAGCGCTCAAAAAAGAGCGCTGAACTTGCACAAGTTTTTAGCTGTGAAGTTAGTCTAAGATGATTTTAGCAATCGCTTTGACCAACTTCTTAACGAACTCACTAGGTACGATGATTAAGATTACCCAAAAGGACATCGGAAGGACCCCCTTCCTAGCACGATTAGACTGGTTAGGTCTGCGTGTGCACTAAAAATTATAGCATGTTATAATAAGACCATGATTAAGATTACCGCGTGTGCAAACTGAACTTAAGCTGGTTACTTAAGTTCGCCGCGGTGGCGCTCCCGGATGAAAGGAGCGCTTTTTTTGTGCGCAAAAAAGCCTGCAGGAGAGATATGAAGTAGAACTCCTGCAGGCTTTATTTGCGCATGGGGTCATGCGCAATTTCCGTAGTTCGAGTATAGCACAGTGGCACTATCAAAGATATATGTATATGGCAGTTTGGCTCTTTTATTTTCGAGTGAAATTTTAGCGACCGAGGATAAGCGAACGCCTGAATTTTAGGCGGTATAACTCGGTGGCGAGAGCCCGCAGGAAGTAGATGTTAGTCAAGGGGCGAGTGAAACGAGACGGCGTAGCGCAACCCTTGACTAACAAGACCGCAAAACACGATAAGGGACAAGAACAGCCCGTTTTTTTTGGTCTGTTCTGCGCGATATACGGCACGTATGACTGCGGTCAAGCTGGCATCAGCTTGGCAGGGTGTGGGGTGCAACCCCGCAAAGCGGAAAAGTGGCAAAATCGATCGACCGAAAATTATGAAAAAATGACGTAGCAAATCTAGCTCGAAACTCGACAATTTTTGTCGAGTTTCTTCTTGTCTTGATACTATATAGAAACAACGTCATTTTTTCAATCGGGGTCAAACCCGCACCAGGACTGGGTTTGACCCAATTTCAAGGGGTGAAAATGACATTCACAGATGTGAAATAGTTTTTGGCTTTTTTAATGAGAAATGCCCGGAAATCCCCTCACTAAAGTAAGGGGATTTCCGCCCAACTATTATTAAATAGTGTTCAAATTGGTATTGATAGGATGGATGTCAAGCTGATAACCAACTACTTTGACCCCATTCTTGATAGTAGTTAAGGTGAACATGGTTTTGGGATATAGATTACTTAGTTCTTTTAAGGCTCTGTTAAGAACATCTCGTTTGAAAACTCCAGCAGACATCTTTTTAGGATTGCCGTCATCATCACTACCAAGCATCCAGCTTTCCCATTCCTGCACATCTCCCTCTATTCTCACATCAGGTAATTGATTATGCTCTGGCTTCCAAGGACCAGATCCTTTAGCATTCCACAGCTTCATTAAGCTAAGAGTGTATTTCGAACGTACCCGTGATAGTTCTGACAACTTAAAACTGTAAAAATGCTCTTTTAGTTGAAAGACAAAGGGAGCAACCTTAGGACTAAACTGAAACTTAATTTTTCCACTCTTCAACAACATAATATCTGAAAAAAGCGAAGTCATAAGGATTCCCTGTTCTCCTTCGTCTCTGACAAGCATATATATAGCTGTTTTTTCATTAAGCCCCTTAAATGCCTTAGCAACTCGTTTGTAATTAAAACCTGATAAATTTAACCCTAAATGTTTAAGGATATCCTTAGCTTTAACACTATATTCTTTTGTAGGAACATCGTCCCGCTGAACAAAACTGAAACAGAAATCTAATACCTTATGCTCAAAGACCGTTAAATTCCCAAAGCTTTTTGCAAGATCATTAGCCTGTGTCACAAGATAATCTTGTCTGCTTAACAATTCATCTACAGCCTTATCCATTTTTCGATTTTCAACAATTGCCATAACTACACCTCTTTTTTGTATCATTCCTTTATGTGTATATAATACCGCTTTTTGATTAATAGCACAAATACACGTATATTTTTCTCACAAAGCACGTATATTTTTCTCACAAAGCACGTATATTTTTCTCACAAAGCACGTATATTTTTCTCACAAAGGTCTTCTGTAACCCGCATGGTTGAGCGATTTTTCAGTGCCCTAATGTAATATAATGTATATAGAATGTAACCAAGAATGTATATACCGTATATAGCGCGCGCAAGAACTTTTTTCGAAAATAAAAAAAAACTTGCTCGAAAGAGCAAGTATATATCACTCTGAAATAAAAAAAACAGCGGTGTCTGAAGATACCGCTGAAAGTCAAACTTTATGCTAGAGGATCTGAACTTAATCAGACAACCAAGAAGCAATACGTTTAAGAGCTTTTTTAATTGCTAGCTTTACTAAAAGCAATAAAGCTTTACAAAGCCGTTTTACTTGCTTATTAGGCAAGATCACGAAGATGACAAC
>NZ_BCVJ01000094.1 GCF_001591685.1 Ligilactobacillus murinus DSM 20452 = NBRC 14221 | reverse complement strand
CAAACTGCGATTGATTATCGTAATCGATAAAGCCTATACCGTAAGCATTTTTATTTTGCTTATCGGCTATGATAAATCCAATCACATCATCAACTGAAAAACTTGTAACACATACTATCCCTTGCGTGCTTGGTACTAGGTCTATGACTGCACTATCTAGCTCTTCTCGTTCTAAACGAACAGTCTCATACACCGTGTTTTCATCATCAACAATCACATCCATCACTAACTCAAGTTCAAGTATCAAAGCTCTTTTAGCTGCTTTAAATTTTATCAATATCAATACCTCCCCAGTCATTTGCTAGTAAACTTCTAATGCTATCACCGTAAATAATGCTATCCAATAAATAAATCTCCATCATGTCACCTGCTTTCTTTAATTTATGTGTAAACTTAAGATCATTCTTTGATGGGTTCGTATTACCCGACGGATGATTATGAACGACGATAAATCTGATCGAATTAGATAGTAGTAACGGCTTAAACACTTCTCTTGTTGAAACAGTCGATTGATTGAGCGTACCCATAGCAACTATGCTAATAACTGTGGGTTTATTCTTCGTATCCAATCCAATAACTAACATCATCTCTCGGTCTGCTTCTTTTAAAAATGGTTCTACTAAATTTACTGTGTCATACGGCGTTGAAATAGCACTTGCGCTTAGTTGTTCCCAACCTTCTATCTTAATACGTTCCTGCTTCAATCTTATGAACTTGACAACTTCTTTCTTCAAAATTGACCCTCTCCTTTATTTAGAAATCAATGCAAAATAAAAAGAGCAAGCCACATTATAGTAGCTTGCTCATAATTAAAATATATATTTGAAAATTACTTTGGTTACGTCTTAGAACTAAATACTTTTATTTCTCAACTCATTCTTAGTTTTGCGATAATACCGTTTACTACGTCATTAATTGTTTCAAGATCAGCAGTAAACCATTCGCGAGGATGGTCAGCAACTACAATAAAATTCATTATTTCAGTATTTACATCAGTTGTTTATTTTATCTTGGTATAAAGCTCTTTTATTTTAGTTACCCAATTGTCTATCGCAAAGTGTTCTTTGATAAATTGACGATTTTCAATACTTTCTAACATAACTTGAGATTGTTCTTTTTCATAAACTAGATCAATTTGAGACGCTAGACTATCAACATCCTCCTTAGTAATCCATTGAATATATGGAACCACTTTTAATACATTTTGTCCTGGAATATCTGAAGCAATAACACTTGTTCCACAGTAAGCTGATTCAATTACTGCATACCCAAACGCCTCTGATCGTGAAGGAGATAAGAAGACAAACGACTTATGATAAAAATCTTGCACATTTTGCGTAACTGGTAATATATTTACAAAATTGGGGATCTCCCCAAAGTCTTCAATAATAAGTTTCTCCGTTCTATCAATAAAATGCGTTAAAATATCTAACTGTATCTTAGAAACATATTTGCTACTTGCAATTGCTTTAATAGCCAAGTCTACCCCTTTACGGCGGTAATCAGTACCCATAATCAGTGCATGTCTTTTACTATCAATTGAATTCTCAGTAAAATTATCCAAACGATCTGTAAAGATAGCATTTTCAACTAATACAACTTGCTCTTTAGGTACTACCTTAGTTAAATCTTTTCTTACATCTGGACTGACCGCTATAGATTTAATCCCTCGCAACCTACTATGATAAAATCGTTTAACTCCTCCTAGATTATAAACAATTTGTGAAACTAAGCGTTTTATTCGATAATTAGAAAAACCTGGGCGTCGCATATGTTCATGGAAAAATATTTTTGCCCCGTACTGATTAGCAAATTCTGCTAAACGACTTAATTGCTGTAGTGATTCCATAAAATGTAAATGTAAAATTGTATGTTCATCAATGATATTCTTTAAACTAATTTCAATATTAGATTCATCAAATTCTGTATAAATCACTTTGTATTCACTAAGATCAATCTCCCACTTTTTATTAGATGCTATATTGGGAAATAAATAGATGCTTTGAATACCATCAATAGATAAATTTTGTGAAAGTTTTGCTAATGATGCTAAGAAGTTGCCACCATAATTTGCGGCATAATTACATATAAAGATAACTTTTTTTATTTCCACGCCCATATACTCCTATAACCTGCTTGCACTTGTACAGATAATTTCAGACACTCTGTACGTTAATTTATCAACTAATAACTCTATTTTCAGCCAAATAAACACTCTTTGTCGCAACCATTCAAGCATTGAGCATATCAAATAAATAACTAAACTAATCAATGAAGTACTCAATAATAAATTTACTGGGGCAACACTGGCCAAAAAATGTAAATCTGTTCCGCAAAATATGTTCGGTCACCATCGGCTGAAGATGAATCAAATAGACACCAAATGTTAAGGGAGCTAATCGCTTTATATATTTCACACCTGTCTCCCTGGTATATATTGTCGGAAGTAATTAGATAACGCAATTCCCATAAACAATATTTGTTGGTGCTGGATAGTTTACTAGTATTCTCCCATGACCCTCTTCGCCTCCAAATGCTAAAAGAAAATAAACGAAAGTAGGGCTAGTCCTGTAAAAACTAGTCAATCACGCTTCCATAAATTCCATCCATATAATCTGATATAACCATCTATAATATATTTAAATTCAATAGTTATTATAGTTTTTATTCTCCTG
>NZ_BCVJ01000093.1 GCF_001591685.1 Ligilactobacillus murinus DSM 20452 = NBRC 14221 | reverse complement strand
TAAATAGTAGGCGCTTTAACTTTTATAATTTTATATATATTAAACAATAAATGAGAATAAGTGGATATTTTTAAAATTAAATGAAATTATTTTTTGGGATAATTCTTGACGATATTGCTCAAATTGTTTAAACTATTCAATAATATTATTGAATAGTTGGAGGTGAGTTGATGGAAACAAGTGAAGCTAAAGAATACAGAAATAAACTGTATACTGAACTGGCTAAGATCGGCAAATGTCTTTCGAGTGCACGCCGGTTAGAACTCTTAGAATTATTGATCCAATGTGAAAAGACGGTCGAAAAGCTGGCTACAGAAACGCAGATGACGATCGCCAACACATCGCGCCATTTGCAAATTTTATTTAAAGCTGGGCTAGTCAAGCGCCGAAAACAAGGTAATTTTGTGGTCTACTCGCTTGCTTCGTCTCAAGTAGCAGAGTTAGCAAGTAGCTTAAAACAAGTTGGTGTGGTGCGCTTAGAAAAGATGCAAGCTGATCTGGCTAAAAAAACAGGGAGCTTGACGATCACGTTAAAACAGGCTAAACAACAAGATCACGCTCTTTTTTTAGATGTTCGTCCCACCGATGAGTATCAAGCAGGTCACATCGAAGGCGCATTGAATATTCCATTTGAACAGTTAGAGGAGCATTTGAGCTTTTTACCCCAAGACCGTGAGATCATCGTTTATTGTCGCGGAAAGCTTTGCACCTATGCTGATCTAGCAACAGGACTTTTGCATGCTAAGGGATATGAAGCATATAGCTTGAATTATAGCTATTATGATTGGATAACTGAAAAAAAGTAAGTTAAAATAGTTGCGCTAAATAAAAAAGCATGATATAGTTTAGTTATTCAATTAAGTAGTTGAATAGTTTTATGATCGTGAGGTAATAAAAATGGTTAAAGTATTTACAGATGAAAATTTTGAAACAGAAACAAATAAAGGGGTCGTCTTGATCGACTTTTGGGCAACGTGGTGTGGTCCATGTCGGATGCAGGCTCCGATCATCGAACAATTAGCAGATGAGATGGGCGACAAGGTAACGATCGGTAAGTTAGATGTTGATGCTAACCCTAAGACAGCTCAAAGTTTTGGTATCATGTCGATCCCAACTTTATTGATCAAAAAAGATGGTCAAGTTGTGGACCAATTAGTTGGTGTCCATATGAAAGACCAATTGAAACAAGCTTTAGAAAAGCATTTAGCTTAATTAATGGAGGATACGCAGATGGCAGATAAGTATGATGTGATCGTGATCGGTGCAGGACCAGGCGGCATGACCGTATGCATCACGCGCAAATTTAAAAGTAGCGATGCTTGATCGTGGTGTTTATGGTGGTAATATGAATAACACGGCCGAGATCGAAAATTACCCGGGGTTTAAAACGATCATGGGACCAGATCTTTCTGAAGAAATGTATCAAAGCGCAACTAATTTCGGGGCTGAATTTGTCTACGGTAATGTTGAAAAGATCGAAGTACTCGATGAAAAGACGAAGCTCGTTAAGACAGATAGTGGCGAATTAGAAGCTCCTGTGGTGATCATTGCTACTGGTTCAGAAAGTCGCAAGTTAGGTGTGCCTGGCGAAGAACAATACGGTGGTCGCGGTGTATCATATTGTGCTGTCTGCGATGGCGCCTTTTATAAAGATCGTGATGTTGTCGTGATCGGTGGTGGTGATTCGGCGGTCGAAGAAGGAATGTATTTGGCTAACCTTACTTCAAGCGTGAATGTTGTCCATCGGCGTGATAGCTTACGTGCGCAAAAGATCTTACAAGAACGAGCTTTTAAAAATGACAAGATCAAATTTACTTGGGATACTGTAGTTGAAGAGATCCAAGGTGACGAGCAAAAAGTGACGGGGGTCAAGGCTAAAAATGTCAAGACGGGTGAAACTACGACCATTCCAGCAGATGGTGTCTTTATCTATGTTGGTTCGATCCCAATGACAGCTCCGTTCCAAGACCTAGGGATCACAGATGACAAGGGTTGGATCGTGACAAATGATAAGATGGAGACTAACATTCCTGGGATCTATGCGATCGGGGATGTTCGGCAAAAGACATTGCGTCAGATCACGACTGCAGTTGGCGATGGTGGTATCGCCGGTCAAGAAGCTTTCAACTATATCGAAAGTCATAAATAGCAATAAAAGGGCTACTGGCGTACCAGTAGCCCTTTTATTTTTGAATCAATTATACTCGACTGAAAAATTGCTATCGTATGGATCGTCAAAAGCATCATCTTCTAATCCGATTTCAACGAAATGGTGTGTTCCTGTATGCGTATACGAATAATGTGCACACCAAAGTAGTAATAGGAGTGCAAGTAACGCGATCAAATAGCCCAGATATAGGGCACAATGTTTCATAATTAAAAGATCCCCTTTATCTTACCTAATGCTATTGTAAAATAGCACAACGTAGAGAATTATCGCATATTGAACGGGTGCAGTCTACAAAGATTATAAAATAAAAAAATATTGTTCTAGTTTTTAATTTAGAAAAGGTATTCATTTGAGACGACATAGTAAAGTTAGGTACGCTAAGTCAAGCATTCGGGGGATTTAATAAAAGATTAAACATGTGATAAACTGCGATAAGAATGTTATGATAGATGAAGTGTTTTATCTGAAGGGATGTGATGATTTGGTAGCTAGAGCCAAGGATGTATTGGAGCGGCCATTTTCCATGAACTATTTGAAGCTGCTCTTTCAAGGAGCGATCGTTGGTCTGCTCACCGGTGGGAGCGTCAGTTGTTTTCGGTGGATCATCGATCATACATTGCAATTATTATTTTGGTGGTATCCATATCTTGAGAAACATTTGAGCTATGTACTCGTTTATGCTCTATTTTTAGTAGCGATCAGCTGGTTATTAAGCAAGATCCTCAAATATGATCTGACTAACTTAGTCGGTTCAGGGGTGCTATATAAAATGTAAAA
>NZ_BCVJ01000092.1 GCF_001591685.1 Ligilactobacillus murinus DSM 20452 = NBRC 14221 | reverse complement strand
AAAAAATTCGAATGGTCTTCTTTACAGATAGAGACTTATGTCACAGCCTCTTTTTTAAGTCTAGTTTTACCTTTGCATTACGTTAAAAGTATTGCTACTATATTCTTAAAGTAAATACAATACAGGAATATGGGGGGACTAAGATGGAGCCAAAATATAAACAGATCCTAAAAACAGTCAAAAAACAGATCATTGATGGGAAGTATCCTGCTGGTAGTATGATCCCAGATCAAAACACATTGGCACGTGATTTTAAAACTAGTCGGATGACAGTCAAAAAAGCTCTAGATATGTTAGCGGTCGAGGGTTTCATCTATTCTAAAAGAGGAGCTGGGACCTTTGTAAAAAAGAATGCCTTAGCGCAAAAAGATGCCTTACCAGTAGATAGTTATGGGGGCTTGAGTAGTCAATTCAGTAAAGCGCGGGTCAAAAGTAAACCGATCGTTTTTGATGTGACTTTTCCTACGCCTGAGGTCAAGGAACGTTTAGAATTGAAGCAAAATGAACCAGTCTATGAGATCTTACGTTTGCGTTTTGTTGATAATGAACCGTATGCTTTGGAGCATACCTTTATGCCGATCAGCTTAGTACCTAACTTAAGTCAAGAAGTTCTCTTTGATTCGATCTATGCTTATTTGACTAAAGAAATTCATTTAGAGATCGGCGGCGCCTTTCGTAAGATCTCTGCCGAAAAAGCTTCAAAAAATGATCTTAAGTATTTAGCATCCGCTGAAACTGATCCGATCTTGCAAGTCGAGCAAGTCGTTTACTTACAAGATGGGCGCCCTTTTGAATACTCGATCAGTCGCCATCCTTATAATGGAAAACACGCATATACGATCTTTGACCGTAAAAATTAAACTAAAATGACCTCCAATAGTCGTCGCTTTAAACGCTAGTGGAGGTCATTTATTAGTTTAAAAGTAAAGGTTGGTACATTTCGCTTTCAAGTTGTGAGACAGCATCTTCGAGCAATTTTACATTATTGGGAACTTCTAGGTCATCTAAATATAGGATCGGTGCTTTAAAGCTAGCTAGATCTTGGAGATTAAAATCAGCGATCACCAGATCATAGTGGGCTTGTTCAAGATAATCATTGACCGAGATATTGTGCCCTTTACTTAAAATATTTTGGATCTCAGTGATGTATGCATAGCGCGTTGCGATCGGAAGCTGTGAGACGACTCCGATACTGATACAACGGCGCTTCATGTTTTTATGAGGATAGATCATCATTTTAAGGTTATCGCGGACCGCTTGTAATTTATAAGTATTGAGTTTAAAGCTTTGTGCTAGCGGGATATTTAAGATCTCAGCGATAACTTTTTCTTCAAAAGGTTGCGAGGCTTCCTTTTTGACTTCAAGGTTAAGGATATTATTTGAGTAATAGTAACCTTCAAGCAATAAAAGTTTATTGATCGTAAAATAAAGGCTGCTACGCAAAGCATTGAAATCATTATTGAAATTATAGCTATTTGTCAAGATCGTCGTAGCCTGTTCAAGTAATTGTTGACATTTTGAATGTTTAAACAATGAATTTATCTCAGTGACTGGATAGCTGATGATATTATGGGTGTTTAAAAAAATAAACGTCAAATAGCTGTAGTATTCAACTAAGTCATGATCTAAAAAGACCCAATTTTGCTTGAAATAATTTGTTAAAGCTTGATAAAGTGGAGTCACTTTAACTTCAAAAAATAGCGTACTAGCCTTTTGTTTACTAAAATAAGTTTGGATCAATTCATGCTTATTACTTAATAAAGATAGCCATAGACTGATCTGATCATTTTGAATGATGCTCAAATGAGACCCGAGTTTTTCTTTGGCATATGCTTTGAAACCATGGTCAGAAATAATGAATTTTCTTAGAGCTGTGCCTTTAGCATGATTGTTCCAGTAAAAATTAAAATAAAAATAAAAGAACTGTGCTCCAGTGCCACGCAACATATTTTGTTTGATCTCTAAGTTGAATTCGCGTAAAAGTTCGTTACATTCGCCGATCAATTTATTGGTAGAAGTCAAACTGATATTTAAGGAGCGTGCGGTTTCTTCCCGGGTCAACGTTGAATGTTTAAAATAAAGATCTAGGAGTTGAAAGCGTAATGATGAAGATAAGATCTGTTTATTTAAACTTTGAACTGCTTGGCTGTTATAAGGGAGATCCAAAATGATCTCATGGCGTGTCACAGTCAATAACTGGGGATCAAACCCATTGATCTGTTCAGTCAGCTGACTTAAGGTCGGAGAGGTGATCTTGAGGGCTTGACAGAGCTCGGATTTATGGATGTGATTATTATGTAAATGTAGCAGTAGTAATAAAGAATAGATCTGTAGACTCTTATGATCAAAGAGCTGTTCATTATGCATGGCGGCCGCCTCCAACGATAAATCTTAAGTTATTATAAAAAATTTAAACAATGAAATTATATAATAACTTTAGTAATTTTGGCAATATTGCTTCAAAGTTGCGCACGATCAAGGATTGTTTGTTAAAAAAATATTTCATCCTATAATTTTATAGTTATTTTTTGATAACTAATAATGAAACAAGAAATTTTTTTTATTTATATAAATTGGCGTTTTTTTAGCTTGATTTGATTTTAAAAGGGGAACGAACTATCGAAAATGAACAGTTTTGAACGGTGGAGCTAAATTTTTGAGTAAAGAAAAGGTTTGATCTTTAAGGAAAAACACGTTTTTTTGAGATCAAATAAAAACAAAGAATATTTTTAGGCGGTGTTATGGCGTAGATTATTACTTGTAAGGCATGAGAGTGTCTGGCTGATTTGATAATTTACGTTAACTATTGTACGTTTAATTGTTATTGCATGGTGCAAGTATCAATGTATATCCTCATAAAGACGGTGATAGTTGGCTAAATCCAAATTGCTAAACCGTTATCTAACATGGGGGCAAGCAATGACTAAGAATAAAACTTTGGTACTAGGCATTTGTGGACCAGTAGGTGTTGGCAAAACTTTATTGATCCAACGTATCCAAGCGATGCTTAGTGAGCGCTATTCGCTAGCCACGTTAAGTGATGGTATTTTTACAGTAAAGGACCTAAATTACGTCCCACCTTTAATGACGCCTAGCCGGAAATCCCGTGACTTTAGTCATGGG
>NZ_BCVJ01000091.1 GCF_001591685.1 Ligilactobacillus murinus DSM 20452 = NBRC 14221 | reverse complement strand
ACGGAAGTGCTGCTTTTTTATTATCTATTTAGTTAGAAAGTGTCGATCGCATAGTTAGCTTCAAAAACCTGTTGTCCACTTAACTTATTGATCGCATATTTTGTTTTAAAATCGCCATCAGTATCCAAAGTATCAGATAAGGCCCACCAAGGCTCAAGACAAACAAAATCACCTTCAGCTGGATAACTTGACCAGATACCCATTGCTTTAGCATCAGTTGTTGTGATCGTTACGCCATGGCCGTGTTGTTTACTTACCAAGCTGATCTGATTTGGTTTTTGCGAAAGATCATAGATAAGAGCATCATTTTTAAATAGGTCATGACTAACGGGTAAGGTTGCTGCGCCAGTCGTGATATGTTCTAGATCGATAAAACCATCGACCAGTGG
The DNA here is from genome assembly GCF_001591685.1 of Ligilactobacillus murinus DSM 20452 = NBRC 14221. Lineage (GTDB taxonomy): Bacteria > Bacillota > Bacilli > Lactobacillales > Lactobacillaceae > Ligilactobacillus > Ligilactobacillus murinus. The sequence goes on along the minus strand of NZ_BCVJ01000091.1, from coordinate 2,737 downwards.
GATGCGCGGATAACTTTCTTTTGGACTTAGGCGGACTTCGTAATCCTGATAAGTATCAGTTCCCTTTAACTTAGTTGAAAAAGCAGGGTGAGCCCCTAAGCCAAAATACATTTCTTTAGTACTTGGATTGATCACGCGGTAAACTACTTCAAGTTTAGTTTGTGTCAAAATATATTGAACCTGTAAAACAAACTCAAATGGATACTTTTCAAGGGTCTGTTCATTAGAACGTAATTCCAAACAAACCTCAGTTGGAGCTTGATGTAAGATCTCAAAATCCATATCACGAGCAAAACCGTGTTGTGTCAAGTGATAACTTGTCCCATCAACTTGATATGTATCAGCTTTTAAACGGCCCTCGATCGGGAAAAGAACAGCTGAGTGACGCTTCCAATACTTACTATCGCCACTCCACATATATTCAAACCCGTTTTCTTTGGAGATCAAACTAGCTAATTCAGCCCCGTGTTCATTGATCACGACACGTAATTTTTCATTTTCAAGCATAACTGCCATTATAATATCACCTCAACTTCATTATAGCACACAAAAAAAGCATATCTGGGTAACCATAGTCCCAAGATATGCTTTTATTTATTTTGCTTTTGTTGTCGGTGCTTATAACCTAGGCCAAATGGCACCATATTTTCAGTCCCATTTTTGATCCGTTCAATGTTACCGTAGTGGCGAACAAAAACAAATATCGTTAAAGCGATCGCAACGACTGAAAGTAGTGCATCTTTAAAGAAAAATGATACGATCGTGATCAGTAAAAAGCCTAGCATACTAGCAACACTGACCATGCTGGAGATGTAAAGTGTCACTAAAAAAATCACCCAAGCAATAACGAAGAATAATGGATTATAAACTAATAAGACACCAACACTCGTGGCGACAGCTTTTCCACCCTTAAAGTCCGCAAAGATCGGAAAGACATGTCCAATGATCGCTGCTAAACCGATCAAGAGCGGGTCAGCCGTGGAATGGAATAGGAAAGGTAATAAGGCAGCTAAGGTCCCTTTAAACATATCCATCAATAAAACGATCGTGCCAGCTTTTTTTCCTAAGACGCGAAATGTATTGGTCGTTCCCATGTTACCACTACCGTAATTGCGAACATCTTTACCATACATCAATTTCCCGATCCAAACACCTGATGGGATGGAGCCTAAAAGATAGGCAATGATCAACATCAAGATGATCTTTAATGTCTCTGACAAAAAAATTCCTCCTCTAAAAAGCAATACGTTTTATTGTACTGACTTTTTAATATAAATTCAATAAGGATCAGAAGATATAATTGAAAATAACAAAGATCCCAGCAGCTAAAAAGCCTAGCCCGATCACCAGAGTCATTGCCTTTAATTCCCCAGGAGCTTTGTCCCAAGCAATATTTTTTTCATTAGCAGTCAAAGCACCGGTATGGCGTAAAATAGCCATTGTAAAACCAGCAAGTAAAAACATTAGGCTCATTATGCCATAACCGACCAAAGAAATGATCGGTAATGTGGCTAAATTCCCGATCACCAGTAAGATAACGCTTAATAATAAACCAAGTGCAAAGAGCAAACGTTTATTCATATGATAAATTCTCCTTAAAACTAGTCTTATAAACATTATTACACTTTTTTAACCGCTTAACAAATGTTTGAGTAATTTACGTAAAAAACTTGTGTTGTATTCAAATAAATAAATCGGTAAAATACATCTTGTACACAAGTTTTACCTCACAATAAATTGGAGGAGAAATTTTGAAGATCAAAAAGATCATTTTAAGTTTCGTAGCATTTATGCTACTAGGGATGCCAACAGCGCAGGCTAAGACGAATTTGGGCGACCAAAATACGATGGCAGTCGCATGGTATCAAACTTCAGCTGAAGTAAAGGCGTTGTATTTGCAGGGGTATAATGTTGCACGTAATAATCTAGCAACTAAGCTTGCAACTCCATCAGAAAAGCCGAAAGCTATCATTTTAGATATTGATGAAACGGTATTAGACAATTCACCATATCAAGCTTATAATGCTTTAAATAATCGATCCTATCCACACAGTTGGGATCAATGGGTCAAGGCAGCTAAAGCTAAGGCTGTCCCAGGAGCAAAAGACTTTTTGAATTATGCTAATGAGCAGGGCGTTCAAATTTATTATGTCAGTGATCGTGAACAGGGACAATTAAAGGCAACGATCAAGAATTTGACGGCTGAAGGGTTACCACAAGCTGATCGTGAGCATATCTTGCTCAAACAAAAGCAAGATAAGACTAAAGAACAACGACGGCAACAAGTGGCACAACAGGCTGATGTTATCATGCTGTTTGGCGATAATCTTTCTGATTTTAACGATCCAGCTGAAAATACTGTCGTTGATCGCACAAATGATGTTATGCAAAATGCGACACAATTTGGGGATAAATACATCATTTTACCTAATCCAATGTATGGTAATTGGGAAGCGGCATTATACAACAACAATTACCAACAAAGTGATTCCAAGAAGAGCAAGTTACGTAAATCACATTTAACTTACTTCGATCCAAAAACTAATAAGGTAAAACAAACGACTGTAACTACTAAATAATGAGCTAAAACTTGTGTACTTGAAAATTTGAATCTATCTCAGTCAGCCTGCAAGCTAGTAGGCTGACTTTTTATAGTATAGGGTGATTGGGGATGCTGTGTTTAAGATACGTTCGGCTAAAAAATACAAAAAATATTATCAAATTTATATTATTCCTG
>NZ_BCVJ01000090.1 GCF_001591685.1 Ligilactobacillus murinus DSM 20452 = NBRC 14221 | reverse complement strand
ATGATTTTTAGCGATCCGATATAGTGAATCGCCGGCTTTAACAGTGTAAGTCCCGCTGCCACTTGTTTGGGTTTGGCCTACATTATTATTGTTATTTGTTGGCGTTTGATTCGTATCAATTGACGCGCCCCCAACATCATAAGCTGTTAAATTATAAGTTTGGATCACCCGGATCAATTTATCCGCATAGTCTGGTGCTGTCGCATATGTTCCATATACCCCATAACGCAGATTTTGCGCTGCAATTGCATAATTAGCCGAATTAGCTCGCGTTGATTTAGGAAAACGTGTTGTGATCACATTTGCATAACCATTCAAAGATTCAGCATAGCTTGAGTAACGTTGAAATTTATCATAGATCGTATGGTAGGAGCCATTATAAAATTCCTGTGTTGGTAACTCAATATATGCTCCCGAGCCTGACCACTTGACCCCGAAAAGATTATAAGCTGAAGTCGATAAATAACTACCACCCCATCCGCTTTCAAGAGCAGCTTGTGCGATCATCAAAGATGCATATAGTCCGCGTTGCTGTGCAACTTGTTGTGCCGGGCCAGCGATATTATTCAAAAATGTTTGTACATTCCCTGGATAAGTGCGTGAGACATTGACTGTTGGTGCAGTGGCAGAACTAGGTACCGCTTGACTAGCTGAAGCAACTTGACTTTGTTCTTGGGTAGAAGATGCAGCTTGAGCTTGTGTCTGAGTTTGCGCAGTTTGCGTCGAAACTTGATTTTGGTCATTTATATTGTTGGAATTTGCACTAGTATTTTCATTATTGTTATTAGATGATGTATTTTGATCGATCTGAACTGTATCAGCTTGCGCCTTTGCTCTACTTAAAACTAAACCAGCTGTCCCCATTAAAACAGTCGTTCCAATATACGTCGTAGCTTTTTTGACAGATTTTATATTTTCAGATAACAGCTGTTGTTTTTTATTCTCAAGACGTTCTTTTCTACTTTTCAAAATTCGACCCTCCTAATATTTAAAAAATTATAATAATTGCTTAATTTAAAGCCTTACCTTGATTATATCCTCTATCACTGATTCATGCTAGCTTTTTCACTTCAATCAATGTAAAATAAGCCCCCCAGTTATTGAGCGGCCTTATTTATGAATCGTTATAAAATAGCTAATATAGCTACAGATCTCTGATAATATCTAATACGTCTACTCTTATAAAAGTTGAATTTTATAAAGATGTCAAAGTCGGTGCTAATTATGATCTGAAAGTTTTATTTCCTAATATTGTTAATAATCCCCATACACCAAACATCACCAGTATCATAATTACAATGTTGATCATAATATCATACCAAGTATCATTTGGTAAATACCAAAATAAAAAAATATCACATATGATATACCCAATAACATTACAAATAATATTTAATTTGTCATCCATAATAATCACCATATTCGTTTACTTTCGGCAATAAAATCATTAATGCTATCCACGCTCTTTTCTCCAAAGACTATCTTGACCTCTTTACTATCTTATTGTATATCAAAGTAAGGACTTCACTAACATATTTATTTGCAAACTATTTCTTGGCACTATTAAAAGGTAATTCTACCCTATATATGATAACTTCATTTTTCTTTGCTTCAGACGGCAATCCATCAGTTCTAGTTTTACATTTAAATTATAACTTACATTTTAATGATGCACAATATTTCTTAGATTCCCCAAAGTCTTCTCTCAAAAAAGAGCACTAGTTCATATCAACTAGCGCTCAAAATAGTTCTAACTTTTAATCTAAATTCAATTCCGCCTTCAATTCAGCAACCTTATCTGTTTTCTCCCAAGGCAACTCAACATCAGTCCGTCCAAAATGACCATAAGCGGCTGTTTGCTTATAGATAGGGCGACGAAGATCGAGCATTTCAATGATCCCCGCTGGACGTAGATCAAAAATCTTGCGGATAGCTGCCACTAATGCTTGATTGCTTACTTTTGAACTTCCAAATGTATCGACTGAGATCGATACTGGTTGCGCAACTCCAATAGCATATGCGATCTGGACCTCAACTTGAGATGCGATCCCTGCAGCTACGATATTTTTAGCAATGTAACGCGCAGCATAGCTAGCTGAACGGTCCACTTTAGTAGCATCTTTCCCAGAGAAAGCACCACCACCATGATGAGCAAAACCACCATAAGTATCAACGATGATCTTTCGTCCGGTCAGACCAGCATCACCTTGTGGACCACCGATAACGAAGCGTCCAGTCGGATTGATGAAATATTTTGTTTTCTCATCAAGTAATTCAGCTGGAATCTCTGTCTGGATAACTTTTTCTAAAATATCTTGTCTAATTTGTTCCAACCCGATTTCAGCCGCATGTTGCGTTGATAAAACAACTGTATCAACACGTAACGGTTTGCCATCATCAGCATATTCAACGGTAACTTGTGCCTTAGCATCAGGTCCTAAATAGGCAAGGTCACCTGACTTACGCACTTGGGCGATCCTACGCATCAAGCGATGGCTCAACGCGATCGGCAATGGCATCAATTCAGGTGTTTCATCGATCGCATACCCAAACATCAAACCTTGATCTCCCGCACCGATCTGATCGAGCGGATCTGCTTGACCTTCTTTTGTTTCCAATGAGTTATCAACACCTAATGCGATATCAGCTGATTGTTCATCGATTGCCGTCAAAACGGCACAATTATCGCCGTCAAAACCGTATTTGCCATTAGTATAACCGATCTCTTTGATCGTATCGCGTACTACTTTTTGAATATCGACATACTTATTAGTCGAAATTTCACCGACAACAACTACTAAACCTGTGGTAACAGTTGTTTCTGCTGCTACACGTGCATTGGGATCTTTTTCCAGCAACGCATCTAAGATCGCATCACTGATTTGATCTGCAATTTTATCTGGATGTCCTTCTGAGACTGATTCTGATGTAAATAAATGTCTTTCTGACACTTTGAATTCCCCCATTTCAATTTTGTGGTTACAAGGCATCTTCACTAGATAGTGAATCCTATCGGGAATGAGTGAGTTGTAACGTTCTTATTCTAACACAAGATTTCACTTATTCAAGGTAAAAGGCTTAAATATTTGCAAAAGCTTTTTTAGATACCAAAAAAGACTAGGTATAATTACCTAGTCCCAAGAAA
>NZ_BCVJ01000089.1 GCF_001591685.1 Ligilactobacillus murinus DSM 20452 = NBRC 14221 | reverse complement strand
TAACGGTAGCTCAGTCATGAGGCGCTTTTTGCCTCGTGACTGAGTTATTGTTATTTCCTAGGAGTTGTGTTCTGTAGCACGACTACAAACCAATAGTTACCAAACGACACCTTAACTATATAATTAACTTACCTTAAGTGCAAGAAATTACTTAACCTGGAAAATATTTTCTTTCACTTGATATTACATGCAATTACATGTAATATAGACTGAGCATTTATATGCATCTGCATGCAATTTATTAGTGAAAGGACTTTATTTATGGATAACATTTCTAAAACGATCGATCCTAAGATCCGCCTGATCGTTACTATACTACTTTTATTTTCTGGCTTTGTCAGTCTAGCTAGTCAAACGATGATGATCACTGCACTACCCGTCATCGAACATGAGATGAATGTCTCATTGACTCTAGTTCAATGGCTCACAACAGGGTACACTTTGATGGTCGGGGTCATCACGCCACTTTCATCTAATTTGTATGAAAAATTCAAAAAGCGCAGTATCTTTTTGGCTACGATCGCGATCTTTATCTTAGGGACTTTAATCGGGTGCTTTGCCACTGATTTTTGGCTCTTGCTACTCGCCCGCTTGGTCCAAGCATGTGCTAGTGGGATCTTGATGTCATTTCAAATGACAACGATGATCTCGATCTACCCCATCAAAAAACGGGGCACGATCCTAGGGATGTCTGGGCTAGTTATCGCTTTTGGCCCAGCTATCGGACCGACACTTTCCGGTTTGATCGTTAACACTTTGGGGTGGCGCTATATTTTCATTTTAGTTTTACCAATGATGTTACTGGTTTGGTTGATTGGCTTTTTTGCCTTTCCTAACTTCTCTGAACCTAAAGACATCAAGATCGACTTTATTTCCGTAGGTCTTTCCTTGCTTGGTTCGGGCTTGACTTTAGCAAGTTTGACCTTCTTTCAAACTTCGGCTTTACAAGCTTGGATCATGTTAGTCTTGGGGCTAGCGATCCTCTTTATCTTTGTTAAGCGCCAGCTTCGTCTCAAGCAACCGATGCTCAAAGTTCAACTCGTCAAAAATCGTTCATTTAGATTGATGACTCTAGTAGGGATCTGTGCTTTCATGGTCTTACTTGGGACCGAACAAATGCTTCCGATCTTCACACAAAATGTTTTACATCTAAATAGTATGGTCTCTGGGATGATCTTGTTGCCAGGTGCGATCGCTAATGCGCTTAGTGCAGCTTTAGTCGGACGGCTTTATGACAAACATGGTCCTAAATATTTGATCATTTCAGGCGGGATCTTGATGTTGATCGCTGCGATCCCCTTTGTCATGATCTCTGAGACTACACCTGTTTGGCTCTTGACAGTTGCTTATATGCTTCGCATGATCGGAAATGCTCTCGTATTTTCACCAGCAATGTCAGAAGCCTTTGTTGACGTTTTACCTGATGAAGTCAGCCATGCTACCGCACTTAACAATAGTTTACGCCAAGCATTTGGTGCTTCATCGATCACCATCTTGATCGTTTTATCCAATATTCCAGCGACATTTACCGCCGGGATGCGGCTTTCCATGTGGGTAACTGTTGGCTTGGTCTTATTGATGTTGACTTGCTTTGGGCTCTATTTGCGAAAGGATGCCTGATCATGGAACCACGAATCGATAAATTAGTTTCAATTTTTAATCACAAATTGCGCACTGAACTCAATTTTCAATATGAAAAGATCGGTCTCAGTGATAAAAATTATTTTTATCTCGAAAAGATCGCCGAGACTCCTGGGATCAGTCAAGCTCAATTCATCAAGATATTACACCGTGATCAAAGCGTTGTTACCCGCCAGATCAATAAATTAGTGGCCGATGGTTGGATCAGCAAACGTTTTTCCGATAAGGACCATCGCCGCTCAGAATTATTTTTGACTTCTAAAGGTGAAGCTATCTTACCTAAGATCAAAGATATCTATCGCCAGGTCAATCAAAATTCGCTAGCTAGTTTGACTGCAAGTGAAGCTAAAATATTTGGTGACTTACTAGATAAAGTGACCATCGCCTATCAGCCACATAATTCGACAGAAGTATGAGCCATACCATATAATAGGCATAAAAACATATGAGGTGTGTACAATGAAAGTTCACATGACTAACATTCACGGGATGACTAAAAGCAGTGTCGCTCAAATAGCCCAAAATATGACATCTCAGTTTGGAAAACAACTGGGGTTTAATGAGATCGGCATTTACAACTATCCTATTAGTGTTGATAGCCCAACTGAACTTAGTAAGCGATTTGACGGTATGGTCGCTTCTGTAAGCAATAATGATATCGTCATCTATCAAGCGCCATCTTGGAATACGATCGAGTTTGATCACGCCTTTGTTGATCATCTCAAACGCTATTCTAAGTTGAAATTGATCATCTTTATCCATGATGTTACGCCACTGATGTTTGCTGGAAATCGCTACTTGCTACCAACATTTATCGATTTTTACCAAAAAGCCGACCTTTTGATCGTACCTTCTGAACAGATGTATCTTTTTTTACGAGAAAATGGGCTAGCAGAGAAAAAATACGTTGTGCAGCACATGTGGGATCATCCCTTAGATGCTAATATGCTTTATGACACCACTGAGATCAAACGCTTAAATTTTGCGGGCGACCCCACAAAATTTACATTTGTTCAAGGCTGGCAGCATGATACTCCCTTGCATTTATTTGCTTCCAAAAAACCTACAGCAACTGACTTGAACATTATCTATGAAGGCTGGCTCAATGATGCTGAGCTTTGCATCAAGCTTTCTAAAAATGGTGGTTTTGGTCTAGTTTGGAATGACGGTGGCTGTACACAAGAATACACTTCCAAATATATTTCCTATAAATTAGGAACTTATCTGGCTGCAGGTCTACCCGTCATCATTCCGCGTGGCATCTCAAATGAAGAACTGATCAGCAAAAATAAGCTTGGTTTTGCAGTTGATTCGATCACCGAAGCTTTAGAAAAATTAGAGCGTCTCACCCAAGAAGAATATCTGCAATACAAAAATGCCGTCAAAGAATTTGCTCCACTGCTCCAACAAGGTTACTTTACTAAGCAAGCCTTAGTTCAAGCAGTTTTTGAAGTTTTACAAGCCTAAATGAAAAACAAGCTTTCCCGGGAAATAATTTCCCAGGAAAGCTTGTTTTTTAATTCATTTAATGACGCCTAGCCGG
>NZ_BCVJ01000088.1 GCF_001591685.1 Ligilactobacillus murinus DSM 20452 = NBRC 14221 | reverse complement strand
GAATTTTATATTATGAAAAAAATGATCGAATTAACTAACGACCGCTACCGTTTAGGCTACCATGTCAGTGCCCCTGCTGGTTGGATAAATGACCCAAATGGTTTTTGTTACTACAAAGGATACTACCACATCTTTTATCAATATCACCCTTATTCAGCTGATTGGGGTCCAATGCATTGGGGCCATGCCCGAAGTAAAGATCTGATCCATTGGGAAAGCTTACCGATCGCGATCGCTCCAGATACAAAAGCCGATGAAGATGGCTGCTTTTCTGGCAGTGCGATCGTTAAAGATGATGTCTTATATCTCATCTACACGGGGCATCATTACTATGGTGACGGTGATCCTGATCACTTTTGGCAAACACAAGATCTTGCTTATAGTACTGATGGGATCAATTTTACCAAATATGAAAATAACCCGATCATTGCCTTGCCTCCAACTGATAACACCCACCATTTTCGCGATCCAAAAGTTTGGCAAAAAGATGACTTTTACTACATGATCCTAGGCAGTCAAGGTAAAGATGGGCACGGTCGTGTGATCACTTACCGTTCCAAAGATCTAAAAGACTGGCAATATCTGGGTGCGATCACTAAAGCGAAGTCACTAGCAACTGAAGGCTATATGTGGGAATGCCCCGACTTTTTTGAACTAGCAGGCAAAGATGTTTTATTGCTTTCACCGCAAGGGATCAAAGCTGACGGGCAAAAATACCTTAATTTATTCCAAACAGGTTATTTTGTCGGAGAATATGACTATCAAAAAAATAGCTTTAGTCATGGATCATTCATCGAACTTGATCACGGACATGATTTTTATGCGACTCAAACAATGCTTGCCCCAGATGGCCGGCGCTTAGTCTTTGGTTGGATGGATATGTGGGAAAGTGACTTTCCTGAAAAGGCTGACGGTTGGGCCGGAGCTTTGACTTTACCACGTGAATTAATTTTAAAGGATGACAAACTTTACATGCGTCCGATCAAAGAACTAAGTCAATTGCGAACTGCCAAACTTGCCACCTGGGATAAAAATTTGACGCAAAAAACTTTGCTCTGTGAAGGTGAAAAACAAGCCGAGCTCGAGCTAACACTTGACTCTGCTGATTTTAGTCTCACCTTGAATGATCCCAAGACAAGTGCTCAAATAAAGCTTTCTTTTGACCAAAAGCCGCAAACTTTTATCCTTGAAAATGGAGATGAACGTTACGCTACGATCGCTCCCAAAAGTAAGCTCAAATTACAACTCTTTATCGATACTAGCTCACTTGAGATCTTTATCAATGATGGAGAAGCCGTTTTTACTGAACGCTTTTATTTTGAGAAAGCTCCTGAAGTCTGGCTAGATACGAGAGCCAAATGTGATATGCAGCTCTATCGTTTAGGTAAGGCGATCACTTTTGATAAACATTGAGCCTAAAAGTCTGTTAAAATAGATCGCAAAGGAGAAGAAGTCATGCGTCCAAAATTAGAAGATGTCGCCAAATTGGCCAATGTATCTAAAACGACAGTCTCACGGGTCCTAAATAACCGTGGCTATCTGAGCCAAGAAACGATCGACCGCGTTTATCAAGCCGTAAAAGAGCTAAACTACCAACCAAATGTAGTCGCACGTCAATTATACAAAAAGCAAACACGCATCATTGGGCTTCTTTTCCCAACGATCGCTAATCCTTTTTTTGGTGAATTAAGTGCCGAACTCGAAAAAAGGCTTTATAACGAAGGCTTTAAAGTTTTGATCGGTAATTCGATGAATGATCCTAAAAAAGAAGCACACTATTTAAACCAATTACTGACTAAACAAGTCGATGGTTTGATCGTTGGGACTCATAATCGCGGGATCAAAGAATATAATTATGCTCACCTACCTGTTGTTGCGATCGATCGTAATATGAATCAAGATATTCCTGTGATCGAATCAGACAACTATAACGGGGGCGTCTTAGCTACGACGCATCTGATCAACCAAGGAGCTAAAAAGATCATCCATACAAATGGTCCGATCGAATTAGAGTCACCTACCAAGCGGCGCCGTTTAGCTTATGAAGATACGATGAAGGCTTACGGTTTAACGCCGATCACAGTAACCGTTGATTTTAATATCCCCTATATCGAGAAAAAAAAGATCTTTACTCAGATCTTTAAAGATCACCCCGATCTTGATGCTATTTTTGCTTCAAATGATGTTGATGCTGCCCTGATCATGCAAGTTGCACTAGAGCAAGGCCTGCATGTCCCTAAAGACCTATTGCTCGTCGGCTATGATGGAACTCAGATAATTCAAAACATCTTACCTGGGCTTACTACAGTCGTCCAACCGCTCGAACAGATCGCTCAAACAGCGATCACCGTGCTCAAGCAACGCTTAAATAATGAGCCAACTGACACTGAATATATCTTGCCTGTAACTTTACACAAGGGCATCACTGGTTAAACAAAAAAGCCGAGACTAGTAGCATATAAGCTATATCTAGTCTCGGCTTTTTGTCGATCATTGCTTTATTTATCTTGGAAATGTTTCTTGTTTAAAGGTTTAGCTCCCAGCATACCTGCTAGTAAAGAGATAAGCACTCCGAGCCAAACTTGACCGACCGTGTTCTTTTCGCCAGTTTGTGGCAAGGCATTTTTGTTGGTACCTTTAGTTTGCGTTTGTTCTTTGCGTTTATCAGCTGTTGTGCTTGCACCATCCACGACTACCTTGACTGGTACTTCGTCTTGGCTTTTATCTGGATATGTCACCACTACTGTACCGCCATGTTCTCCTGGAGTTGTCACATCTAATGGTGTTTTCCAACTGTACTTTGTATCTGTTGGTAAATCTGCTTTATTGGACACTCCTGTTTGAGCTTCTGGTTGCTTACCTTGGGCTGTCGTTACTTTCTGACCTTGTGGTTTGTATTTTTCAGCATCTGTTACGGTTTTTTCAGGTACTTTTACTACCACTTTAACTGGTACTTCGTCTTGGCTGCCATCTGGGTATGTTACCGCTACTGTAGCTTCATGCACTCCTGGAGTTGTCACGTCTAACGGAGCCTTCCAACTGTACTTTGTGGCTGTCGGTAAGTCGCCTTTATTAGACACTCCTGTTTGAGCTTCTGGAGTTTTCCCTTGGGCTGTCGTCACTTTCTGACTTTGTGGAGTATACTTATCGGCATCCGTTACGGTTTTTTCAGGTGCTTTTACTACCACTTTAACTGGCAC
>NZ_BCVJ01000087.1 GCF_001591685.1 Ligilactobacillus murinus DSM 20452 = NBRC 14221 | reverse complement strand
TCAAACTTGTTCTTTGAAAACTAGATAATATCTTTTATTTCTTTGTTAATTAAAATAACCGAGAACACCGCGTTTTAAAGAGTTTAAAACATTTAATGTTTAATCGCTAAACTCATAACCATTATCGTAAGATAATATAGGTTAAGTTATTAAGGGCGCATGGTGGATGCCTTGGCACTAGGAGCCGATGAAGGACGTGACTAACTGCGATAAGCTTCGGGGAGTTGTAAGTAAACTGTGATCCGGAGATTTCCGAATGGGGAAACCCAGCAGGAGTAAAGACCTGTTATCACTGAGTGAATACATAGCTCAGTTGAAGGTAGACGTGGGGAACTGAAACATCTAAGTACCCATAGGAAGAGAAAGAAAATTCGATTCCCTGAGTAGCGGCGAGCGAAAAGGGAACAGCCCAAACCAGAGAGCTTGCTCTCTGGGGTTGTAGGACTGGACATTTGAGTTACCAAGAAACGAAGTAGTTGAATGATTTGGGAAGATCAGCCAGAGAAGGTGATAGCCCTGTAAGCGAAACTTCGTTTCCTCAGCCCAGTATCCTGAGTACGGCGGAACACGTGAAACTCCGTCGGAATCCGGGAGGACCATCTCCCAAGGCTAAATACTCCCTAGTGACCGATAGTGAACCAGTACCGTGAGGGAAAGGTGAAAAGCACCCCGGGAGGGGAGTGAAATAGTTCCTGAAACCATGTGCCTACAAGTAGTCAGAGCCCGTTAATGGGTGATGGCGTGCCTTTTGTAGAATGAACCGGCGAGTTACGTTAGCGTGCGAGGTTAAGGCGCAAAGGCCGGAGCCGTAGCGAAAGCGAGTCTGAATAGGGCGAATGAGTACGTTGACGTAGACCCGAAACCAGGTGACCTACCCATGTCCAGGTTGAAGGTGCGGTAAGACGCACTGGAGGACCGAACCCGTGTATGTTGAAAAATGCTGGGATGAGGTGTGGGTAGAGGTGAAATTCCAAACGAACTTGGAGATAGCTGGTTCTCTCCGAAATAGCTTTAGGGCTAGCCTCGGAGTTAAGGATCGTGGAGGTAGAGCACTGTTTGGACTAGGGGCCCGTCTTGGGTTACTGAATTCAGATAAACTCCGAATGCCACAGATCTATATCCGGGAGTCAGACTGCGAGTGATAAGATCCGTAGTCGAAAGGGAAACAGCCCAGACCACCGATTAAGGTCCCTAAATATGTGTTAAGTGGAAAAGGATGTGGAATTGCACAGACAACTAGGATGTTGGCTTAGAAGCAGCCACCATTTAAAGAGTGCGTAATAGCTCACTAGTCGAGTGATCCTGCGCCGAAAATGTAACGGGGCTAAACACATTACCGAAATCGTGGATGCAACTATGTTGCATGGTAGGAGAGCGTTCTAAGGGCGATGAAGCTAGACCGTAAGGACTGGTGGAGCGCTTAGAAGTGAGAATGCCGGTATGAGTAGCGAAAGATCAGTGAGAATCTGGTCCACCGTATGACTAAGGTTTCCTGGGGAAGGCTCGTCCTCCCAGGGTTAGTCGGGACCTAAGCCGAGGCCGAGAGGCGTAGGCGATGGATAACAGGTTGAGATTCCTGTACTGGTTTGATTTGTTTGAACGATGGAGGGACGCAGGAGGCTAGAGATGCGTGCTGTTGGATATGCACGTCCAAGCAACAAGTCTGATGATGAGTCAAATGCTTATCGTCTTAAGGACAAGTTGTGACGGGGAGCGAAATTAAAGTAGCGAAGTGATCGATGTCACACTGCCGAGAAAAGCTTCTAGTTAGAATCAGACCACCCGTACCGCAAACCGACACAGGTAGTCGAGGCGAGTAGCCTAAGGTGAGCGAGAGAACTCTCGTTAAGGAACTCGGCAAAATGACCCCGTAACTTCGGGAGAAGGGGTGCTGCACAATGTGCAGCCGCAGTGAATAGGCCCAGGCGACTGTTTATCAAAAACACAGGTTTCTGCAAAATCGTAAGATGAAGTATAGGGGCTGACGCCTGCCCGGTGCTGGAAGGTTAAGAGGATGGGTTAGCGTAAGCGAAGCTCAGAATTGAAGCCCCAGTAAACGGCGGCCGTAACTATAACGGTCCTAAGGTAGCGAAATTCCTTGTCGGGTAAGTTCCGACCCGCACGAAAGGCGTAACGATCTGGGCACTGTCTCAACGAGAGACTCGGTGAAATTATAATACCCGTGAAGATGCGGGTTACCCGCGACAGGACGGAAAGACCCCATGGAGCTTTACTGTAGCTTGATATTGGGTGTTTGTACAACTTGTACAGGATAGGTAGGAGCCGTAGAAGTCGGAACGCTAGTTTCGATCGAGGCGCTGGTGGGATACTACCCTCGTTGTATGAACACTCTAACCCTCGCCGCTTATCGCGGCGGGAGACAGTGTCAGGTGGGCAGTTTGACTGGGGCGGTCGCCTCCTAAAAGGTAACGGAGGCGCCCAAAGGTTCCCTCAGAATGGTTGGAAATCATTCGCAGAGTGTAAAGGCATAAGGGAGCTTGACTGCGAGACCTACAAGTCGAGCAGGGACGAAAGTCGGGCTTAGTGATCCGGTGGTTCCGCATGGAAGGGCCATCGCTCAACGGATAAAAGCTACCCTGGGGATAACAGGCTTATCTCCCCCAAGAGTCCACATCGACGGGGAGGTTTGGCACCTCGATGTCGGCTCATCGCATCCTGGGGCTGTAGTCGGTCCCAAGGGTTGGGCTGTTCGCCCATTAAAGCGGTACGCGAGCTGGGTTCAGAACGTCGTGAGACAGTTCGGTCCCTATCCGTCGCGGGCGTAGGAAATTTGAGAGGATCTGTCCTTAGTACGAGAGGACCGGGATGGACATACCGCTGGTGTACCAGTTGTTCTGCCAAGGGCATCGCTGGGTAGCTATGTATGGATGAGATAAACGCTGAAAGCATCTAAGTGCGAAACTCACCTCGAGATAAGATTTCCCATTCCTTTATGGAAGTAAGACCCCTGAGAGATGATCAGGTAGATAGGATGGAAGTGGAAGTACGGTGACGTATGGAGCGGACCATTACTAATCGGTCGAGGACTTAACCAAGTCAAAAACGTAGCGTTTTCGGAAATAAAGATATTGTCTAGTTTTGAGAGAACAAGGTTCTCACAAAAAAGTGTGGTGGCGATAGCACAAAGGCTACACCTGTTCCCATTCCGAACACAGAAGTTAAGCTTTGTAACGCCGATAGTAGTTAGGGGATCGCCCCTTGCGAGGGTAGGAAGTTGCCACGC
>NZ_BCVJ01000086.1 GCF_001591685.1 Ligilactobacillus murinus DSM 20452 = NBRC 14221 | reverse complement strand
AAATTATATCATCCGTGGAACAGAAATGTTTAGCTATCTTTTTATCTTAGATTTTATCATCGAAATGATCTTGATCAAGGGAAATGGTAAGATCATAACGGTATTAGGCTTACATGTTGAAAGTTTTATCACACTTGATGAACAAGAATTGACCCTCTATCTCTCCGAGTATTCTCTTATCCCCTATCTACTTTTCTTATTTTTCTGGACAAAATTTTTCAAATGGAGACAACAACGAATTATTCGCTCTTTGCATAACTAATTATCGAAACTAAGTATTGGATATCTTGCAAGCAACCTTTTATAATGTTAGTGATAGTTAAGATGAAAGGGGCAAATTTCATGAAAAGCGCAATTTTTGAAAAAGCAGGTCAAATAATCATCGAAGAGGTAGAAAAACCAACACTTGAACGGGATGATGATGTGATCATCAAAGTCGTACGTGCTTGTGTCTGTGGCTCAGATCTTTGGTCATATGCTCACGGCGACGATAAAGCAGCCCACTCAGAAAATAGTGGCCACGAAGCTTTAGGAATCGTTGAAGAGATCGGTTCTGCGATCACCACGGTCAAACCTGGTGATTTTGTGATCGTACCATTTACCCATGGTTGTGGTCACTGTGACGCTTGTCTAGCTGGTTTTGATGGTACTTGTGATAACCATCCTGGCTATAGCAACTGGTCAAGTGGTTTTCAAGCTGAATATGTTCGTTTCCACTATGGTAACTGGGCTTTAGTCAAGATCCCTGGCAAACCAGCAGATTATACAGAAGGCATGCTCAAATCACTTTTAACTCTAGCTGATGTGATGCCAACAGGTTACCATGCTGCACGCGTTGCTGATGTCAAGCCTGGCGATAAAGTCGTTGTCATTGGTGATGGTGCGGTCGGACAATGTGCTGTGATCGCAGCTAAAATGCGGGGGGCTTCCCAGATCGTTCTCATGAGTCGCCACAAAGACCGCCAAGAAATGGCTTTAGCATCTGGTGCGACTGCTGTGGTGGCTGAACGTGGGCCAGAAGGGATCGCCAAAGTCCGTGAGATCTTAGGTGGCGGAGCAGATGCTGCCCTTGAATGTGTCGGGACTGAAGCTTCAATCGAACAAGCACTTGGAGTTTTACACAACGGTGGGCGTATCGGTTATGTCGGTGTACCTCACTATAACAACCGACCTTTAGGCTCAACTTTTGCCCAAAATATTACGATCGGCGGGGGTTCTGCTTCCGTAACGACATATGATAAGCAGATCTTATTAAAGGCCGTTCTCGATGGTGATATCGATCCAGGCCGAGCCTTTACCCAAACTTATAGCTTGAATGATATCGATCAGGCCTACAAAGATATGCAAAATCGCAAAACGATAAAATCAATGCTCGTTATTTCTGAATGATCGACCAAACGCCTTTCAGCTCATTGAAAGGCGTTTTTTACTACGAATATTCTTGCTTGCTGTATAATGAAATCAAGAATAATTTTAGAAAAGAAGTGGCTTTTTTGCTCAGTAAAACACGGACTTATCTCTTGATCTTCAATCTTTTTTGGCTAGTATTACTACTATTTGAACAACTACTCAAAAATGCGTCCAACAGTAATATATTATTTTTATTACTTTCTGTTTTAGCATTAGTCGGCTTGGTCTTCCAGGCTCTTTCTTGGCGCAGGTTAAATCAGGAAAGAATGCGCCTCGACTATGCTTTATATGGTACTGCTTGGGTGCTCTGCTTTTTATTTGTGCTGTTATTGTAATTTTGATCGTGATCTAGTTAGGTCACGATTTTTTATTTTAAGTATTTCCTCGGTTATGATCAAAGTAAAAAATACACATAGCGATACAATATTCCCGAAAATAAGGTAGCAGTTAATAAGCCAACTTGCATTGAAATTTCAGCAAATGAATTGATCTGTAAGGCATTATCTTCTGTCGTAAAACTATTTAAAATATCTTTTGATGCTGGAAAATACAGCTTCCAACCGATTCCCCCACTTAGTGCCAATAAATAAATCGCTGATTTCTTATCTAAATTCATTTTAAAAAGCACTAAAGCCAGTACAATAAAAAATATTCTAAAACAATTCGAACTTATCACTAACCATCTAGCGTTTATACACTTAAGCATTCCCACAGCAACTATAGAAATAAGTATCCCCGCAATAACATTTATATTAGCAACGATCGCTATCAAACTATTTAAATGATAAATATCAATGATATACCAATTTAGCGCCACTAAAATCAGCCCTGCACCAAATTGTGAAATAATATTACTGGTAATAAAGAGTCTAAAATCTTTCTTCATCACAGATCACGCTCCTTTTAAATCGCTACATACGTCACATGAGTAATAGCAATAATGATGCTAAAATATTATATTATGTTTTGATAATAAAAAATTATGCAAACATAATATAAAACTTAGCGCAATTAATTTACAATACTATGCATAGGGGAAAAATATCTGCAGACACCATAGGAGGGGGAAAATAATATATGTATAAAAAACTTTTTAAATTTGTGATCGTATATTTTACCATACTTTCAATTACACCTGCACTAACTGTAAAAGCTAGTGAATTAGAAGCAGATCAAGCATCTCAAAATAATTCTTTTTCTGAATTATCAGAAGACTCTATGGTTCAATTATTTACAGCAGTCGAGAAACTTCCAGATGAATTACTTTAAAGCAGAAATAAACGTGATATTAAACAGTTTATGCTTGAAAATGATGTTAATCTAAAATTTTCTGGCGAGAAAACAAAGCGTGATCTTCCTGGATGCATAGCTTCTATTAGTTGGGTAGTAGTCTCTACGGCATTTGGTGTAGCTAAACTTGCAAAAGTAAAACAGTTTGTAAGAGCCACTGGTGGTGCTCGTAAGGCAGCTAACGTTTTGATGAAAATCATCAAGGGGGGACGCTCACAAGAAAATTTCCAACAATTTGGTAAAATCGTTATGGATTTAAGTTCGGAAGTATTAGGAATTAAAGATATAAAGGATAATTGTGTATGAGATTTAAAGTCTTACAAAAAATTCAAATAGTGTTGCTTTTCGTTTTTCTCATCTTACATTTTTTATTGCATACTTTCAACTTTCATCCAGAACTTTTGCTTACCATCACATTTGGTATGACATTTTTGGAAAATGATCGCTCATCACTTTTTTTCTTCAGTTGCCTTGTGTTGATGACATTATCTACGGTTGCGTATTTCATCGCTAGTATAACATAGCTTATGCAAAAAACAGGGGCTTTTTTATCTATAATATACAAAACGGTCGTAAATGAACAATTTTAAAGTCCATTTACGACCG
>NZ_BCVJ01000085.1 GCF_001591685.1 Ligilactobacillus murinus DSM 20452 = NBRC 14221 | reverse complement strand
TTCCGGCTAGGCGTCATTAAAATAAAAAAGCCACGGTCAAAACCGTAGCTTTCATGAAATATCTTAGTTTGTAAAACCGTATTTCTTGTTGAAGCGATCCACACGACCATCGGCTTGTGTGAATTTTTGCTTACCTGTGTAGAATGGGTGTGAGTCGCTGGAGATTTCCACACGAATCAATGGGTATGTGTTGCCGTCTTCCCATTCAATTGTTTCTTCAGTTGTCTTTGTTGAACCAGACAAGAACTTGTAACCTGTAGCTGAGTCCATAAAAACAACTTTGTGATAATCTGGATGGATTCCTTGTTTCATTCTAATTTCGCTCCTTTGCCCTGATCCATTTGCTGGGTCAGAGTTATTTTCGTGTTATACAACAAATAACATAATAACATGAATCTAAATTTGTTGCAATTAGCTTTTACGATTTTTATCATCTAAACAAAAGAGGACCTGTAAACATTGGCTCTAAATATAGGTCTATAAATCTATACTAAATTCGTTATTTATCGCCGATTTGATAATTCGAGTTGATCGATCTGGGCACAAAAATCTGCATTACTCTTAGTTTGACGTAGGATCTTCAAGATCTGTTCAGTATCTTTCAAAATATCATCGCTCATCGCTCGCCGCAACTTCCAGATCGCTTCAAGTTCATCGTCAGAAAGCAACAGCTCTTCTTTACGTGTTCCGGATTTTTTGAGATCAACGGCAGGAAAGATCCGTCTTTCAGATAATAAGCGACTCAATTGCAATTCTTGATTACCAGTCCCCTTAAACTCTTCAAAAATAATATCGTCCATCCGACTACCTGTATCAACTAAGGCTGTCGCTAAGATCGTCAAACTTCCACCTTCTTTGACATTTCGGGCTGCTCCAAAGAATTTTTTGGGACGATATAAGGCTGTTGGATCTAACCCACCAGATAGCGTTTTTCCACTAGCAGGCTCCACTAAGTTATAAGCCCGTGCTAAACGCGTCAACGAGTCTAACAAAATGATCACATCTTGTTTATCTTCGACCAAACGCATCGCTCTTTCTAAGACTAGTTCCGAGATATGCACATGATTTTCTGGACGCTGATCAAAAGTTGAATAAACGACCTCACTAGTTGGATTGATCTTGGCCAAATATTCTTCTAAGTCAGTAACTTCTTCTGGACGTTCATCGATCAATACAACTAAAAGTTTAGCTTGCGGGTGATTTTTTGAGATCCCAGCAGCGATATCTTTTAAAAATGTCGTTTTCCCTGCTTTAGGTGGGGCTACGATCAAACCACGTTGGCCAAAACCGATCGGCGAAAAAAGATCGATCACTCGCGTCGACAACTTCTTTTGCTCATATTCCAAAAGCAAACGTCGATCAGGATATTTAGCCGTTAATGCTGGGAAATGCGGCCTGCCCTTTGCTTCTTCTGGACTTTTACCGTTGACAGAATCAATATAAAGCATCCCATAGCGATCATTGGCCACATTTTGCCGTGGAGGGCGAACTTTGCCCACGACTTCATCGCCGTTCCGAAGCCCAAAACGTTTGATCTGCGAAGCTGAAACATAAATATCTTCTTTTGACTGACTGTAATTTAACGGTCGCAAAAAGCCATATCCACCTTCATCATAAAAGATCTCCAAAACACCTTTCATCACAAAACTGGACTCTTCTGCTTGGGCACGAATGACGGCCAACGACAACTCTTTTTTGTTCATTTGGCTATAATATTTTATCTTATATTTCCGTGCGTATTCATATATTTCTTTTAAAGTCTTTTTTTGTAAGTCTTCTAAAGTTTGCATTTCTGACATGCGCTCGCCTCTATCGTAATTATTTTAAAAATCTAGTGTTTCACTCTCAGTGATAACTTTCAGATCCACATTTAACCCGCGGAATTTTTCAACGATCCGATCATACCCACGTAAAATGTTATCTGCCTTGGTGATCGTTGTCGTACCCTCTGCCATTAAAGCCAAACCTAACAATGATACACCGGCTCTGATCTCGCCTGCTTCTACCGTTGTACCGCTCAAATTCTTAGCATGACCGATCGTGATCACACCATTTTGACTGGAGATCTTAGCTCCCATTTTTTGCATTTCAGGAATATGCTTAGTTCTTTGCGGATAAAGCGTATCAATAATAGTTGACTTGCCCTTAGCTTTCATCAAAAGTGGCGTTAAAGGTTGCTGTAAATCGGTGGCTAAACCTGGGAAAGGTGCTGTTTTGACACTAACTGGCGCTAAAAGGTCGCCCCCGGGAACATAGATCTTATCCTCATCGATCTCAAGGGTCACGCCCATTTCTTGCATCTTAGCAATAAATGGATCCAAATGCTCAGTGATCACATTTTTCACTAAGACCCCTTTACCGTTGGCCGCTGCAAATGACAAATATGTTCCCGCTTCGATCCGATCGGGAATGATCGTATGAATATTTTGCGCTTTTAAGCTATCAACACCTTGTACGCGGATCACATCCGTGCCAGCTCCACGGATCTTAGCCCCCATGTTATTTAAAAAGGTTGCTAGATCAACGATCTCTGGTTCACGAGCAACATTTTCCATGATCGTTGTCCCTTTAGCTTTGACTGCAGCTAATAAAACATTGATCGTTGCACCAACAGAAACTAGATCAAAGAAGATCCGTGCACCTTGTAAACCTTCTGGACCAGTAGTAATGTAAACCGTATCATCTTTTTCAACAACTTTTGCTCCTAAAGCTTTAAAGCCCTTGATGTGTTGGTCGATCGGACGTGGCCCGATATTATCGCCCCCGGGAAATCCTACTACAGCCTTACCGAATTTTCCAAGCAAAGCGCCCATAAAATAATAAGAAGCTCGCAAACTACGAATAGCTCCACCGGGTAGTGGAGTGGATTCGATCATTGTTGGATCAACGGTAAGTTTTCCTCGGTTATAAAATGATTTTACATTCATTGATTTTAAAATCAACATTAAGTTATGCACATCTAAAATATCAGGAACCGAATCAAATTCAACAGGTGTATCAGCTAAAATGGAAGCTGGAATAAGAGCTACAGTACTATTTTTGGCTCCGCCGATCGTCACTTCCCCTGACAATTTTTGCGAACCCTTGACAATCATTTTTTTCATTTTGTTAAATTCCTCACTAAATCAATTAAATAAATATATATATATCTTTTCGAATCATCATCAAATAGTCTGCGCAGATCATTAAATAGTAAACAATGCGCCATATTGAATTTTACAGGATAAAAGCTAATGTTTCAATGTAAATTAGTGCTTTATCAGGGAATATCTTAGTTAGTTTTTTAAATCACACTAAAACAGCATTACAATTAAAAAAATATTTCAAATTGCAATGCTAAAAATCAAGGCACCTGATCAATGCATATTCAAACATCCATAGTATTAATTATACTATAACTCCATGATTATAGAAATTTAAGCTAGCACACAAAAAAAAGCACCTCAAATCGT
>NZ_BCVJ01000084.1 GCF_001591685.1 Ligilactobacillus murinus DSM 20452 = NBRC 14221 | reverse complement strand
ACAAAATAACGTGCCAGTGAGCTTTTTTGACCGTTCCATCAGGGTTAATATCCTTATCGTGCAATGGACTTTCCACCCACGGAACATGATACTCATCCAAAAGGTCTCTCCAATTCTCTGGCGCACTTTCAGGGTAAACAATAAATGTCCAAGTTCTTGCTCGATCATCTTTCTTTGTCATACTAAAAAACCTCCTAGTCGACCTCAGAAAGCTAAAATCGATTAGAAGGATTGCATTTTACCCACTTTTTGCGTAAAATATACTACGAGAACAGCGAATATATACACTTCGCCCGTTCTGAGCAAAATACAAAGCTTTTTATCGTTTAGCCCTTGCAGAAAACCCGCCAAAGTTTTGACTGCAAGGCTATTTTTTTAGCTTCTAAGCTCTTTTTATTTATTACAAGGGTAATTGTACTACAAACACTCTAAAACGTTCAAGAACGCTAAACAAGCCCATATAACGAAAAATGACAAAAGTATAATTATACTTTACCCGCAAAAATATTTTTCTCAGCAACGTGAATTACTTTTTTCAAATTGTCAATAACAAACTTAAAATTTGTAAAAATGACATACTTTTGACCCTTTTGTGACATCTTTTTGACCACCCCCTGAAAAAGGAACGACCCATTTCAGATTCGTCAAACAAAAAATTGAAATTTACAAAAACGACACCTGAATGATCAATTTTGCGACACTTCATTGACTAGTATTTTATTTACGCGGGGCTTACCACCCCACACCCCCGTCAAGCTGATGTCAGCTTGATCACAGTCATACGTGCCGTATATCGCGCAGAACAGCCCAAAAATGGACTGTTCTTATTCCTTATCGTGTTTTTATGGTCTCGTTAGTCAAGGGTTGCCCTACGGCGTCTCGCTTTCGCTTGCCCCTTGACTAACATCTACTTCCTGCGGGCTCTCGCCACCAACCACTATTCATGTTATACTTAAGTTACGAAGATATAGTGCACTTGCACACCAAAGCCCTAGAGAATTCGTGGTTCTCTAGGGCTTTTATATATACTATATAAACCAGGTATCCGCATAGACCAAACCATCAAACCCTTTTTGGAATGATTTTCTAGTAAACACAGTTAATTTCGATACAAGTTCTTCCTGAGATCTCGTAAAATGACATTCCTTACTCAAAGACAATCTTGAAAAAACTCTTTTCATTTTTTCTACAGCCTCAGGGACTTCTTTACACTTCGCAGAAATTTTGTCAGGTTTATTTATTTTATTATAAGCGACTTGTACTGCATTTCTAGCCTCCTGATTATTTAAGCTGTTATACAAGTCAGTTAATAAATTATTAACTTTTTGAATGTTTTGCATTGCCTTTTTCGAGTTCATTATTAAAAACCACCAGTCCCTAATTTAGGCAAACCATTCATCCAACCCCGATACGAAATCTCACCAATAGATTGTCGCGCTTGATTCCAGTCAACACGACAAGTAAACTGGTTACAATAAAGACCATTTGCATAATATTTTTCAGGTAATTTTCCAGTAGTTCCAGCTCCTACAGGAACATTTGCAGAAACACTAGCTGAAGCTGTACTATTCAAATTAGTTACAAAAACAAGGGATAACGCGATAGATAAAACAAGAAATACTTTCTTCATAACTGTCACTCCTTTTTAATAATAACTAAGGCAAAAACTGATTAAAACCCTTACAAAACAAATTCTAACATAAAAGTTTTTCTCATGTAAATATTAATTTTCAATTAATAAAGTGTGAGTTATCGATATACATTAAATCCAATTTCAATCAACACAAGTTACTTAGAAATAAAAAGAAAAATATGTTATACTAGTATTGAATCGAATTGTGACACACTGATGTCGGATCGCACAGCCTGTAACTGTGCGATTTTTTTATGCAAAAAAGAGCCTTGCTTCCTGTAAAAACAAGACCCTTTACGGTTAGATATTTTGCTACTTACGCTTATTGTTATCGTCTAACCAGTGCTTTAGTAACAACAAAAACACGCCAACAAAAAGCGGAGCTGTGACAGCTATATCGAATTGCGACACACTAACACCCCCTTCCCAAAAAACAAAGGGTTGTAGCAACTTTTTTAGTATATCAGATTTTTTGAAGCCAATGTTATTTTTGGAATATTGACGAACACAGCACTTAAAGTTACCTACGTACAATACCTCTTTGAGACGTTTTCTTTACCTTTGGCTTATAAAACTTTGCGATCTCCCTTGCTCTTTCAGGAGTATCATCAAAGTTCTTCAGCAGATCGTTTGGATTGGCTACACTACCATTTTTCAAAAAAGTAGCTCTTGGTCTGCTGATTTTGCGCGAACTAGTGAGTGTGTAATCACGATCACCATCCGGCGATAGCCTGCTCTTTAGTTCGCTGATTTTAGGATTTACAAACAAAAATCTATTGCTCTCCCCTAAAATATTTCCTTCAGCAAAAGTTCCCTTAGCATAATCGCTCCGTTCTGGATCGACCCACTCTTTAACTTCAGCTGTTATTTTTGCTCTTCCTATGGTCGTTTTATCAACGCTAGTATTCAAATAGCGTCTCAAAGTTTTTTTCCAGCGATCTAGATGCTTAATTAACTGCTCACGCACGTCCTTAAGCATATCGCTAGCGGATAATTTGAACGCCTTGACATTATTTACAGGCGTTTTATCTTCGCTCGAAATAATAGTCACATCGTTTAAAATCCTTCTAGGCGGTCTCAAAGCCTGCGCTATCAATTCAGTTCTAGTATTAAGAAAATTCCTAATCGATCCCAAGAAAATCGGTTTCTGAATTCCGTCGTAAAAATATAACGGCTCGTCTTCTGACGGGATAACGGCATTCGTTACTAAAACAGAATTTATCGTATTAGTAACATGCGAAATTTCTCGTTCAAACTCTACTTCCAACGCTTTATTTCGTCTCTCTAAATATTCATTCTCCTTTCTCATTGCTGCTAAATCTGCCTGCGCTTTTTTATATTCAGGTACAGTCAGTTTTTTTCTGGTTTCGTCCTTTCGTCCCCGTTTAACATCAAAACCCTTGTCTTTCAGAAATACAGGTAATTCGCTTTGCACGCTTCTTAACGCAGATCGATTAAACACATTTTTTGCGCTCAAGCGACCATCACTAGTTAGTGGGACAATACCCAAATGCATATGCGGTGTAGTCTCATCAAAATGCACTTTGGCATAAACGACATTTTCACTACCAAATTTTTCTCCAAAATACTTTAATGACCAAGTGAAATATTTTTTGACATCATTCTCATTCATTTTTTCAAAAATTTCAGGAGAAGCCGAAACGATCCATTCTGCTAACACAACAGCGTCTTTACGGACTTTACGATCCGACTTCCGATTGCGCATGATCCGATCAGAAACACGCTTTTGGTAAGACCCAGTCTCAGTAACTAAATCTAAGTTCAGGTTCTTTTTGCTGACATCGATATCCTTATTCGAGTGATTTTTAGTTTTTCGCTCATTATGAATCTCGATCCCCCCTAAATTTTCTTGCTTAAACTTTCTCATGGTTGCCACTACAAAATTGTTATTGGACATATTTTTCCACCTTTCTTGTGATAAATTACCTGCAATCTATCACAAGAAAAGCATCTTGTTTTTTTT
>NZ_BCVJ01000083.1 GCF_001591685.1 Ligilactobacillus murinus DSM 20452 = NBRC 14221 | reverse complement strand
GCTCGGGAAAACGTTGTTGCCATGTAGTTGACTCAGGAAGTCCAACCTACTTATCGTACTATTGCTCGCTTTGTTGTCTCTGATACTATTGAGATGATGCTAAAAAGTTCATTTTCTGAATTTAGAAAATATTTGCGAAAAAATGGGCTCATTGATGAGGCTGTATTTATTGAGACTTATGTCGCAGCTTCGTCTTTTTTTAATAATTTTCCTTTTTTAACTCCACGATTGGTGCTTACTTGTTGCTAGCATCTGTTATATTCAAGTTATCAAACATATAGGAGTGATCACGATGGAAAATGATTTAGAATTGACCAACTTATTATTTCAACTAAAAACTTTTGCCGACAGCTTAGCCCTGCAACTATTGGTCAAAAAATACCAACCCATGATCTTAAGCTTGATCGGCCATTTTCACTTACAACTTTTAGATACCGATGACCTATTACAAGAGGCTCGGATCATTTGTTATCAAACAGCGTGTTCCTTTGATCCAACTAAAGCCAACATTACTTTTGGTGCTTACTTCAAGCTCAGTCTCTGCAACCATTTTCGTTCGCTCTTACGCCGTGAAAATGCCCAGAAACGTCTACTTGAAAAGCAAGTCATTTCACTTGAAGAGCTACTCTATGAAAAAGGTGATATTTTGCCGATGACTCTTAGTGATCTTGAATTAAGGATCGAACTTGAATTACTTTTGCAAAAATTACCGACCTTACTCACACCTTTGGAATACCAAGTTTTTTGTGCTTATCTTCATTATCAAAAAGCTTCTCTTGTCGCCCAAAAACTCGAGTTAAGTCAAGCCCAGATCAATAATGCCATGCAGCGCTACCACCACAAACTAGCTCGCTGGTATCAAAAAAATGGTTAGCATTCTACTTTAGATAGAATACTAACCACCTATATTATTTAATTTTTAATAACAAATGATATATCCTGGGAAGAAATTCATCCCGTGGTGTTTACCATAATAGTCTTTTTTAGGCACTTTTGATTTATGGCAATGCTTTGGATAATTCAATGGTGGACAATAACGATTGATCAAGGTCACTTTATTTTCACCTGTGTTTACTTGGTGGGTGAAATACCCTTTGACCTGTGTGACTTCTACAACTTGATATTTGATAGCTTTACCATTTTGTTTTGCCGGTAAGTCTTTCCAGGTATATTGCCAGTTATTCTTAGCACTAAGTTCGATCTTACCACCGTAGATCTGACCGTTAGCATAGAGTTGCACTTGGACAGATCTAGGGCGAAGACAAGCATAGTTGTTGTTGTCTTGCCAGATTTTTTTGACTTCGAACTTAGTTGTCGCTGGTTGATAGCTATTGACCAGATCATAGCCATCGACCTTAGTTTGATAATCTTTGACTGGGTCTTCAGTGATAGCATAATTGATCTTTTTACCTAAATAATATTCAGGAATATTTTTAAAGCTATATTGCCAGTTATCTTTAGCTGTTACTACCTTACTTTGAACTTTGTGCCCATTAGCGATCAAATTGACTACGATCTTTTCGGGACGCTTACCATCTTGGTTATTTTTATCTTCCCAAGTTTTTGTCCCTGAAATATCGATCACTTTGGCTTTATTGATCACATGTTTGAGCAATGGTGTTCCCATCACAAATTCAGTCGCCTTGATCTTGAGTTGCTCATTGCTAACTTGATAGCCTTCAGGTGCCTTAGTTTCAACTAGAGTGTAGTTATCGCGCAATAAGCCTGTGATCTGGGCAGTACCATCAGCACCAGTCGTCACTGTCTGAACACGTTCTCCGGTAGCATCACGGATCACATCAAAAACAGCGCCCGAAAGTGGTTCACCTAATTGATTTTCTTTATGAACTTTAAGTGTATAAGTGTAACCCGTCGCATTCCCACTGGAAGTTTGGTAGACAACATTAGCTGTATATTCGATCGGTTCTAAATTATCAGCAGTCATTTGCGCCTTGTTGCTAAAAGCTTCACCAGGTACTGGATCATGACCTACTTCAACTTGATAAACGATCAAATAGCCTTCACCCTTGATATCACCTAAGTCAAGCTCAAAGCTTCTTTGATCAGCTGCCACATTGACTTTATATTGCGAAGTCACATCAACTTCATTAGCCAAGAAAAAGCCATTACTACTGTTTCCGTTTTGTGTTAATTGCCAGTCACCCTTTTTGATGGTAAAGCTACCAGCCTTATATTTTAAACCAGCTGAGACTAACATATCCTTGATCTTAACATTTTGGTAATCTTTCTTACCGCCATTGACCCGGATCGCATATTGGATCACTTTGCCTTTTCCGTCTACAAACCATGTAGACTTGGAGAAGGCTTCTCTGGAATCATCGTGACGATTTTCATAATCGATCTCGCCTAAAGGTTTGACTTGACCATCAACATCAAGTGTTAACATAAGCTTTTTACTTTCTTTTACGACCTTAGTATCAACTCGCAAAGCCAAAGTAAGTGTTCCATTGATGTCGGAATGTTTTTCCACGAAATCAGTGTAGACCATCTTGATCTGTTTGTTAGCTGCATCGATCTTGGCGTGGGCTACAACATTTCCTTGGGCATCCTTGATCTCAAAATCAGTATTGCGAACTAAACGTAACTCAGTAGGCAATTGGATAAGTGAATAATCGCCTTCTTTGGCTTGATTATTCGGCAACGTAAAGCCCATTTTTAAGGTCAAGTCAGTATACTGGTCGATCTTGGTCACTGCTTTTCCATCAGCTGTTAACGATAATTGTTGCACATCAGTAATAACTTTAGTCGGCGCCCGTGGGTTTATCTCAGACACCGCTTCTTTTTGGACTACCTGTGTATTTGTTTCAGGTCGAGCAGTATTATCAGCAGATGTTGTTTGCTTCTGCGCTGTTTCCTGCTCTTGAGCAGCTTGTTCTTTGGTGGCAACTACACTAGTTGCTTGTTGCTCACTTTGAATGTCACCTGCAACTGCCACTAGTGGTGTCGTAAAAAATGCGCCAATAAACGCTAGTAACACCAAGTAAACACTCATTTTTCTTCTCATTTTTATTCCCTCCAAAACACCCGGGATGTTCAATAAAGTTTTAAATACCTAATATCGGTCGTGCACTACCAACGATTAAATAATACCACAACTTTTTAATTTGTACATAACTATTTTTTAATGTATATTCAACTTAAATAAACACTTTTACATAAAGGTTATTAATAATAAATACATTTATTTTTATGTCCTATAATTTCTAGTGTTATCAATATTTCGTACTTGATTCGGAGGCAATGACTAAAAAATCCTCTAATAGGCTGATTCTTATCTAGCTAACCTTCACTTCCTACTATTGACAAATGTAAAAAAAGATGATCGTAATAGCTACTATTTGGCTATATACGATCATCTTCTCGATGTATTCATACATTATTTCTAGTTACGGCATAATTAACACCAAAATGTTCTTTTTTGCCCACTATGAATCCTATAACATTTAAGAAATAGTATAAAAAAAGCCGTGACCAGTTAATAACTGACCACGACTTTGGACGCGTAGCAACTTCCTACCCTCGCAAGGGGCGATCCCCTAACTACTATCGGCGTTATAAAGCTTAACTTCTGTGTTCGAAATGGGAACAGGTGTGACCTTTATGCGATCATCACTACACTAAGCGGAAGACGGGATTCGAACCCGCGACCCCCACCATGGCAAGGTGGTGTTCTACCACTGAACTACTTCCGCAAAAC
>NZ_BCVJ01000082.1 GCF_001591685.1 Ligilactobacillus murinus DSM 20452 = NBRC 14221 | reverse complement strand
GCCTATGCTTTTCTTAAGCGGTTAGTGAAGCAGTTTGATGAACCGAAGGTTGTAGTCACAGATAAAGCCCCCTCTATTACAAGTGCCTTTAAGAAACTAAAAGAATACGGCTTTTATCAAGGGACAGAACATCGTACCATTAAATACCTGAATAATTTGATTGAACAAGACCATCGTCCAGTAAAGAGACGCAATAAATTCTATCGAAGTTTACGCACTGCCTCTACCACGATTAAAGGCATGGAAGCCATTCGAGGATTATATAAGAAAACCCGAAAAGAAGGCACTCTCTTCGGGTTTTCGGTCTGTACTGAAATCAAGGTATTATTGGGAATCCCAGCTTAAATCATAGATACCGTAAGGAATTTTATTCTTTATTTAAAACTTTGCAACAGAACCACATAATGCTCGTTTTTGGGGACTAACTTCTAAACTACTTTATCTAATTCACATCGTTCTAGCATAAGCGTTTCGTATACCATTCGTTCTTCATCAATAGTTACATGCATTATCGTTTCAAGTTCTAAAATCAACTCTCTTTTTGCTAATTCATATCCTACCAATACTTATCCCCCTCCAATCATTTGCTCGTAAACTCCTAAGATCATCACCATAAATGATGCTGTCTAGAAGATACACTTCCATCAACTCTCCAACCTCCTTTATTTTTCGCGTAAATTTCAGATCATTTTCAGACGGAGTGGTGTCTCCTGAGGGATGATTGTGGATAATAATAAATCGGATCGAATTTGCTAATAGCAATGTCTTAAAAATTTCTCTTGTTGAAACTGTCGCCTGATTTAATGTCCCTATCGAAATTACACTAATGACAGTCGGCTTATTTTTTGTGTCTAAACCGAGTACCAACATCATTTCCCTATCTAAGTCTTTAAAGAATGGCATCATTAGATCTTTAATGTCATAGGGTGAAGAGATTGGTTTTGCTTCTAGCTCCTCCAATCCCTTAATACATAACTTTTCCTGTTTAAGTCTAACAAAGCTAATCTTCTTTCTTCTCATGTTACCTCTTCCTTTCCAATTAGATAAAATCCACAACTGCCTAATTTCATACCAAATAAAAAGAGCGAGCTACTTAACTAGTAACTTGCTCTCAATATAAAAATATATATTTAATTAGCGTTTAAATTTTGAGTCATTTGTGTTCCTTGCAAATAATCTGGATACATAATATCAAATTGACAGTAGGAGGAAATATTATGCCAAGACCAAGAACAAAAAAAGACTTGATATAATTCGTTTACAATGGTAAACTTACTTTGAACATATTTGTTTACATCTGTAGACAACTAGAAGGAAAGGAGAATGAGCACAATAGAATTTAATACTCATATCACAGATGCAGAATGGGAAGTCATGCGTGTAGTTTGGGCAAATGATCGAGTAACTAGTAAAAAAGTCATTTCCGTATTGCAAGAAAAAATGGACTGGACACAATCCACTATCAAAACGATCTTAGGTCGATTAGTTGGAAAAGGCGTACTAAATACAGAGCATGAAGGTAGAAAGTTTATTTACACTGCTAATATTGAAGAGACAGAAGCCGTAAGGGATTATGCAGAAGATATTTTTAACCGTATTTGCAATAAGAAAGTCGGAAATGTAATAGGAAGCATCATTGAAGATCATGTTTTAAGCTTCGATGATATAGATCGACTAGAAAAAATATTAGAGATGAAAAAATCTTTCGCAGTAGAAGAAGTGGATTGCAATTGTCCAGAAGGACAATGCGAATGTCATTTACATCATCATTAAGCATAAGGAGGAATTTAAAATGAATAATGACAACAAATATTCGTCCCATAATCACCATCAAGTACATCATGCTGGGCATGATCACAGCGGGCATAGCGGGCACAGTGGGCACAGCGGGCACAGTGGGCATGACCACCATCATCACGGAAGCTTTAAGGAACTTTTCTTAAAGTCATTGCCACTAGGAATCATTATTATGCTCTTATCCCCTATACATGGATTTAAACTACCATTCCAGTTTACTTTTCCATATTATGATATTGTAGTAGCTATTTTATCTACTATATTAATTATTTATGGTGGACGTCCATTCTATCAAGGTTCAGTTGACGAATTTAAACAAAAAAAACCTGGAATGATGGCACTCGTTTCTTTAGGTATAAGTGTTTCATATTTATACAGTATTTATGCTGTGATCATTACCTACGTAACGGGTGAACACGTGATGGACTTTTTCTTTGAATTTGCTTCATTACTATTAATCATGCTATTAGGTCACTGGATTGAGATGAAAGCTATTGGAGAAGCAGGAGACGCACAAGCAGAATTGGCTAAGTTAGTACCGAAAGATGCTCACGTTGTATTAAAAGACGATTCAATTGAAACACGACCAGTTGCTGACTTAAAGGTAGGTGATTTAATTCGTGTTCAAGCCGGAGAAAATGTGCCAGCAGACGGGATTATCGAGCGTGGCGAATCACGTTTAAATGAAGCTCTTCTAACTGGGGAGTCAAAAGCAGTAAAAAAAGGCCCTGGCGATGAAGTAATCGGAGGCTCAACAAATGGAGAAGGGGTTCTTTATATTAAAGTGAATGAGACAGGTGATCAATCCTTCATCTCTCAAGTACAGACTTTAATCAGCCAAGCTCAAAGTCAGCCTTCCAGAGCAGAAAATATTGCTCAAAAAGTTGCAGGGTGGCTCTTCTATATTGCTGTTATTGTCGCGCTAATTGCTTTTGTAGTGTGGATGGTTATAGAAGATGTACCAGCGGCAGTTATATTTACTATTACTACATTAGTTATTGCTTGTCCGCACGCATTGGGGCTGGCTATTCCATTGGTAACCGCCCGTAGCACAAGCTTAGGAGCTAGCCGTGGCTTACTAGTAAAAGACCGCCAAGCCTTAGAAATAGCTCAAGATGCAGATGTGATGATTTTAGATAAAACGGGTACTTTAACAACTGGTGAATTTAAAGTATTAGATGTAAAACTTCTTAATGACAAATATACAAAAGAGGAAATCATTGCCTTATTGGCAGGTATTGAAGGAGGATCTAGCCACCCAATTGCTCAATCAATTATAAGTTTCGCCGAGCAGCAAAATATACGTCCAGCATCTTTTGATTCGATTGATGTGATTTCCGGTGCTGGAGTAGAGGGTAAAGCAGGTGGGCACCGTTACCAATTAATCAGCCAAAAAGCCTATGGACGTAATCTTGATATGGATATTCCAAAAGGAGCAACTCTTAGTGTCTTAGTAGAAAACGATGATGCCATTGGTGCTGTAGCTTTAGGGGACGAATTAAAACCAACGAGTAAAGAGTTAATTAAAGCTCTTAAAAAGAACAATATTCAACCAATTATGGCAACAGGTGATAATGAAAAAGCGGCTCAAGGCGCGGCAGTAGATTTAGGGATTGAATATAGATCAAATCAATCTCCACAAGACAAATATGAGTTAGTTAAAACACTTAAAGATGAAGGAAAGAAAGTTATCATGGTAGGTGATGGTGTAAATGATGCTCCTTCTCTTGCCTTAGCAGATGTTGGTATAGCTATAGGTGCTGGAACTCAAGTTGCATTGGATTCAGCTGATGTCATATTGACTCAATCCGATCCAGGAGATATTGAATCATTCATTGAATTAGCACACAAAACAACTCGTAAAATGAAACAAAACCTATTTTGGGGAGCTGGTTATAACTTTATAGCTATCCCTCTAGCTGCAGGAATTTTGGCTCCCATTGGTATCACATTAAGCCCTGCATTAGGAGCAATCCTAATGTCTGTGTCAACAGTCATCGTCGCCATTAATGCTATGTTATTAAGTTTAGACCCCAAAAAATAACGGTTAACAGATCGAATGATTGAAACTCCTTAAAGTATCAAGATACAATAGTTTTACAGGAGAAAAAGAGATTTAAGTACTGGCTCTTTGTAAAATCGTGTTGGTAGAAGTAGACGATTTTTTCTACCAACACGATTTTTAATTTATTATAGAACTGATTTCTTTTAAAATCCTAAAAGCCACCTATTTCGGGCACTGGGGTTCGTCAAGTATACAGTTTAAATAGACTTG
>NZ_BCVJ01000081.1 GCF_001591685.1 Ligilactobacillus murinus DSM 20452 = NBRC 14221 | reverse complement strand
AGTTGCCGGGCTGGTGACGTCTTTTGTGGTCGAGTGGTTGAGAGCAAAGAAAAAGCCCACTAGCACCCCTGCTAGTGAGCAACCCACATCCCTATCACAAACAAAGCGCAAACTTTAATCATGAAAGGAACTATTTACATGTTACAAGAAAATCAATCACAAAATCAAGAGAAATCAATTTCATTTGAAAATTTAAAATCGGGGCTAACAAGCATGATCAAGAGTAACGATCTTAAACCTGAAACAGCTCACCTTTTAGAAAAAGTGTACGGTAAAAAATTATCCAAAACAGATCCCGACTTATATTCTGATCTCAGTAGTTTAGCTAGTACCTATGTAATCATGGAAGTTACAAAGATTAGGATCAAACAGGAACTTATCACACTTAATGAGATCCAAGTGCTTTTAAAAAACTTTGGTCCAACTATTAAACTTTTTGAACCTGATCTATATGGACGCTTACAAGAGTTAAAGGAGGAACGCAAATGATTGCTAAAAACACCGCCTCAGAGCTTGCTAAACATGGTTTTAAGGTGTTTCCACTAGTTCCAAACACTAAGCGTCCTATCAAAGATCAGAGCTATTTAACAGCGTCTAACGATCCGCAGACAGTGGCGAAGTGGTTCGATGATCTGCCACAAGCTAACTTAGGCTTAGAGCTTGCAAGTAAAAGCTTGGTAGTGGTAGACATCGACAATCACAATAGCGATGGCATTAGGGATACTATGCAAAAAATGGCAGATCAGGGATGCACGTTGCCAACTAACACGTATATCGAGCAAACGCCAAGCGGTGGTCTGCACTTTTTTTACACTGGCACAGCTAAAAAGAAACGAGTTACCAATTTCATCCCTAACGTTGATCTATTGGCAGATTTTACAGTCATAGCGCCTAGCGTGATCAATGGTGATGCTTATAGGAGTATCAACGAGCGATACAATTACAACACCATTATAGAAGCCCCCAAATGGCTTTTAGAGGCGTTGGACGATAAACCAGCACAACAATACTCAAATAGCTTTAACCGTCCTATAAATGGCAAAAAATGGACAGGCAAGCGGTTAGATGAAATAGTCGCAGGCGTTGACAGTGGCGGACGTAATACGTGGCTAACTAAGCAAGTCGGTTGGCTGATAAGCACAGGCGCAGAGCTAGAGACAGTATACACGATCGCACAACAGATCAACCGTGACTATATCAGCCCACCGCTACCAGATAGCGAAGTCAACACGATCTTTAAAAGCGTAGTGAGAAAGGAAGCATCAAAATATGAACAACGTAGCAGATAAAGCGATGATGATCGAATTCATGGACCAATTTAAAGACAAATTGAACCAAGCTAATAACTTGGATCCTTGGTTATACGAGAATAACCGAGGCACTATAAAAATTGATCCCGTCAAGCTTGGTCAAACGATCCTAGAACGTGGAAACTATCTACAGATCAAGAAAAACAACGACTTGACTTTATACCGCTATAACGATTGCTTAGGCTTATGGCAAGTTGTGACAGCTAACGAGATCCGAAAGGAAGTAAGCACCTTGGTACGTGACCATTGGAGCAATAAAGAAGTATCGGACGCTACTAAATACATCATGGATCTAGCTGACATCAAAGACGCTAGCGAAACGATCGACAACGTAGACCCGTACGCAGTTCATTTTAAAAATGGTGTCTATGACATCAGAACGGGCGAAATGAGACCAAACAGCCCGGACAATTATTTATTTTATGGTCGTGATTATGAAATCGACACCAGCGACGCCCCTACTCCCTTAACTGATAAGTGGTTAGATGAAAGCGTAAAAGACGCCAAAACGTTCTTAATGGAATTCATTGGCTTTTGTTTTTATCGATCATACGAACACTTACAGAAGTTTGCTATCTTGCTATCGGAAGGCGGAGACGGTAAGAGCACTTTTTTCAATTGGCTAAGAGAGATGATCGGACCAGCTAACACAAGTACAGTCCGCCTAAATGATCTAACGAACCCTGAAAGACGGTTCACATTAGCGAGACTTTACGCCAAACTACTCAACTATTACGCAGATATTGGCAATAGTTTAATTATAGATCCATCCCTAATCAAAGGTATAACAGGGGATGACGCCATCGACGTTGAGAACAAAGGCGAACAAGCCCAAACTATTAAGCCGTTTGCTAAACAGATCTTTGGGGCTAATAGACTACCAAGTTTTAAAGACACATCGGCGGGCTTTGGTCGTCGTCCTTGTATCGTGCCTTTTTATTCGATCCCAGATTTTAGACAACGCTTTGACAAAAAAGCATTATACGCCGAACAACCCGCATTCGTTTATAAATGCTTACAGGCTTTTAGAGAAGTGCTACAACGTGGCTATTTTTCTGAAACTGAAGAAATGGAACGCTTGCGCTTGGAATGGATCGGAGAAAATGACATCGTGCAAGATTTTATAGACGAGTATTGCGAATTAGGAAAAGATTACGCAGTCAAGAAAGTATACTTGTATGACACTTACAAGAACTACTGCTACAACAACGGGTACAAGCCACTAAGTAGTCAAAAACTCAAGAAAGAGCTTAGACGTTTTAGCGTATTCGATACCACGAAACGCATCAACGGAGAACCCGCCAAAGCCTACATTGGCATCAAATTACGATCTATAACAAGTGGTGAGCTAGCTATCATGCAACTAAAATAGCCGAGTGTAACCAAATCACCCCAAATGTAACCAGTGAGTAACCGCAATGTTAATATTTTAAAATTTTTTAGCTTTTGACACTTATGTTATGTAACTAATGTAACTACTTTATATATATATACGTATATAAATAAAATAAATAATAAATAAATATATAAAGAGAGAGTGAGCGGGGCAAAATTTTTGTTATTTTGTTTACACGCTTAGAGTGCCAAGGGATACAGAAGTTTTTGGGGCAGTTACGTTGAGTTACAGCAGGTTACACAATACCCACATCACTGATCACAGAAAGGAAGCCAAAAACAAAATGAATATCACAGATGCAATCACGATGAACGAAAGCCCACAAGTAAGATTATCCTATATCCTAGACGACATCGAGACACTAGACCGTTATGCTGATAGAGTCGTCAAGGCTAAAGCTAAGGTCAAACAGTTATTCGATGCACTGGACCAACTACCAATAAGCGAGAAGCCCGCAAGTATTGAGGGTATTTATAACTTGTATGATTTTAGAATGGAGTTGCTGACGCTTGGCGTTCCAATTCATGAAGTCTACAAGTTTGATATCAAGCCAGAACCAGAGTTAAACGTTACGATCGTAGCAACTCATAAAGTTATGGAGATGATCTATAAGCATGATGGGCAAGCTCATAGGCTAAATACTATGCTAGAAACCTACAGAGCTCTTAGAAATGATCTAATCAAGGATCTTGCGTGCTTTATCGACGATCTAAAGAAACTCACTCCTAACGATCTCAAACGCCACCACCTAAACAATCAACAATTTTTAGACATCAAGAATATCAGTGAGCAACTAGCGAAAGATTTTAAATAGACATCCCAGAAAGGAAGTTCAAACATGAATGTAATACCCACAAACTTAAACGATCTCAAGGAAGACATCAGACACGCAAGCCCATCACGTTTACGATCGTATCAGATCCAACTAGAAGCCTATACCGCATTTATTTCAGTATATGACGGCGTGAAAGGATCGACGGAAGATAAGATCAACGCTGCTAATAAGATCATCAACAATCTATTTTTACTTGAGATGGACCAACTAGGCTACTACTTTGATCGTGAGTGTGCAGAAACAGCCAAGACAGGGCTAGAGTTTGCCTTGAATGAAAAATATAACGGTAAATTCGCTAAGAAAGTAAAACTACTACCGTCCATCATGCTAGTAAGTCGCCACGGTTTTAGATCGATCATGAACCAACGCTTAGAAATGTTAGCATACGGTCAAAACGTTGATCCGTATACGATCTATTACATGAACCGCTTGAGTGGAGACATCACACTTAAAGGCTATCCAAGTTTTAAAGCATTGCGTAATATGCTTAAGATCGAATGCTTGGCGGTGATCGAATACATCAAATCAGTAATAGCACCAATCAAATAGAACGCAAGGGATGCACTGGCTAAA
>NZ_BCVJ01000080.1 GCF_001591685.1 Ligilactobacillus murinus DSM 20452 = NBRC 14221 | reverse complement strand
CGTGTAAAGGTCATACTTTTAGGTATGGCTTTTTTTGTGTATTCATATTAAGTAGGGCAAAACAAAAAATTACTATTTTAAATCATTATAATGATATAATAAGTTTGTAGTTAAAATGGCCAGAGAAAGATAAATGTATAGCTGGTCAGTGTAGTAGTTAATGATATTTATAGTTAAAAAAGGGAAACGATAATCTTTCTGTGCAGTTTTGCGGTCTATACATTTATCTAGCAGCAACAATGAGAAAACGACCTGATCAGCCCATTAGCCGACCGATCAAGCAACGTTTAAATGAGAGCGGTTACTTAAATGTTTTGGGCGTTATAATAACTATTATTTTACTTGCAGTACTATTCTTTTTTGAATGTAATTTTTTACATGATGATCTTGAGCTTAGACCAACAAATGAAGCTATGGAGACAAGTCTTAAAGTTAGACAGAGTGAAGAACTTGAACCACAATTTGATGTGCAAGAAAATCTAGATCAAGAGACGATCAGTAACTGATAAGAAAGGATGAGTAGGATGTTTAACTTGAATGAATTGGCACAAGTGGAAGATATTTTACAACGTAGTCCTAGTCTAACACCTTATGAAGTTCAAATGGCAATGTGTGAATTACGTGACCAAGGTAGTTGTTATGTTAGAGATCAAGGCCAGATCGAGTATGCCATGGCTTATTTGCCATTTGTTAAAGTTGAAAATGGGCAAAACGGTAATTTAAGGCTTGGTCATTGGTAGAATGATTTAAATTTCTTAAGACTTTTAACTTTACTTAAAATCATAAATGTGATACTTTTCTCATAACGTATTTTTAAGGGGGAAATTTCATGCGACCAAGAATTGCAATACCAGCAGATACTTTAACTGAGGCGACAAACGTAATAAATGAACGTAATGCGCCATATGCACCAAGACCTGCGATCGAAGCGATCGTCAAATCTGGTGGTGTGCCCGTTATCTTGCCAAGTGTCGATCCAAAGTTTGTGGACGATTATATCGATCTGTTTGATGGGATCGTTTTTGCGGGGGGCTTTGATGTTGATCCAACCTTCTTTGGGGAAGAACCTCATTTGAAGTTGGGAATGACTTACCGCAAACGTGATATATTTGAAATTGCATTATTAAAACGGTCAGTTGAAAAAGGAAAAGCTATTTTGGGTATCTGTCGTGGGATGCAACTGATCAATGTGGCTTTAGGTGGGACGTTGTATCAAGACCTTTCAGAGGATAAAGAGATCTATGTTAAACATTCGCAAGATGCACCTGGTAACTTTCCGTCTCATCATGCAAATGTGCTCACAGATAGTCGCCTTTATGAGCTTGTGGGAAAACGGCCGTATATCAATTCCCGGCATCATCAAGCTTTAAAGGATATTGCACCGTCTTTACGTGTTGTAGCCAAAGCTGATGATGGCGTAGCCGAAGCGGTAGAATCACTTGAAAATGACCAGATCTTGGGCTTACAGTGGCATCCTGAAAATACCTACAAGCATTATCAGGACTCACAAAACATTTTTGCTGATCTGATCAAACGTGCAGCAAAAGTTGCCCAAAAAAATAATAAGAATAACTAAAAAAATAGCTCGGTGGGTCGATCCAGCGAGCTATTTTTATGGAGTAATATTATTTTTATTTGATGAAATCAAGTACCATACGACCGTTGATCTTGCCAGCTTCCATTTCTGCAAAAATTTCTGGTGCATCTTCGACCGGTCGTTTTTGAACGACCAGGACAACTGATCCTTGAGCTGCAAAATCAAAGGCTTCAGCTAGATCTTTTCTTGTTCCAACTAATGAACCTACGACTTTGATACCGTCTAAGACCGTTTTAACGATGCTTAGTTCCATATATTCAGAGGGTAAGCCCACCGCAACAACTGTCCCGCCAGCGCATAAACTTTCAACGGCTTGATCAAAAGCAACTTTAGAAACGGCTGTTACAACAGCTCCGTGGCACCCACCAGTTAACTCTTGGATCTTTTCTGCACCATTAGGAGTATCTTTAGCATTGATAACGATATCAGCTCCAGATACTTTGGCTAAAGCTAATTTGTCATCGTTGATATCAACGGCGACAACTTTAGCGTTAAAGACCCTTTTAGCGTATTGAACAGCTAAGTTTACCTAAACCACCAGCGCCGTAGATCACGATCCATTTACCAGGAGCTGCGTCTGCTTCTTTGAGTGCTTTATAAGTTGTTACCCCAGCACAAGTAATAGAACTAGCTTGGGCTGGATCGAGCCCTTCAGGAACTTTGACGGCATAATCTGCCACAACGACAGCGTATCCACTCATGCCCCCATTAACTGAGTAACCCGCATTTTGTACATTACGGCAAAGTGTTTCACGACCTGTGGTGCAGTATTCACAGTAACCACAGCCTTTGAAGAACCAGGCAATACTTACGCGATCACCGACTTTGAGCGAAGTTACATCATTAGCAACTTCAGTAACGATACCGATCTCTTCATAGCCTAAGATCCGCCCTGGAACTTTCCCAAAATCCCCATTAGCCACGTGTAAGTCAGTATGACAAACACCACAATACTCCATTTTTACTAAAGCTTCACCTTGTTTAAGGGTTGGAATAGTGCGTTCTGAAATTTCGATCCCAACACCAGAGCCCTTAACTGAAACAGCTTTCATATGTTTGTGTCACTATATTAAATGCGAAATAACATGGCAGTTTATGTTATTAGGAAGAAATATAGTTTTGCCTTCCTTTGTTTTTTGTTAACGGTTACAAAATAGTCCTAAAAAAATGATTTCCCCGCATTTTGTACTTCCAAGGAAATCATTTATTATTCTTACAAATAAATCAACAATCAACTACGACGCAGATCAGGATCCCAGTTACCACGAAAGAGTGCTTGCTTAAGTTCGACTGCAGTGTATTGGCGATCTTCAAAGCCTTCAAATTTGAGGAGCGCATCTTGGGCAGCCCGTTGATAGCGACGAGCGCGGCGCAAGGCATATTCTTCTAAGGAATCATCTTTAACGTAATTTAACAGGCGGGCACTCGGGGTCGTTAGTGGATTTTCTACGCGATCAGCTAGATCATCTAAAATTTCTTGATATTCAGGTCCAAGTTGGAGCCGATTGGCATAAAGTTCTAAACTTTTAAGAAATGCGCGTGCTTTATTTTGATATTTACAAATGCTACGCGGATCTTCATTGGCAACTTCTTCATTCATACGGTCAGCTTGCTCTAAAACACGATTGACTTCCTTTTTTTTGAGAGCTGGACTCATGATAAAATAGCTTGCTAGTAAGCGAAGGAAACGTAAGGTATCGGTTCTGATACCAACTGAGCTACTTGGATCAAGGTCCAACATTCGTAATTCGATGTATTCTGCCCCCGTTTTTGGCAACTCAGATAAAACAGGATTACCTTTAAAGCGGACGGGACCGTGAAATTCGTATTCTTTGATCAAGATCTTATCTTTGACCCCTTGTTTTATCCGCTCGACATAAGCTTGTACATTCGTATAATCACCTGCAAACTTGGTTCCAAAGCCAAACGAACTTTGACGTATGCTTCGAACTGGATGTTTGAGTTTAAAATCACCTTCAAAATAATTTTTTTCAGCGATCGGACTAGCACCAAAGAGATAAGTGATCAGCCAACGATAGCGGACAAATCCTTGAGCTAAGATCTCATAGAGATAATTTTTAGCTTCAAGTTCATTTTTAAAGCGCTCGGGAAAGTTTTTTAAGACTAATTCGATGAGGTGCTGATCAATACTGAGATTGATATGAGCCCCACACGGAGTACCTTCAGCAAAACGGTGCCTTCTGGTCCACTCTTTTAAATAGGCCTCTTTTTCAGGGCCCCATTGAGCTAAACGAATATGGCTCGTATCTTTAGGTAATTTAGGTGGCATTGATAATGGCCAAAGTAATTCGCCTGGTGCTAAAGCAGAGCGTAAGACGTTATTGATACCATAAAGATAATGCATCGCATCAAGGGCATAAGCCGCAGGTGGTGTCACAACTTCAGACATCGTTTCTAAATAATCTGTTGTGATCCAAGGATTGGTCGTTTCATCACCGAGTGCGGCTGGATATGGTTCTTGACTGAGATTCCCCGTATCATCAACGCGATGCATCTCGATCTCGAGCCCCATTGTGAAATCTGACGTTTTAGCAACTGCTTCATTATTAAAGATCAGCTGCCCGATTTTACTAAACATAAGTATTCCCCCAAACTTAGTCTGCTTGCTTAGGAGCAGACTTTTATTTTAGCCATATTATACTACATTTAAAAAAGAATGAAATAGAAAAAGTGGATTTATTTTTTAGAAAAGTTTTAAAATAGGCGA
>NZ_BCVJ01000079.1 GCF_001591685.1 Ligilactobacillus murinus DSM 20452 = NBRC 14221 | reverse complement strand
TGCTTGGGGTAGATTCACTTTAGCACCAACATTACCTCTAACTGCAACTTGGGTGTTTGGTGCTACATTATTCCCTTGATCATCTTTGTAACTAACAGTGACCTTTGCTGGTTTTTCCTCTTTTGCCATGTATACATAAGTCACTGTATTCTCTGGCTCTAAGGTCACACTATCTCCCAATGCTTTAACAGCACCATTGAATCTGATCTCTTTTAGTTGATGTTTTAATAACATTGGTGCGTTACCTAACTTAACTGTATCACCTATATTGCCATTTAATATTGCTACTCCAAGAGGATTAACAGTTTGTCCTGCTTCGTTGACATATTTAAAGGTGACCTTTGCTGGGATCTTTAATCTTTCATAGTTATAGATCAAAGTATTATTTTCTGCCAACGTTACAGACGCGTTAGGTAATATTTCCCTTCCATTAAAGGTAGCTTGCGTAAATCGATAACCTCTCACATCAGGCGCAAGCGGTACCCTAACTTCTTCATCAATGTTACCACTGAATTTTACCTCATTCGTTGGTGTCAGCACATTTTCTCCCGCACGATAACTTACTGTAATATTCGCTACTACAGGATCCTTGAGATAAATATATTCTAATGTATTCTCAGCTGCCAAACTAACTGTGTTACCTACTTTACGCGGTACTTGATTAAAGACGATACTATCTAGCGTATAGCCCGAGATCGTTGGTGCTGCCGGTAAAGTCACATTTGCACCTACATTGCCCGCTAAACTAACTGGCTCACTGACATTGAGAACATTGCCTTTTGTATCCTTATACGTCACTGTTGTTCGCGCAGGCTTAGCATCTTCAGCATACTTATAGATCAATTCATTCGTAGCACCTAAGACTGTGTTCATTCCTGGATCGATACGTTCCCCATCGATCGTCGCCCCCACAAAATGATAATTTGTGATCACTGGGGCTGCTGGGATCTTTACAC
The DNA here is from genome assembly GCF_001591685.1 of Ligilactobacillus murinus DSM 20452 = NBRC 14221. Classification (GTDB taxonomy): domain Bacteria; phylum Bacillota; class Bacilli; order Lactobacillales; family Lactobacillaceae; genus Ligilactobacillus; species Ligilactobacillus murinus. The sequence goes on along the minus strand of NZ_BCVJ01000079.1, from coordinate 3,677 downwards.
TGTCGCCCACGTTCCCACTCAATGTCACTGGTGTAGTAGGAACTAACACTTTATCTCCTGCACGATAACTTATCGTGACTTGAGCTGAAACTGCATTTTTATCATAAATATATTCTAACGTATTAGTCTTAGCTAACGTTACTTGGGTGCCAGCAGCTTTAGTAACACCATTGAACTTGATCTCTTTTAAGTTATAGCCTGAAACTTCTGGGGCTACTGGGATCGCTACACTTGACCCCACTTCTCCTGATAAGATCACTGGTCTTGTTGGTTGCAATTCTTGAGTACCAGCTTTATAACTGATATTTGTTGTGGCTATTTCAGCCATCTTTTTGTAAACGTACTCAAGGGTATTAGACTTGCTCAACGTTACTTTATCGCCTGTATGCTTGACTGCACCATTGAACTTGATCTCTTTTAAGTTATAGCCTGAAACTTCTGGAGCTGTTGGGATCGCTACATCACTACCAACACTTCCCGCTACTTTCACCTGTGTCTTTGGCGTGACATTAATTCCACTATCATCCTTGTATGTGATCGTAGTTTGTGCTTCTTCAACCGTTGTGTTTGCTTTCCGATAGCGATTTACGACCAATGTGATCGTATAATCATCTGGCGTTGCATTTTCCAGATCATCCATCTTCGTAACTGCAAATTTATCCTTTTTGGGATCATTATCATTGTATTTGATCAGATCGTGCGCAGCATTAGCGTAATAGTAGTCCGTCCCAACATAATCATATTGGCCTAACTTAGCTTCAGGTCTATTATTGATCTTATCTGCTATATTACCATCATAATCGTTGTAATCTTGAGCACCATTTTTCCCGACTTGATACTCGACTTTTGCTGATGCTGTCCCACTTTGCGCAGAAAAGCTCCCCGCTGCATACTCGTTGCCATTAGTTAGATCATACACCTTACCACTTCCTGTGATATGCCCGTAGATCGGCTTATCACCTGAACCTGATTCGGTGATTATATGCCCGTCTTGATCCATACTAATGATCACAGCTGCTGATCTTTCAAATTCCCTTAAAGCTGCGTCAGCCTTATAGTTATCCGTTTCTTTATAGCCTGTCTTGAATTCTGCTCTTTCTAGCTTTTTAAAGGCATTTATCAATGCTATATTGTTCATCACTTCTTTGAAGTCTTTAGCTTGATAAGCTGCTTGTAATTTCTTTACAAATGGATAATACACCGCATAATACGATAAGGCTCGCACCTTGGATTTGATCGGGTGCGGTGCTCTAGACAACATCTCTTCAGTAAATGTATCTTCTGATGTAGCCGACGAATATGTCGGATTAGATAAGATCGGTGTTGTTAAACTATTTTTTGCCATTAACCCTGATTCAAGATATCTTTTTAGCTCTTGCTCAGTAGTTGCTTTGGGTACGTCACTTTCCTCTTGGGCTGCTCGCATATCAACACTTCTAAATGCCGATCTAGGTGTATTTTGTTCAATTTGTGGTGTTTCTTGTGAAACTGTCTCAACTTGCGCATCAGCTGAAAGATCAGTCGTGACCACTTGATCATTATCTGCCACAGTTTCACTCGTATTTTCATTTGCTTGTTCTGCTACAGTTTCATTTGTGTTTTCATTTGCTTGTTCTGCTTCAACAGAAATGTTATTTGGGACCTGTTTATCAGTCTCAGTTACTTCTTCTGGTCCTAGCTGGCGCAATTCGCTTTCTATGTTATCCATTCCTTGATCTGATGGTGGATCTTCTTGGACAACTTCAGTATTCAATGTTTCTTCTTGGTCATCTGCCTTGGCTAATGATGGGAATAAAATTCCCATACCAACAACCGTCAACCCCATAACGACCCAGTTTTTCCCCGCCTTATACATCTTGTAATAGAGTTTTTCTTGCTGGGCTTTACGTAACTGATTGTATTTATATCTTTTCACTGATATTTCACACCCTTTTATTTATTCCGCTAGCTCAATAAATTCCTCTATCCCACCCGTCATCCTTTAAATATTTATCTTATTGAACTAGTCTCTCTTCTTTTTACGTCGTCTTTGACCTAGCTCTGTCGTTCCAAGTAGTGTTGCTCCACTCAAAAGACCTAATCCTAGTATCAATGAAGCTTTGTCCTTTTCATCACCTGTTTGTGGCAATTCTTCGACAACTTCACGATTTACTATCTGCATCTCATCATATTTCTGACCTGTTTCAAAACTTGCTGCTCGTTTTTCAGCCTGCTTTTCAACATGTGTCTTGCGAACTGTTCTTTCAACTACCTTATCTGGTGTTACCGGCTCTTCTGTCATCGTGTAATAGACAGTTTGACTTTGATCTTGCATATCAGGAGTTAAGACTCGACCAGCGATCACTAGTCTATCTGGTGTATAGCCTGCGATCGTTGGTACAACACTTGGATCGATCGTCCCATCTCCACTCCAGACCGTTTCGATCGTCTCACCGGTCACTTTATCCACTGTATATGTCGGAATAAATGTCCGTGTGATCACACTAGCTGTAACTACTGGTTCACCTGCATGCGGTCCGTTACCGTAGATATAGTTGATCGTATCATTTATCGTGACTGGCGTCCCTACAAGGGTCTCAGTCCCGTGTTTCAAGTAGACATAATAGTCCTGGACCTTACCTGGATCTTCATCAAATGTCCCTGCTGTTGCTTCTTTTTGTGCATAAACTAACTCATAACCTGCTACTAAATAATCACGCAATTGGTTGGTATAATCTGCTCCAGCCTCACCTGTCAGATGTTGGGCAAACTGCGCGATCTCTGTTCCATCACTTGGTAAAATATCTGTCGTGATATCTTTTCCATTGATGTCGATATAGTGAATATTTACTAACTGCTCTCCAGCATAATAACTGATCGTTTCTTCCATATCTGCTGTATCATACTCGACTTGAACTGCTGATACTTCGGTCTTGTCAGCTACATATCCTGTGATAGATGGACTTTCCACTACACTTGTACTTTGAGCTGGGCTCCAATCTGTCCGCACGACTTTTCCGGTCACTTTATCCACTGTTTCTTCGGAAGTGAAGGTATATGTCTTCGTATAGCTTGGTGCTGCTGGCGTTGCTTTTGCTGGCCCATTACCGTAAACATAATTGATCGTCTGGGTCACTTGTTTGTCTGCACCTACTCGTGTAAACATACCATGCACCACTCTTATTTGAACATTTTGATCAACTGTACTGTCAGAATCAAAGCTTGCTGGTAAAATATCATGTTCTACGATCTCATATCCCTTTTGGCGATATGCTTCGATGATCTGTTGATACTTTTGTAATGAAGTTACAGTTAGACTTGTGCCACTTTCACCTCGCGTCAACACTTCATCAGCAACTAATACCTTATCTTCAGTATTATCGATGATCGTATACGTTACATTTTGGATCTCGGCATCATAGTAGACTGTTTCCTCGATATCATCACTTGTTGGCGTGATAAACGCACCTTCCACGAACTGCTTATCCGGTGTATAACCTGCAATGCTTGGACTTGATATCTGCTCTAACTCGATCTTATCTGGACTCCATGTCGGTGTACCAACTTCTTGTTTAGTCACTTGATCGATCGTGTAGGTCGGTACAAAGACTTTTACGATTTTATCCTTTGGTACTACTGGTTGCCCGGCTTTAGAGCCTGTTCGATAGATATAATTGATCGTCCGACTAACTTTGACC
>NZ_BCVJ01000078.1 GCF_001591685.1 Ligilactobacillus murinus DSM 20452 = NBRC 14221 | reverse complement strand
GGGGACTCTTATTTGCTAGTCTCTGCTCTGAATTGCACGTTACGGCTATATAGCTCAAATGCCGGATTGCACAAAAAAAGGAAATGCCAGTCGACATTTCCTGATACGATCTAGGCGAGTTGGGTCAAGAGTGGCTTTGCCTTGGCGTTATCCAATGGCAAGTAAGCTGGACCAACAGCTGCGCGATCGATCGCTAAACTATAATTGCTTGTGAGTGAAGGGACCATTTTTGAAAGCTCATTTAATTGTTCCGAGACAAAGCGAGAGAAGGAGAAGTTACGTTGCTCTTTCATCGTTTTTTCAAGATCAATATTAAAGGTCACATCTAAAAAGCAACCGCTTTCCTTATCGGATAAACGCCACGCTTTACTGTGGTTCTGTCGTGATTCAATTTTTTCAACTACTGTTTCGGTCATATAAAGCCCCTCCTAGAAAAATCTTTAGTTGTGTTAACGTCTATACCATACTATGGATCAGAATGTTTTGCAAGTGTTTTACATTTGCTGATAAGTAAATCAGTAGAAATCATTATTTCAGGGTCCCAAATAGCGGGGATCTAAGGGCTTATCTTTAATTCTTAAGGTTGTTTTAAGGAAAAATCTGCAAACTATACCAATTTTTGGAGTTTTAAAAAGTCACTAAGTATCTGTGCAAGCGCTTTAAATAAAAGTGCAAATGCGGTAAAATAAAAGTAGTTAAATAACGCATTTATAAGTGAGATTTGGAGGAGATTTTTGATGGATATCTTTAGAAAAGAGCTTGATACCTATGATGGACATACGGTGACCCAGATCACTTTGGTCAATGACAACGGAGTCGAGATCTCGTGCTTGACGATGGGCGCGATCTGGCAAGCTTTCAGCGTTCCAAGTGGTGCGGGTAAGAAGAACTTATTATTGAGTTTTGAGCATACAAAAGATTACTATGCTAATGCGCAAAATATCTGTAAGGCGATCGGTCGGGTCGCTGGACGGATCGCCCACGGGAAGTGTGAATTAAACGGCGAGCAAGTTCAATTACCACAAAATGAAAACGGTAATACGTTACACGGGGGTCAAAACGGATTTAGCACTTATAATTGGAACTATACCACTTCACGTAATAAAAATAGTGTGAGTGTTATTTTCCAAAAGAAGATCACCGAAAAAATGGATGGTTTCCCAGGAAATATTTTGGCAACGATCATCTATACTCTAAATAACAATAACAAAGTGACGATCTCCTTTAGTGCATTAGGGGGCTCAAAAGATAGTTTGTTCAACCCAACAAATCATGTATACTTCAATTTGAGCGACCGCCAAGATCTTTCCAGCCACTCACTTAAGATCAACAGTAGTGCAACGTTAGAGACGGACGAAAATAATATTCCGACCGGGCGGGTCAAAGAAGTTGAAGCCACACCACTTGATTTTAGAGACTTCCGCAATGTCAAAGCGGCTGCCGATGAAGCTGATGGCTTTGATGATGCTTTTGTAGTCAACCAGCCGGGGAAAGGGACAGAGCCGATCGCTGTTTTACGTGATGAAGACAGTGGCCGCCAGATCACGATCGATTCCGATCGAAACGGCTTGGTAATGTATAATATGCCAGCCTTAGATACTGAGATCAAGTTTTCACGTGATCAAGGTAAACCAGCGATCCCAGGCGAAGGATTAGCGCTTGAAGCTCAGACTTTACCTGATGCGATCAATCAAGAAAACTTTGGCGATATCGTCTTGCCAAAGAACGGTAAGCGTTCATATCACATCCAATTTGCATACGATAAGATCAAATAGCTGTTTTAGGGCCGTGTTTTATAAAAGCACGGTCTTTTTTTGAAATATTCAACTTACTACATTTATCAAGTATTAATGGTATACTTAAATTATTATCTTTAAGTAAGGGGAAAGTTTATGGATCTTTGGAAAAAGTTTATCAATAATGTCTCCTTGAGACGGTTTGTCGTCTTACTAGGCATCATTGGTATTTTGTATGCTTTACGTAGCTTGATCAGTATCATTTTGCTGACGTTTATCTTCACATTTCTAGTTGTACAGCTGACAAATTATATTCGGCGATATGTGAAGATCCCATCGCAATTGATCGTGATCGCGACCTATCTATTGTTCATCGGTTTTATCTATTTGGCTGTGACGATCTATGTGCCTAAACTCGCTATCCAAACTGAAGCGATGATCAATTCACTCTTGCGTTTTTATCAGCATCCACCGCATGGAGCGCAAGATCTGATCCACTATATCGACCGCTATTTTGGCAAGATCGATATCATGCAACAGTTCAAGGGCGGTTTTGGGATCGCACTAGGCTATCTTAAGAGTTTGGGCTCGATCGGCTTTACGTTTGTGATGTCGTTACTGTTGAGTTTCTTTTTTACGATCGAAAAAGACGATCTCTATCGTTTTTCCAAGGGCTTTTTGAGTGGGCCATTTGCATGGTTATTCGAAGATATTTATCATTTTGCTAAGATTTTTGTGAACACTTTTGGGGTCGTACTTGAAGCTCAATTTGTGATCGCAGTCGTCAATACGGTGATCACCACGATCTGTTTGGCGATCATGAACATGCCCCAACTGCTTAGTTTAGGGATCATGGTCTTTGTTTTGAGTTTAGTCCCTGTGGCTGGGGTGATCATTTCCGCGATCCCGATGATGTTTATCGGCTATTCGGTCGGTGGGTTGCGCTATGTCTTTTATATTGTTATTATGCTAGTCGTTGTTCACGCTTTGGAAGCCTATGTTTTAAATCCAAAATTCATGGCTAGCCGTACGGAATTACCGATGTTTTATACCTTTGTCGTCTTATTTGTTGCGGAACATCTTTTTGGTGTTTGGGGCTTGATCGTGGGGATCCCGATCTTTACCTTTATGCTAGATGTTTTAGGAGTAAAACCGGTCCATTCAAAGGGTGAACGTTTGAAGAAAGTTAGAAAGTTGGAGCGTAAAAATGAATAAGCAGGAATTTTTGGCAGAATATGCTGTTGCCCGTAAAAATACTGATTCGGTCAAGTGGGATAATTTAAAAGAAACTTTCGATGCAGAAGATCTATTGCCACTTTGGGTTGCTGATACTGAATTCAAAGCACCAAAAGAAGCGCTTGAAGCTATGACAAAACGGATCGCGCATGGTGCTTTTGGATATTCCTTAACACCAGATGCGTATTTTGAAGCTTATTTCAAATGGCAAAAGGAACGTTATGGGATCGAATTGCATCGCGAATGGATGCGTTTTGGCACGGGGGTCGTGCAATCTTTGAGCACGCTAGTCAACTTATTGACACAAAAAGATGATGCTGTTTTGGTCTTACAACCGGTGTATTATCCATTTATGAAAGTCATCGAAAATAACGAGCGTAAACTAGTTGTTTCTGAGCTCAAACATGAAGCTGGGGTCTACTCAATGGATCTAGCTGATATCGAAGCCAAGATCACTGAAGAGCAAGTGAAGTTGTTGATCTTATGTTCACCACATAATCCAGTCGGACGTGTTTGGTCTGAAGCAGAACTAGCTGAGCTACTCGAACTTTGTCGCCAAAAGCAAGTGCTTGTGATCGCAGATGAGATCCACCACGACCTTTTGTTGACGGATAAACCATTTGTTTCAGTTTTAGAGGTCAGTGAAGGTAAGTATCGTGATAATTTAGTCGTTGTCGATGCGCCCTCGAAGACCTTTAACATGGCAGCTCTTCAAAATAGTCATGTGATCATCCCTAATCCCCAAATGCGCCAGCGCTATGATAAGTTAGTTGAACGTTTAGCTGCTCCAGCCGGCAGTATTTTAGGCAAGGTAGCTGCAGCGGCTGCCTATGAACATGGTGCTTCGTGGCTTAAAGGTCTATTGGAGACGATCCAAGCTAACTATGACTATGTAAAAGAAAAGCTAACTAAAGCTTATCCACAGATCGTCATTTCACCGTTAGAAGGGACCTATCTAATGTGGATCGATCTTAGTGCAGTCGTGGATCCAGCTAAATTAGAGCTCTTTGTAAAAAATAAAGCAGGTTTAGCAGTCGATTTTGGCGATTGGTTCGGCGCTTCGGGTGCAGGACATATTCGGATCAATTTAGCCACGACACCTGAAAATATCGAACGTGCCGTGACTGCTTTGCTGAAAGCTTTAGATGAAAATCAAAGCTAAATTCACTAAAGCACTATCAATTTTTTGCATTTCAGTGTAAAATATCTTTGTATCATAAACATAAGAAAGAGGTTTTTACTAAATGGCAAAATTAGTATTTATCCGTCACGGACAAAGTGAATGGAACTTAGAGAACCTTTTCACAGGTTGGGTTGACGTCAACTTGAGTGAACAAGGCGAACGTGAAGCTAAGGAAGCTGGCCGCAAGTTAAAAGAAGCTGGTATCGAATTTGACCAAGCTTACACATCTGTTTTAACACGTGCCATCAAGACTTTGCACTTCGCACTTGAAGAATCAGGCCAATTATGGATCCCTGAAACAAAATCATGGCGCTTAAACGAACGTCACTACGGTGCATTACAAGGCAAGAACAAAGCTGATGCGGCTGAAAAATACGGTGACGAACAAGTTCACATCTGGCGTCGTTCTTACGACGTATTGCCTCCATTATTGGATGCAAATGATGAAGGTTCTGCAGCAAACGATCGTCGTTACGCAGAATTAGACCCACGTATCATCCCTGGCGGTGAAAACTTGAAGGTTACTTTGGAACGTGTTATCCC
>NZ_BCVJ01000077.1 GCF_001591685.1 Ligilactobacillus murinus DSM 20452 = NBRC 14221 | reverse complement strand
ATAACATCTCTTTTTATCCCTTGTTAATAAACGTTTTTGCACGCTTGAATTTCTTTTGGGTCTCTTTTGGGTCTCCCGGTGAAATTATCCAAGAAAGCGAACCAGTTTTTGGATCGTCTCTTTTTGATCTTGGCGGGTCAAGTGTGTATAGATATTAAGCGTAGTGGTTACATCGCTATGCCCTAATCTATTTTGAACTTCTTTAATACTAGCGCCTGCAGACAGCAACAACGTAGCGTGTGTATGCCTAAACCCGTGAAGCGTGATATTAGGTAAGCCACCATCTTTTAAGATCTGCTTACAATGCCTACTAATAGTCATATCGCTAAGGAGTCCATTTAAATTACTGCTAAAAATCAGTTGTCCTTTATCCATCGCATTGATCCCACGAGCTAACAAGTAACTAGCTTGCTTAACTTTCCAGCGTCGTAAGATCTGCATTGTTTCCATATCCATATCTAACAGACGTTTGCTAGACCTTGTCTTTGGATCATGCACTATCAATTTACCATCTGCATTTTTGGATAACGTCTTATTAACACTGATGGTATTATCCGAGAAGCTAACATCATCCCAAGTCAAGGCTAAGAGTTCACCTATTCGCATACCGCTGTAAGCTAGTAGCCTAAACGCTGTAAAATATTTTAGTTTTCTTTTTTCTGCCAGTCCCAAAAATATTTTTAGTTGCTTATCATCCAAAAAGTTGACTTTCTCTTTTTTGGGTATTCTTGGTATCACTGTATCAGCAAACGGGTTCTTACTTATTAGCTCCAATTTAATAGCATACTTTACAAGAGCAGAAGCATAGACTTTGATAAGTTTTACCATACTTGGGTACTTCTTAGCCCAATCATTAATAGCCGTCTGGCAAGTTGCGAGCTTTAAGTCATTCACTTTATAGGATCCTAGCACTGGCAAAATGTAATTATTTAACACACGCTTAGCATTATAAAAAGTTGACTCCTTGACTGTTAAACGATACTGTTCTATCCAAAGATCGTACACATCCCTAAATGTTTTCATTTCCACAGGTTGGGAATAAATGCCGTTAGCGATCTCATATTCTAACTTGACCAACTCTTTTTTTGCCTGTGCTTTGGTTTTAAAGCCGGATCGCTTAATATACTTTTTCTTTCCGGTTAGTTCGTCGATACCTGCATACACCCGGAAGCGATACAGCTTCCCTTTTGAATTTGAATACTCAACAATTTTAGCCATGTTTATCAGTCCTTTATCTTTAATCTGCACGGGCTAAGTGGCTTAAAGTAATGCACGATAGGACGGCTAAGTATTGTGATGGTTATTCTATTGTGTATGTAATCGTTGACCGGACCTAGAGCCCCAATCGTTTCAGTGATTAGGGATGATCGTTGTTAGTCCTTGGTGTCGTGATCGTCGTTGCTGGTGTCGGTGGGAAACTCACCCTTAATGATCCTTCCCTTTAACTCAGACAATTCACGTTGTGCACTGGAAATTATATCAATAGCTTCTTGGTAGACTTCCGGGCGCATATCATCATAAAAAGGCGGTCGAGTTGAAATAATTTTAATACCATTGGTAACTGCTTCCTGTTTTTTCAGTTTTTCTTGGTCAATAAAGAACTCATCAAGCAACTTTCTAGCATATACCTTAATCCCCGCCTGCAATTCGCTTAATGCTGAAAGTTCATCATTACCGTGCTGTTCCAAATTTTTAACAGCTTGAATTATCTGCTTTTGACTATCATCATCAATTTTTATACGATTATATTTCTGCATTCGTGCAATCTCTTTTTTTAACTCATTTTTAGAGTATCCGGTAACATCTACCCAGTCTTGCAAGCCTGTAATATCATCTGAAATACCTTGCAAGTATGATACAGGTACATCAAAGATTTCTGACATTTTTATCCACGTTTCAAGCTTTGGGTTTCTATCCCCAGTTTCATATTGACTTATCGTGTTAGTTGCTAAACCAACCATAGATCCTAACTGTTTTAGCGTTAAGTTGTTATTCTTTCTAAGTTCCTTAATTCTATTTTTCATAAGATTATTACCCCTTTCAAGAAATATAATAACACATTCTTTCTCTTTTGAGAATTTTTATATTGACTTTCTCAAAAGAGAAATGTATATTTAAATCGTCAATAAGTTCTCATTTGAGAAGAAAGGAAGGTGACACCGTGAAATTAACAGCAGACCAATTAAAGGCACTTAAACGCAAACGTGGCGAGCTTAATTTATCTCTTACAGCACTATCTGACGAGATCGGAATTACAAGACGTACAATGACTAAAATCATTAATCACAATACACCGATCAAACCGCAGACAGCCAAAAAGATTAATGATTGGATCATCAAGCAATACATGAATGACTAACCACAGAAAGGAGCACCACCATGCAGGAAGTGAAGACAGAGAACTGGAACGATCACGTTATCCGGTTCGTATACGTAAAAGACGAGTGGCAAGCAGTATTAAAGGACGTGGCAGAAGCTTTAAACTATTACGAAGCAAGTACAGCCGGACGAAAATTGCCAGAAAAATATAAGGGTCTGTCTAAAGTACAGACCCCTAGTGGAATTCAAGAATTAATTACAGTATCAGAAGTCGGGCTATATCGCTTAGTATCACGATCCAATAAACCAGAAGCCCAAGAGTTTCAAGACTGGCTATATACCACGGTCAAAGAGTTACGCCAAGGGATGAAGCTAGAAGCTTACGAAGCTTTTAAAATGCTAGACAAACAGAAGCAACGTGAAGCGATGGACATCATTAAGACCGGCGTAGAAAAACCAGCACCAAAGCACTATATCAAGGCTAGTCAGATAGCTAACAAGGCTATCGCTATGAAATATGGTTATCCCAAAGCGATCAAAAAAGATGACATGACACCCCAACAAGTCGCAGAGCGTGAAGAGATCTTACAGGAAACTGCTAAGCTGATTGCATTGCAGGACAAGTACAAGCTTGATTTTAGCGTTAGCCAAGCTATTTATAAGCAGTACGCTAGCAACGTAGCACATCCCTAGTCGAAAGATACCCACAAACCAGAAAGGAAAGAGCAATCATGAAGAAAACGAAGAAAGCGAAAAAATTAAATAACACGATCGCAATGTTAAAGGAGTATCGGGAAAGTAATCGGCTTACCTATGAAGAACTAGGCGCACAAATGAATATGAACGACAAGAAATTAAATCACTGGCTAACCGGCAAAGTGATCCCACGGGATACATCATTGAAGGAAGTTCAAGACTTTTTAAATGCAGTACACGCCCGGCAATTCGTGGAGATCGCAGAAGCCGACAAGACCTATATTGATAGTCGCTTAGTGGCTGAATGGACCGGGAAAACACACAAGAATTTACTACAAGACATCAGAAATTACATCAAGGATCTTGAAAAGTCTGAAGCTGAATTATCTGCAGGGCTGAAATCTCAGCCGTGTGGAAAAGCCCAAAACACCAACATTTTTAAGCAACGCTATTATTTTATCGAGTCAACTTATAAGCACCCACTAACCAAGAAAGAATTACCTTGCTATCTGATCACCCAAAAAGGTTGCGAGATGATCGCAAATAAAATTACTGGTATTAAAGGTACAAAATTCACGGCGTTATACATTGATGAATACCACCGAATGAAAGACAACGAACAAGCCAAGCATATCGATCACGATCAGAAAGCAACGAAACCAATCGAGCAAGAAGATCTATTCAAGGCTACTAGCGAACTGCAGGAAGCGCCCCAATGGTCGGACGAGTTTTTATCGTTTGATTATCAGGAGAGCTTGACCGATGAAGAAAAACGAGACTTAGAATTCTTAAGACACAAGCTAGATCGATTGAAAGACTGCAATAGCTTAGACACTCTGAAAGGTGGACTACTTCAAGTGGTTAACCTTATCAAACTACTAGACAAGTGATCCCACAATTAAGCCCCTGCAATGATCTAACCCACAACCCACCCAAAGAAAAAGGCAAAGGAGTTTTAATATGAACGGTAACAAGAATTTGACAGTAATTGACGGCTGGGACATCCCTAGCAAAGAAGAACGTGAGACGATAATAAGTCACGACGAAAAGCAAAGCAGTTGGCACATTTACACAGACGTGCCAAAGCATGCAAGAAAGTACGAGCACTTTATAGATGATAGCCAACCACATCGCAAAGGTTACAGTGCTAACGGTGGTAAATTGGCTATGATCGATGGTTATATTGCTGGTGCTAACGTTACGATCGCTAAAAAGCGTACGTCAACAATGACAGACAGTCAAAAGGAACAAGCAAGAAAACGAATGAAAGAACTGCATAAAAAGAAACGGGGCTAAAATCAATTCTAAGCCAAAAAACAAAGCTTCCGGGCTTATAAAAAAGACATAACGCCCCTATCAAGTGTAATTAGTAATGAAACTCTGAAATACGTAGGTTTAAACCAAAGGAGATGGCTAAAATGGCAAACTTAACTTTTAACGTAGCTGGTGTATCTCTATCTATCAACACCGCAGACGCTGACTTAATAAACGAATTGCGACGCTTTAACAATAACTTGGAGATCGTCCAAGAACTATTTACCAAGCAACAAACCAACGGCGGGAATATCAAGGACACCGCACAAAGTTTTGGGGTATCCCCTGCAGTGGTAACTGGTTGGATCAAAAACGGGATGCCGTTCGTTGATATTGACGGGATGAATAAGTATCTGATCACTTCCAGCGTCAAACAGTGGCTAGAAGAAAATCAAACATCAAAATAAGAACGTGACCCATAAAGCTGATAGCGCTAAAAACTGCAC
>NZ_BCVJ01000076.1 GCF_001591685.1 Ligilactobacillus murinus DSM 20452 = NBRC 14221 | reverse complement strand
TTCTACATTTTATATAGCAGCAACGACAGAGAATCTATCTTTTGAGATCAATTCAGCGCTTTTATCTAGGTTGAAAGTCTTTGTCTTAAAGCAACTGACTAAAGAACAATTAGTTGAGCTGTTGGACCGTGCTTGTCGAGTAGGCTTTGAAAAAGAGCTCACTGCTTCAAAGACATTATTAGAGCAGATCGCGATCTTTAGTGACGGAGATGCGCGAAATGCCTTAAATACATTGGAGATGTTAGTTGATAATGGAAATGTCAGCCAAGATGGAACTTTAGAACTAAGTGATGATCTGTTGAGTCAAGTTTTAGGGGAAAAGACACTCAAATATGATAAGAACGGTGAAGACCATTATGACTTGATCTCAGCTTTGCATAAATCCATGCGTAATAGCGATGTTGATGCAGCGATCTATTGGTTGAATCGGATGCTAGCTGGTGGCGAAGATCCGTTATATATTGCCCGGCGCTTGTTGCGTTTTGCTAGTGAAGATATCGGTTTAGCTGATAACAATGCTTTGAATCTAGTTGTTAATGTTTTTCAAACGTGTCAATTTATCGGAATGCCCGAATGTAATGTACATTTGACCCAAGCAGTGATCTATCTATCTTTGGCACCTAAATCTAATGCTGTTTATAAAGCGACTACCAGAGTTGCTAAAGATGTCAAACAGACTTTAAATGAACCAGTGCCACTGCAGATCAGAAATGGGACGACCAAGTTGATGAAAGAATTAGGCTATGGTAAAGGTTATGAGTTAGCGCATTTTGCCAAGGACAAACTGACTACGATGCAAACGATGCCGGATAATTTAGTAGGGCATACTTATTATCTGCCAACTGAGCAAGGAAACGAGATCCGTTTCAAGCAACGCCTAGAACAGATCAAGGCGTGGCATCAAAAACATGATAAGTCTTAAGAGTGGTACGCCACTCTTTTTTTGCAGTGATAGTTGACAAAAATATAGTTTATATATAAATTTACTAATTGTAAGGGGTGATAATATGAATCGCGAGAGTTTGATCTTTATGCGAGTTAGCCAACTTCAGCGCCAACTACTAGCTAACAGTGCAACAGTTTTACAACAAGTTGGCATAACTAACGCACAATACGATATCTTAAATTATGTATATAACCATACTGGGCGTACTCAAAAGGAGTTAGCCACTACCTTGGTCGTCACTAAGGGAAATATCACCCAGATCATCACAAAGATGGAAAGACTGGATCTGATCAAAAGAAAACAAGTAGGTAAAGCAAAGCAGCTATTTGTGACAGAAAATGGGCGTCAGATCTATGAACAGATCACACCTAAATTAGAAAAAGCCCATGCTGATGCTTTAGCTAAGTTAGATCTGACTGAGCAAAAACAACTTTTACGCCTGCTAAAATTAGCGCTAAGAGGCTAGGCGACTTTTTTTGTCAGCTGGGACTTGGTAGAATAGATAGTGGCAATTAAAATCAAAGTAAACGAGGATAAGTAATGAAACGGAAATTACCTGTAGTTAAAAATCAAAAATTAGAAGCGACGATCGTGGATCTGACTTACCAAGGAATGGGTGTCGCTAAAGTCGAAGGATATTCACTTTTTTGTGATGATGCTTTGCCTGGTGAAAAAGTAAAACTCCATGTGTTAAAGGTCGGCAAAAATTTTGGTTATGCTAAAGTTATCGAACGCTTAACGACCAGTCCTGATCGGGTCACGGGGAAAGGCAAAGCTTATTCACAAACGGGGATCGCACCTTTACAACATTTAGCTTATCCAGCTCAATTGAAATTCAAACAAAAACTAGTCAGTGATCTGTTGCAAAAGGCGCATCTAGCTGACCTAGCAGTCGAACAAACTTTGGGGATGGCAGAACCATATGCCTATCGTAACAAAGCACAAGTCCCAGTCCGTGAAATTAATGGAAAACTGACAGCTGGCTTTTTCAAGCGAGGCAGTCATAATTTCTTGCCGCTAACGGATTTCTTGATCCAAGATAAACGGATCGATGAAGTGATCCAAAAAGTGTTGGCGATCTTACAAAAAAATCAAGTGACAGCTTATGATGAAGCTACACACAGTGGGATCTTACGGCATATCATGGTACGGCGTGGACATTATTCTAAAGAAGTGATGGTCGTCTTGGTGACGCGGACTAATAAGTTACCAAATAAAGAAGCGATCGTAAATGAGATCATGGCAGCTTGTCCTGATGTGGTGAGTTTGCAACAAAATATCAATTCCAAGCAGACCAATGTGATCTTAGGTGACAAGACTCAGGTTTTAGCGGGCAAAGAATATATCACCGATCAGTTGAATGGGCTTAAATTTGAGATCTCAGCGAAGTCATTTTATCAAGTCAACCCAACTCAGACTGAAAAACTTTACCAAGAGGCGATCAAGCGGGCTGGATTGACGGGAAATGAAACGGTGATCGATGCTTATTGTGGGATCGGGACGATCTCACTGTCCATGGCCAAACATGCTAAAAAAGTATATGGGGTCGAGATCGTCGAAGCAGCGATCGCGGATGCTAAGAAAAATGCAGCTTTAAATAATTTGGATAACTTAGAATTTGAAGTTGGTAATGCCGAGGACTGGATGGCAACTTGGCAAGAACAAGGGATCAAGCCAGATGTGATCATGGTCGATCCGCCACGTAAAGGTTTGACGCAAAGTTTGATCGAAAGTGCAGTTAAGATGCAACCACAAAAAATCGTTTATGTCAGCTGTAATCCGGCAACTTTAGTTCGTGATCTGCAAAGTTTCATGGAACTTGGATATGATGTCACCCAACCTATCTTGCCAGTCGATCAGTTCCCACAAACAGCACATGTTGAAACGGTAACGGTATTGGAACGGAAAAAAAGAGAATAAGGAGAAAGTATTATGCCCACTGATAAATTGAGACTTACAGCAACTGATCTTACAGCACTAACAACTTGTGATGATGAATATTTGCTTGATAAAGGGGCAAATTTATATACTTTAGGTAAATATGAGCAAGCTGTTGAGTATTATCATTTGGCTACAACATTAGGTAATGCGCAAGCAATGGCAAATTTAGGATATTGCTATCTATACGGTAGACATATTAAACAAAACCTAGATCTGGCACTAGCTTATTTCAAGGTGGCAGTACTAAAAGAAAATATTGACGCAGCTTATAAATTGGGCGATATCTACGAGAGTGATAAGTGGGGGCTTCAAGATGATGAATTGTCGGAATATTATTATCATCAAGCGGTCAGCTTTATCTTAGGGACAGAACATGAGAAAAGTGAGTTGTTGGGGTGCTATCATAAATTGCAACAATATCCTAGTCTTTGCTTGGCTTTAGCTAGAAAGAAGATAAAAAATGGGATCTCACTGACAGATTTCTCTGAAGCTTACCAATTATTAAAGCATGCCGAGATCGGATATTTGCACGAATTGAACAGTGGTTATGATATGTATCTGAAATCATATGAGCGAGTCAAACATTTATTAGCTGATCAAAAATTTGACTTGATAAGAGGAAAATATGATAAGTTGTTTATTGATGAATATTAAGATCAGTGAAACAGATTTAATGTGTGGTTTCAGTTTTATGGGATATCATTAGGAAAGTGTATTCCCATTTTTTGCACCTTAATAAAAGCGTTTACACAGAACTTGGTGAATTGGCTAAAATTTACGATATACTTGTATTTGTTACACTATACTATCTGAAAGACAAACTATAAGAAAAGTCAATAGTTCCGTCTGAAAAATATTTTGTTTCCCTAAATGAGTTTTAGAGTACGACAAAAATCCCTCTGAAAAAGTGATTTTTCGAGGGTTTGGGATATGAATTTTCAGGTTTATTTCACTTTCTTTTCGTCAAAAGGACAATTATTTTTGAGAAGAAAGAATAGTATTCTGATGAGTTTCTTAGCGACATGGGTGATGGCGACGTTGTAATGCTTCCCTTGTTCTAATTTAGTTCTGAAATAAGCTTTGAAAGCAGGTGAATATCGGGCAACTTTCTGGGCAGCTTGCAAGAGTGCCCACCTGAGATGAGGAGAGCCGCTTTTAGTAGCATGTTAGAATGTGGTTTTTGTGGTTCAATATTATCTAGAAGAAGTTGGCACTGCCGTTCAGATTATCGCAAAGTTGTGTGGCACTGCGTTATATCCATTAAAGAAAGGAAAGAAATTTTGTAAGCATAGTAAAGGATTAGAAGAGCTCGCTATTGAGGGGGCTTTCATGGAAGCTTATAGACAACTCTATCATTCAAATGAAAATTTAATGACAGACTTACTTGAAACGATTGAATCTGAATTGAATGACAATAGCCTTAACAAGGAACTAAAAAGGATTACAAACAAACTTCGAACATTACTCAAAAAAGAGGAGAATCTTGTAAATCTAAAGCTCGAAGGGAAAATTAGTGATACTATATACAATGAAAAGTACAATGAAATTTCCTCAGAAAAAGTGTTTCTAGCAGAAGAGAAGGTAAATATTGAAACAACCTTAAAATCAGAAATCGATGTAAAGAAAAGACTAACTGAGTTTAAGCACTTGCTATCTTCACAGAAAATACTTACGGTGTTTGATCGTACAGTTTTTGAAAGTATTGTTGAGAAAATTATTGTAGGTGGAGTTAATAGCGACGGAGAAATTGATCCTGCAATGTTAACCAAATATTCAAAACAGGTGAAACTCAAAACAAGGATGGAAAAAAATTTAAAAGTAAACGTAAAAATGCTAAACTAGAAACAGATAAATTGTGTCCTCAAAACAGTGACGAGGATAAAAAATTGTATTCTCAAGGAACAGACAACACATGTGGAGACGGTAACGGTATTGGAACGGAAAAAAGAGAATAAGGAGGAAA
>NZ_BCVJ01000075.1 GCF_001591685.1 Ligilactobacillus murinus DSM 20452 = NBRC 14221 | reverse complement strand
ACGTCTTTTGAGCCGTCTGGGTAAGTTACTTCTAGCTCTCCAGTTTGATGCCCGGCTTTTGTTGTATCCACTGGTGTCTTCCAACTTAGTTGGGTATCTTTTGGTAAAACTACAGCTGGAGTCAATACATCAGTTGGCGCTAGCGTCTCGCCTAATGAAACCTTTAATCCTTCCTTAGCAACTGGAGCTAAATTCTCTGCTTGAGAAACTACTTTGACCTGTACTGGTAGTTTAGCTGTTGATCCATCCGCAAACGTCAACGTGGCTTCATAACTTTTCACGCCTACTTCATTTGTCTCAACTGGATGATCAAAAAGTGCTTGCGTGACTGAATAAACTTGTCTATCTTGCTCAGTCAGACCTTTTAATGCATCAGTTGCTGGGACCGAAGCCTTCAGATCTTCTACTACTAGTTGCATTTGCAGATCTTTAGCAGCTTCAGCCATTGATGGAGCAACATCCAATTCAACAGGTACTGTTTGAGTCGCTCCATCAGCAAATTCAACTTGCAGTGTTCCTTGAACATGATGATCTTGACCAGGTAATGGTGTAGTCACTGGTTGAACTTTCCATGTATATTTAGGATCAAATTTAGCTAATTCGGTCAGATCAGTTACAACGGTACTTGGATCTGGTACTTTTCCCCAAGCCGTTTTGCGTGTTGGATCGACTTGTGCCCCAACTACTTTAACTGGCAATTCGACTGCTAAAGTAGATCCATCCGCAAATGTCAACGTAACTGGATGAGCATTCATCCCCAATTCAGTCGTTTCGACCGCCCCAGCAAATTTTGCTGTTGTTAATTTGGTCTTATTTTTTGTTTCAGTTGAATAAGCTGTTAACGCCTGAGTTGGATCAACCTTAGCTCCATAGTTTACTGTAAATGCTACATTACTATTTTTTAGCTCATTAGTTGCTTTTTCTGCATCGGAAGGTTCGACTGTAAAGCTTACCGGTAACTGTTGTGTTGCACCATCCCCATAAGTTACCGTAACTGTTCCAGTGACAGTATGTGTTTGCTTTGGTTCAGGAGTCACGTCAGGATCTGTCGCCCACTGATATGCTACTGGGTGTTCTTGTGTCCCAAATCGATCCAGTTCAGACGTATTAGCTACTAGATCTTTAGCTACAACATTTCTTCCCCAAGGCGTTGTCAGTGCCTGCTTAGCTACTGCTCCCACAACTTTAACTAAGACCTGTGAATCTAGTTTTGAACCATCATTAAAACTCAACTGGACTGGATATAACTTTTCACCAGCAGTCAAAGTATCGACATCTTGTTTAAATACTAGAGCAGTTACTTTAGAATTAGTTTTTTCCTCTGTTGTCAAAGCATTATCAGCTTTATCAGCAGGAACTTTGGCTCCATAATTGACGCTCACCTCGTTAAGATGCACATCTTGATCATTTGCAAATCGTTCACCTTCTGAAGGTTTGACTGTCAATGAGACTGGAAGCGTCTGCGTTGCTCCGTTATGATAGGTAACTAAAAGCGTCCCGGTTACTTGATGATCCTCCCCTGCACCTGGAGTTACGACTGGGGCATTTTTCCAGCTATAACTTGCACCAAATTGTTCCAATTCATCAGCATTCGTTACCATATCTTTAGCTGTTGGAAGTTTCCCCCAAGCTGTCTCGACCTTTGAAGCTACATCAGCACCTAAAACTTCGACTTGAACTGGTAAAGTTGTCGTCGACGTGTCAGCAAATGTCAAGGTAGCAGGAACTTCTTTTGTACCAACTGTTGCTGTGTCTACCGGTGTAGTAAATGTCGCTTGTGTCACGCCAAAATTGGTCTTTGTTTCTGGCTCTAATGCATGCATCGCATCAAGATCTGTAGCTCCATAAGCAACTACGACTGGTAATACTTGTTTATCAGTTGCATTATCAAATCTCTCAGCTTGCGAAGCTAACACAGTCAAAGTTACGGGTAAATGTTGAACTACTTTATCAGGGTAAGTTACATCAACAACACCTGAAACTACATGTGATTCTTCTTTAGTCGGTGATACATCTGGTCTTTTGTTCCAAGTATAAGTCGGTGTATATTTAGCTAAAGAAGCTACATTACTTACTAAAGTTTGTGGAGTCGGCAAAACATTCCAAGCTGTTGTAACATCATTTTTAGCTGTTGCACCTACGACTACAACTGGGACTTCGACTGAAGCTGTCGAACCATCTTTAAAGACTACTTGCCCGTTAGCATTTACTTGACCTAATTTAGTCGTAACTACTGGTTGTTCTAGGGTAACTTGACTTACATTGAAATGCGTTTTTTGTTCTGGCGTCAAACTAGCCTCTGGAGCTACCGTTTGCCCATAATGGACCTCGACTTTTGCTGGGGCTACCGTGAACTCACTTGCTTGTGAAGGACCAACTGTCACTGAAACTGGAACTTCTTGAGTCGTCTTATCACCATAAGTTACTACGACTGCATTATGCATTACATGATCAGCAGTTGCTGTCGGGGTCACATTTAATGGTTCTTTCCATTTGTATGTTACTGGTGAATCGGCTTTATCAAATTGTGCTAAAGCTGTAGTATTGGCTACAGCATCTTTAGCTAAAAGCTCGGTGCCCCAAGGTGTTTTCAGATCTGGTCTAGCTGTTGCACCTACAATGTTTACTGGTACATTTGCTAGCATCGTTTTATCACCTTTGGTAGTGACTGTTACGACTCCACGAGCTTGACCAGCTTTCTTTGTCGAAGGACTCTGACTCCAAGTTACACTCTTGACTAAAGATCTTACCGATTGACCATTAAGAGTCTTAGTCCCATCTGTTTCATGCCAACTTTCTAATTCTTCAACAGGTAACGGTCTAAGATCATCATTTACCTCATTGACGTGCATCGCTAATGGCTTAAGTGTGAATTCACCATCTTTTAAATTGACACCTTCAACCTTAACTGGTACTTGGACTTCGATCTCATGGTCATAATTTTTATCGTATTGATCTGGAAAACTTACTTTGACGACCGCATTTTTAGTTCCATTTGTACTTAGATCTGGCTTTTTGACTAAAGTATAGGTCGCATCAGCTGGTAGCTCAGCCGTATTAGCGATCAATGTTTTGGGTTCTTCTAAAAAGACCGCATTTAGTGGATAAGTCAAGCCTTTCACCGCTTTAGGACCTTTTTTGACTTGGACAACTGTTCTTTGTGGAACTGCATTTTCGACTGTATCTTCACTGTGATTTAATTTACTTGAAACTTGTACAGTCACTTGCGTACCAGCTGTCAAAGTTTGTTGATTCAAAGCCACTTCAAAGGGTACTGCTTTAGCTAACGTCGTAAAAGCTTCTGGTCTGACTTCAGTTCTTCCCAAAACATTTCCGCTATCATCAACGACTTTTACAACTTGAGTATTTCTTTCAACATTACTAAAGACTAACTGCCCGTGGACTTTTTTCTCAGCACCATAAGTGTTAGATACATTAGGCATTGATACGTACGGATCAGTAGAATCCGATTCTTCTTTCAAATTCGGTAAAGTATCGCCATCTGAATCATTAAAACTAAGTACACTAGTTGCTAAGGAATATTTTTGCATTTTCCCAGTCGAATCTGAATAATAGTGACTAAATAACAGATTATTACCCGTCATACCCTTTTTGAGCATCTCAGTATAGATGTCATTTAATTTTTTATTCAAACGGTAGACTAGTCGAACCATTACTGGTCGTCCACCAACAAGAAGACCATTATTGAATTCAACAAAATCTTTAAGATTTGAAGGATTCAAAGTACCTGTCCCATCTAAATTCAAAGGTAGATCAGCGACTTTTTTCATCAATTTTGATCTATAAGTTAGCGGTTTATACAAATTATTGAGAAAATTATCTGTGATCGCTTCAAATCCATAAGAACCATCATCCAGACCAAGACCGGCAACACTTTTATCTAATTCGACCGTATAAGCATTATTCTTCTTTTCTAAATAGGGTAATAAAGCAGGGTCGATCGCATAATGCAATTGGAATTGCCACTGATTTTGATACGCCCACATTTCACTCTTTTGCGCTTGATAATAGACAACCAAAGCACCATTTTTCCCGACTGTTGGATCATAATTAACGTTTGAATGAGCCCCGATAAATTTACTATCCGAATCACTTGTGACTGGAACTTTGACTAAAGGATCATTAGGGCCAACTACATAACCTTCATTATTAGTTGCCATTAATGCAGTTCGACTTGAAGCGTCATAAACGTATCCGTTGTAGCCAAGTGGTTCAGTCGCAATATCTGGCAATTTAGGATAAAGATTTTCAAGCGTGTCTTTTAAGGTGATACGCCCATTTTTGGCTAGCACAGGATGACCTGAATCCATTGGGGTCCCACCATAAAGACCACCTTGGGCATACACGACATTGGCTTCCCAGATATTTGTAGGCTGACCACCACTGCCAGGAACTCGAGTAAAATAAACAAACTTATTTTCATCACTTGCTGGACTAAGTGATACTGAAGAAACTTTATCAGCTAAGCGAGCATCTAATTGGAGCCGTAACTTATAATCAGATGACATGACCATCGTTCCTGCGCTTCGATGCATAGTTGCTGTAAAGGGAATAACATTTCCCTTCATGACCTCTGGTGTTAGCATATCTGGATCGACTGACATCGTATAATATTTACGGTTATAACTCATTTGCGGAGTATATAAACCACTTTTATTTGCTACTGCTTTTGAGGCATCGGCTTGCCATTGTGGTGATGTTGGTGTTTCTTCTGGCTTAACACTTAAAGCATTTGTTTTGCTACCATCTGGATCTACCGTCGCACTCGGTACTAAACTTTGCGTATTCTGCTTTTCATTAGGAGTGTTTACTTTTGGTTTGGAAACTTGATCATCCATTGTTGTAGCTGTCAGATCTTTACCAGCAACATTAGCAGACTTACCGGTAGCTGTTGTCAAAGTGCTGGTACTTTCTGCTGTGGTAGTACCTTTATCTGCTTTAGCTGTTTCAACTGCAGATTTTGCTTTATCGGTCGACGTT
>NZ_BCVJ01000074.1 GCF_001591685.1 Ligilactobacillus murinus DSM 20452 = NBRC 14221 | reverse complement strand
GTTTTTTTTATGAAATCATAGTTAGAAATAATTTATTGATAAATAAGTTTTAACAAGGAAACTTAGTGGTAAACTTGGTGCAACAAACAATAAGGGGGAGTTTCATGGTGAAGATCAACAATTATGCAAAAAAAGAGAATTATGTTTTTGATCTAATTCAAAAAATCGGAAATTTACCAGAAAAAGACCAAGAAAAATTTCGAGCATCTTGTCGAGCAATGGTTTATAACTATAACGACATATTGATGTTCAATGGATTTAAGGGTGAATTTGCTTGCTTTTTAGTCAGTGGGTTGGTGGCAAGCCGTTATTACAATTTTGAAAGTGATAAAGATCAATATATGACGTTTTACAAACAACAAGAGTTATTTTATCCCTCGCATGAGGTATTTGATGAAGACCATACTGAAGAAGAACTGGTCGTATTTTCCGATAAAGCGATCATTGTTGTTATTCCCGAAGATATTATGCATGAATATCGAGATAAATCGCCCTTCTTCAATGAAATGTTACGCGAGCAGATGGCGTATCAATTGCAAAAAGAACGGCTCTATAATATATATTGCAATCTATCCTCGACAAGAGAACGGATCAAGAATACGCTTTTCTACTTGGCTGTGCTCTATGGGAAGGTCACAGATGAGAATTGGATCCGTTTGCCTCGGCGGATCGACCAAAATGTTTTAGCTTCTTATACTCGTGCATCTACGTCACTAGTCAATATGATCGTCAAAGAATATTGCAGTCAAGGATTAGCTAAACGGGGACGAAGAAAGCTATTGCTAGACCGCAAGTTAGTGATGGATTATGTTGCAAAGACAGGTTTTAATAAATTTTTGGTAGAGGTCGAGTGAGCCTGATTTTGCTTGCTAGCAGAAGTTTGTTAAAATAGAGATACAATCTTTTGTCTTGAGGTGATTTTTGTGAAAAAAGAAATGCGCCAAGGAAAGATCGAGCAGCTGATAAATCAGCAAGTCATCTCTAATCAAGAAGAGCTGATGCAAGCATTGCAAGCGATCGGGATCAGTGCGACGCAAGCTACGATCTCACGAGACATCCGTGAGATGCAGATCGTTAAGCAACAGGATGGTAATGGTAACTTGCGCTATGTGATCTTTAAAGCTAATAATCAATCTGAGCAAGATAAACTGTATAAAGCGATTTCTGATGCAGTTACAGCGATCACGACTGTCGAGTTTATGAACGTGATCCACACGACACCGCGAAATGCCAATGTTTTGGCAGCGATCTTGGATGATTTAGCGCTACCTGAAGTTGCAGGGACTTTAGCTGGTTTCGACACAGTAGTTGTGATCAGCCCTTCACGTGAGTTAGCCATCAAACTGTACGAACTATTTATGGAACATGTTGATCCAGATAATCTACTTTGATAATTATTTCTTGAAAGGCCGTGACAGTTGTGTTACGGTTTTTTGCTCGTTAAATAATATTAAATTTTTTTCAAGTTTGGTGGAACTTAAGCGAGATGTGCTAAGATGATAATTAACGATAAATAGAAAAGGAATTTATGCGATGAACGATTTTTTAGAAAAATTGCGCCAAGCGATAGGCTACTATGGTAAAAAGTTCTGGAGTTGGTTTCTAGCCAAGAGCCGGCGTTACCAATTATGGCGGTGGTTGGTAGTTATTTTTTTAGCGAGTTTTTTATGCATGAGTATCTATCTAACATTTATAGCCAAAACATCTAATGTTAAAGGCCTAAAGAATGCGTTAGAGCAAGCAACTGAGATCTACGATAAAAATGATCAAAAAGCAGGCTATCTTTATGCTCAAAAAGGTACTTGGACTGCGATCGATGATATTTCACCTAACGTCATTGATGCTGTATTGTCGACAGAAGATCGTAACTTCTATAAAGAATATGGTTTCTCTGTCAAGGGGATCGCACGTGCGGGGTTGATGCACGTAAAAAATAAATTGACTGGTGGAAATGCGGTCACCGGTGGGGGGAGCACTTTAACGCAACAGTTAGTTAAAAATGCTTTCCTTTCACAAGAGCAGACGCTTTCTCGGAAAGCTAAAGAGATCTTTATTGCGATGCAAGTTGAAAATACTTATAGTAAAAAAGAGATCTTGGCAATGTATCTAAATCACGCTTACTTTGGCAATGGGGTCTGGGGTGTTGGTGATGCAGCTAAACGTTATTTTGGAACAACTGCTAGCCAATTAACGGTTCCGCAAGCAGCTACTTTAGCTGGGATGTTGACCAGTCCAAATGCCTATAATCCAGCCGATCATCCCGAGGCTTCTAAAAAACGGCGAGATGTGGTCTTAAGTTTGATGGAAGATAACAATAAACTGACAGCAACTCAAACTAAAGAATATCAAGCTACACCGATGGTAACAAGTAATACGTATACCTATAATTCAGGCTATAAGTATCCATATTATTTTGATGCAGTCATCTCAGAAGCGATCAATCGGTATGGTTTGAGTGAAGCAGATATTATGAACCGTGGCTATAAGATCTATACTTCACTTGATCAAAATTACCAAGCGACATTCCAAGAAGATTTTGCTAATGACTACTTATTTCCAGATAACGCTGCTAATGGGGCTAAAGCTCAAGGAGCTTCGGTGGCGCTTGATCCTAAAACAGGTGGTGTAGCGGCTGTCGTTGGTGGTCGGAGTGGGACCCATGTCTTTCGTGGCTATAATCGGGGGACACAGTTGGTGCGCTCACCAGGTTCAACGATCAAACCATTGGCCGTGTACGCTCCGGCTTTAAATAAGGGTTACCATTATGATTCGGAACTGCCCGACGAATTGAAAGCTTATGGAACTAATAAATATACGCCACATAATTGGAATAATGTTTACGGCGGTGATCTTCCGATGTATAAAGCCTTAGCTGAAAGTAAAAATACTTCAGCGGTATGGTTGTTAAATAAGATCGGGGTCAAAACTGGTTTTGATAGCGTTGAGAAATTTGGGATAACGCTGGATCCTTCTGATGAAAATTTGAGTTTAGCACTAGGGGGACTAAAAAAAGGGGTCTCGCCTTATCAGATCGCAAGTGCATATACGGCTTTTGCTAATGATGGTGTACGCTATGATCCCCATTTTATCACGAAGATCGTTGATGCTTCGGGCAAGACGATCGTTGATAATACTGAAGTTGATTCAACGCGAGTCCTTTCAGCTAAGAATGCCAATGAGATGACGAGTATGTTGATCGATGTATATACGATGGGGACAGGAACGAATGCTAAACCAGCTGGTTATACGATCGCTGGTAAGACGGGATCGACGCAAGGTAATGGGGTCGATCCGATGGCTGCCGATACTGATCATTGGTATGTGGGCTATACACCAGATGTAGTTGTGGCTACATGGGTCGGCTATGATTCTAGCAAAGATTCGATCGAAGATGCTGGCAATCGTGGTGGAGCTAGTCTTTTTAAGACCCAGATGGAAGGTATCTTACCATATACTAAGGAAACAAAATTCGAAGTCAAGGCAGCTTCAACGATGGCAGCTGAGAATAGTGCTGCCGATAATAGCAATGAGAGCTGGTGGGATAAGATCAAGAATGCGGGACAAGAGGGTACAAGTGATTGGAAACAAACTGCAGATTCGTGGCTTCAAAAAGGAAAAGATGCATTAAATAGCCTGTTTGGAAATTAGTTTTTTTAAGGCTTTAGGTAAAACTTTTTTATCAAAGTGCGTTATAATAGACTTATTAAGAATCAAAGGAGCGATATTATGGTCAATATTTATGATACAGCTAATCAAATGGAACAAGATTTGAAGCAAACACAACAATATCAAGAATTAAAAGCAGCTTATGAAGCTTTGAAAGCTGATGAAAAAGCTTATGCTTGTTTCAAAGAATTGCAAGATCTTCAAGGTCAATTGCAACAAAAACAAATGCAAGGTAATATCACAGAAGAAGATTTCAAAGAATTACAAGAAGCTGGTGCTAAAGCTAAGGACTTTGAAACATTACAAACATTGATGTTGAAAGAACAAGCTTTGAGCATGTTGATGGATGAAGTAAGCAAGATCATCTTCCAACCAGTTCAAGAATTATACCAAGATTAAAATGAACAAAAGAGCTCTGCGGGGCTCTTTTTTTAGTCCTACTAACTAGATCGAAAATGTGGTAAAGTTAGTACGAAACGAGGAAAAATAAATGAATGGATAGGACAAGAGCGTGTTAAAAAAATTATTTGATTATAAAGTTGATGAAAATTTAGAATTATTTGTATTGATCAAGTCAGCTGAAACGCGGATCGCTAAGAATGGTAAAAAGTTTATTGCTTTTAATTTTGCTGATACCTCTGGTGTGATCAGTGCTAAATTTTGGGATGCTTCAGATGATGATATCAAGCGGTTTGAGGCGGGCAAAGTTGTTTTCTTGAAAGGTAAACGCGAAAATTATCAAAACAATCCCCAGATCAAGATCTTCAAGCTCAGGTTAGCTAATGACAAAGAGCCAAATGATCCGGCGCTTTATCTTCAAGCGGCACCAGAAAAGACCCTTGTGATGGAAGAAGAACTGAATCAATATGTTTTTGAGATCGTTAATCCAACATGGAATCGGATCGTGCGTTATTTACTCAAAGAATACCATGATGAGTTCTTTAAATTTCCAGCTGCTAAATCCAATCACCATGCTTATGCAGGGGGCTTAGCGTTCCACACATTATCGATTTTACGCTTGGCTAAAGCGGTAACGGAACAATATGAAGAAGTTGACAAAGCCTTACTCTATGCGGGAACTATTTTACATGATTTAGGTAAGGTTTTAGAGTTATCGGGACCCGTAGCAACAACTTATACGCTAGCTGGTAATTTGATCGGACATATCGTTTTGGTCGATGAAGAGATCGTTAAAGCTTGTGCGGCGTTAAAGATCGAGCTTGAAAGTGAAGATGCGATCTTATTGCGACACATGATCTTAGCCCATCATGGGTTATTGGAGTACGGTTCACCAGTGCAACCACATTTGTTAGAGGCCGATATTTTACATCAATTAGATAATCTTGATGCTTCGATCCAAATGTTAAAGAAAAGTTTAGCCCATACCGAGCCAGGCAATTTTTCAGAGCGGATCTTTGGGATGGAGGGGCGTAATTTCTATCAGCCTAAACAAAAATAATTGCCTGATAGGGTCACCTTGGGTTTTGTAGTATAGATCAGAAAGTGGATTTTATGTAGCTTAGGCCTTAAAAGCACATAAAACAAAAGAATTTTTACAAGAAAATGTTAAACTGATCAGCCAAGCTAGCACGAAAGTAATTTTTGAAAAGTTATTTAGCCCAAATAACAGCTAGTTGTAAAAAAGCAAAGAGCTTTACAATAGACTAAAAGGGGCAGAGATGATGAATATCGCACAGGTCAGTGAAAAATTTGATATCACCAAAGAAACTTTGCGCTATTGGGAAAGATTAGGATTACTACCTACGATCCCACGTAATGAGAGTGGTTATCGTGATTATGGAGGAAATAACTGTTAATTAAAATGCATTAAAATATAATAAAATGT
>NZ_BCVJ01000073.1 GCF_001591685.1 Ligilactobacillus murinus DSM 20452 = NBRC 14221 | reverse complement strand
TCTGTAAATATTTAGACTGGAGGATATGATGAAATAAGCTAAACATCCAAAAAGTCAACGAGCTACTCATAGAATTCTATGATCTTCTAGACCATCAAGTGGCTAAAACAACTATTCAAAATAATAAATATGTCAGATAAACTTTCTACCCAGTATGCTGAGGTACCTGAACCAATCGAGGCACTGTAAAGAGAGTTTTCGAGGATGTCACTTGCTAAACAGGCAGAAATTACCCGCACTCAGTAGGAAATGATCTCTCAGTTAATGGCTTTTACCAGAAAATCTTTTCAAAAAGGATTTGAGGTCTTAGGGATGGTGGGCGTTTGTTTTGGATAAGAAAATACCTGATTGAATTTCAAAAATTTGGTCGGGTATTTTTTCGTGTAAAATTACATGTATAAATACGTTGAAGACCGCTATATCAACTGCAAGATGCATTTTATATAATTTGGGATGTATTAATGCTAGGGAGTTTATCATTATGGATAAAGAAGAAATCGATATTGAGGCATTGCACTCATTTTATAAGGAATTGCAGAATTTGATCGGTCTAGAAAGCATGTTGAAGGTCCATGATCACTATAAAGGCTCGCAATTAGTGATCCCAAGCCATCTCTATGACCGTAAGATTGCTGCGACAAAAATCATTGAGCAATATAATGGACGTAATTCACGTGAACTGGCGCGCAAGTACGGTTATTCTCAAAAATGGGTCTCAGACAATTTGCGTAAAGCTCGTGAAAAAGGCACACCAGTAGCAGATTGCAAAAAATAGGCAACCTAAAATAAATTTAAAAAAATATATTTATTGTTGCCAAATTCATAGAATATGCCAAATATAAGGTTGATAAATTAGGATTTATCGAGATAATTTCCAAGGCGAAAATTTATGAAAATGCCAGTCGAAATGTCAGCAAATAAGGGTATACAATTAAAATAAGATTAATTTTGCGGAGTGCACCATGATTTCGGATTATAAGAAGACATATCAAGAGATGGCAGCCCTGATTGGAGAACAACGGAATTTATCAGCTATTCTACGAGCTGTTTGGCGAGCGGATGGTCAATCTGGTTACGGATGATCAGTCAGATAAATGAAGATGATCAATGAGGCTTTAGCAGATTTGCTAGAGCCTTTTTTGTGCAGTGAAAAAAGTTATTCTTTTTTCACTAGATGACACTATATGTCTATTTATCAGTGGATAATATAAAACATAAGGTGATTAAAAGTGTAGTGGTAGTTTTGATTGCTGAATCACTAGGTAATGCATTGAATGACATCTGATGGATATTGAGCAGGGATAGATAATAGAAAATATAGTGAAAAAATTTAATAACTGGGTTTTATGGAACTTTTGAAGATGTTTTCAGTAGAAAAGTCTTTAAAAGTATGAGAAAATTAAATTATTATTAATAAAGTAAAAATCTTAATAAGGAAGTTGGGTGGTATATATGTATGAAGCAATATTAGAAGATGATTTTTTCAAGAATATGAATACAAAAGATGAATATAATACTGACAACCAGCAGATGGAGTCTTTTTGGTCAGTTCTCAAAAATCAATTAACTACAGAAACAGTTCAACGTTTTGGAATCGAAAAGGTTTTGAATGCTCTTGAAGGAACAGGGGGACTTTCTGATTATAAAGATGGTGGCAATGTAAGTACGATTCATAATGCTAAAAAAGGTGTCTTTGTAGATAATGAACATGAGCGTCGTTTCAATGCTACATATAATCGGAAAAACTACGAAGGTCGTGGCGACCGTAAATTAAGTACGCAACGAAAGAAAATGTTTACGGAAAATGAAGAAATCTATGATGCCTATACACATAAAAAACTCAATAAGGATGGTAGAACTCATATTGACCATATTACATCAGCTAAAGAGATTCATGAGATGGACGCGGCCAGACTTTATATGACAGATGATGAAAGAAATGATATGGCAACAGCTGATAGTAACATGGCAGCAATTGATGGCAGGATGAATCAATCAAAAGGTGAAACATCTATGGAAGAGTGGCTCAAAAAAGAAAAAGATGGCCAAACTAATGCCGAACGCTATGGTATTGATGAAGCCGAGGCAATGAGATTGCGTAGGAAATCACAATTGCATATTAAAGGCAAAGTTGTCTTAGCTGCTGGAAGAGAAGTAAGTATGGCTAGCTTCAGTTCAGGTATAGCTCAAGCAAAAAAACAAGTTATCGGTTTGCTAATGCACTATGGGAC
Organism: Ligilactobacillus murinus DSM 20452 = NBRC 14221; assembly: GCF_001591685.1. Taxonomy (GTDB): domain Bacteria; phylum Bacillota; class Bacilli; order Lactobacillales; family Lactobacillaceae; genus Ligilactobacillus; species Ligilactobacillus murinus. The sequence continues at coordinate 3,292 of NZ_BCVJ01000073.1, read as the reverse complement.
AAGCATTTTTATTGAAGAAATGCAATCCTATGCAGCAAATTGGAAAAATTATAATCGAATATCTGAGCGTTTATTTGCTTTAAAAGACATGGGTATTCGCATAAAAAATCGTCTGATCGAAAAAGCTAAAGATATCAAAAATATCATCAAAGAAATTTTTACTAGTGCTAAAGAGGGATTTATTAGTGGTATCGTTGGGACTATTGTAACAACATTGATCAATATGGTTGCAACGACTATAAAAAGTGTGGGTAAAATTCTACAAGATAGCGTTACGACTTTAATTAGTGCATTTAAAATGTGGACTAAAAATCCAAATAACTTAGATAAGGCGACTTTAGTTAAAGAAACAATTAAAATGATTTCTTTGGGGGTATCAGCATCTATCGGAATTATTGCTGAAGAGGGGATCAAGAAAGCTTTGACACCGACCGCATTAAGTATGGTTGCTGAACCTATAGGAATTATTGGAGGAATTTTAATTACTGGTTCTTGTTCAGCATTGTTGATTTATGTCATGGACAATTTTGGCAAAATCATGAAGAAATTTAAAGACGCTTGGAATGGCATAATGTATGGGCTTCAGCGTACTAAGAGAGAAATCCTAGAGACTTATAGTAAGGCTTTGGCAGCTGTAGATGAAGTGTATAGAGGAATTCTTAGTGATATTAAAGATTATTATGACAAGATGGATAATTTAGCATTACTTGCTCACGATATGAATCTTTCGGGGGAAGAGCAAATTTCTGCAAGTATCGCATATGCAAGAGCATGGGGTGTAGATGATAGTGAGTTGTTTCATAATGTAGATGAAGCTAAAAAATTCTTTTTAGGATAAGGAGAGATCGATATGTTTAACAGTGGTTTAAGAAAAGAAGCACAAAGAGATTTAGAAGTAGCAGTAGAAGATTATGAAAAAAAAGTAGAGACACGTCAGAAGAAATTGGAAGAACTATATAATTCACGAACACAGCTAAAAAAGCAATTGCAATATGCCATTGAGTACATTGATGGATTGGCAAATAAACCAGTTGGAATAAATGCTGATATGAAGGAAGTTAAGATACAATACACGCGTTTTGAGAATCTTCTTATTGCTGCAAAAAAACAATACGATGAAGATCTAAAGGCTGCTGGTGGAACAGTAGCAGGTGGTGTAGCAGCTGGTGTTGGTGTAGCAGCTTTGGCACCAACAGCAGCGATGGCTATTGCTACGACGTTCGGAACGGCCTCTACTGGAGTGGCAATATCTACTTTGTCTGGAGCGGCAGCTACTAATGCAGCTTTAGCTTGGTTAGGTGGAGGTGCGATAGCAGCTGGTGGTTCAGGAATGGCAGGGGGATCAGCTTTATTAGCAGCAGCTGGACCAATCGGCTGGACGATCGGCGGTGCAGCTTTGATAGGTGGTGGTCTATTAGCCAATGGGAAAAATAAAAAGGCTGCTGAGCAAATGAGGAAACAAACTGTTGAAGTGAAAGCTGCTGAAAAAGGTGAGAATACACTGATTTATGAAACAGATAGAGTAATTAACCTTACCAACGGTGATAGTGATTACATCCGAAGTGGCTTGCAAGTGTTTACTACATCCTATCCGAATAATGCTCGAGAGTTTTCAAATGAACAATGGCAAAACATTATAGCTTTTGTTCATGATATGAAGGCTAGTGCGAAAAGTTTGAACTGGGTATTAGGTGAAGATAGAAAGTTTCACGCTCAAGATTGAGTATTAAATGATTTGAAAAATTAGGTAAAAATAGATTGAAAGAATGTGAGGGTTATAAGATGGGGTTATTTGATAGTATTAAAAAACTTGCCAATGAAATTGTGGATGACGAAATTTGTCCACTTGGTGAGAATGTACAGAATATTGAATTAAAGAAACATTTTGCACATTCTCTTAAAAATGCGATGGTGTCCAATTTATCAACAGAAGATATTGAACATAAAAAAATCGATAATTTACGTGAGATTTTTGGAGTTGACTATAAAGATTTGTTGTTTTTTGTTGATACTACTAAAATAAGAAATAATGGTGGTTTGGGTGTGGGGGCAACCGATGAATTTATCTTTTGGAAATTCAAAGATAATATGATGCTCCAAAAATTATCACTACAAAGTATGCTATGTAGTTATATTGACTTTGGTGGATTAATTAACATTTTTCCTGATTTAAATGGAAAAGGAAAAGTTGAATTTGATGATTTATATATAGGTGAATATGGAGAAGTTTTTGAGGCTGTAATATCTGCAATTAAGAAAGATGAAAGTATTTTAGAAAGTTGTCAAAATATTTTTTCAAATGTATTGAAGGGGAACTACTCGGCAATCGAGTTAGAAAAGTTAGATCATATAACTTTTTTAAATCAGGAACAACATGAGCTACTTGCAGAAAGGATAGTAGATGCAGCAATTGCAGAAGCGGATTTACAAAGATTGAGATATGGAGCTTATAAACTTAAGAAACGAAATGAAGAAAGATTTGAAGAGTTTAGAGCAAAAATATTAGTATTTATTTCTAATACTATTTCAGATGGTGATAATTTAGCTACTTATGAAATGGAAACTGCTTTGGAGTTTCTGAATGATTTTGATAGTAAAAATGAATATACTCTAGAAAAATTAAAGCTTATGCTAAATTTAGGGAAGAGCAAAGAAGCTCAATTAATTGCGTATTTAGAGTTACCAAAGGAACAAAGCGAGAGATTTTTGATTGATTCCTTCAAAAAAGATTTTGATTTGATCAATGAGATAGAAAATAGTATTGATAATGAATCGAAGGAAATCTTTTCGGACAATCTTGAATATGCAAATACGTATCTAAATGGTGGTTTATTACCAGTAGAATATGCTGCATTGAAAGCTAAGACAAAGAGTTATATCAAGTATTTACTAGAAATAACTGATATGAGTAAATCAAGTTTAAACATATACGGATTTAAACTTAGTGAAATTATTGCGCGGCAAAACTCTATTGAGTACTTTAACGCACTTGTTGATGTTGATGATAAGCGACCAACTGCCGGTATCGGATCATGGATCTCAAAAGGTGGTGCGGCAGTATTTGATAAAGCACTTGAAGCTTCAGCTTATGGTGGAAACTTGCCATCTGAATCCGCAGTTGAGGCAAGTGTAAAGTGGAAAGAAAAGAACAAGGAAAATGATCAAGAATTAGAGCGAAAAAAACAGGAATGGGATATGAAGCGGCGTGAACAAATGCTGAGTGATCGTAAATCATTCTATTTGAAGCTTCTAAAACCAAGAATCATAGAAGAAAATGTGTACGATATTTTGA
>NZ_BCVJ01000072.1 GCF_001591685.1 Ligilactobacillus murinus DSM 20452 = NBRC 14221 | reverse complement strand
GGTTGACAAAGAGCCCAAAATACGGCGCAAGCACAGAGCTCACGCCGTATTCCTTATTTTAAATCAAATTAACCTTTATGTTCCTTTTTCCAGAAACCTAAGACCACACCTGCGATGATCGAACCGATCGCAACGGCTGCGATATAGCCAAGTGGGTTAGTTGCTAATGGCGTTACCCAGAAACCACCGTGTGGCGCTGGTACAGAAACATGCCAAAGGCCAACTAAAGCCCCACCGATCGCAGAACCCAAGACACATGATGGGATCACACGACCTGGATCAGCTGTAGCAAATGGGATCGCACCTTCTGTGATAAATGAGAACCCTAAGACCCAGTTAGAGATACCTGCACGGCGTTCTTGCTCTGGGAATTTATTAGGGAAGAAAGCTGTTGCGATCGCTGTAGCAAATGGTGGGATCATCCCGCCGACCATAACTGCCGCCATCAAAGTCGCAGCTACAACAGATTTAGGATCGTTAGCAAACGCACCGGAAGCAAAGACATAAGCAGCCTTGTTGAAAGGACCACCCATATCGATCGCCATCATCCCAGCTAAGACTAAGGTAAGCACGACTAAGTTACCTGTTCCTAAGTGGTTCAAGAAGTTTGTGATCCAGATATTGATCGTTGAGAAGATCGGGTTGATGATAAAGTACATGATCAAAGCGATGAACAACAACCCTAAGACTGGGTAGATCAACATTGGCTTCATACCTTCGACACTCTTAGGTAAGTGAGCACAAAGTTTCTTTAGGCCGACCATCAAGTAACCTGCGATGAAACCAGCTGCGATCCCGCCTAAGAAGCCAGCTGCGGATTTAGCATCAGCCATCACATTAGCTGTGTAAGCCCCGCCAAATGAACCACTGTAAACTGTTGCCATGAAACCACCAACAAAACCTGGCATCAAGGCTGGACGATCACCGATAGCTTCAGCGATGTAAGCAGCTAAAACTGGAACCATGAAAGCAAATGCCATATTACCAGCATTGTTCAAGAAGATGAAGGCTGGTGACTTAGCCCCACCCATGTATTGTTCGACGATAAAGGAGACCGCCATCAAGATCCCACCACCGATAACAAATGGTAACATGTGGGAGATCCCGTTCATCAATTGTTTATAGATATCGCCCCAAACAGAACCGGTCGAGTCGCTTTCTTCAGTTGCATCATTAGCACTTGCATGAAAGACTGGTGCTTTATCTTCTAAAACTTCATTGATCAATTTTTCAGGGTCTTTGATCGCATCGGTAACTGGTTTGTTGACCAAGTTCTTGCCATCAAAACGTGCCATTTCGACTTTCTTGTCGGCAGCCACGATAACACCTTTAGCGCGCTTGATCTCATCAGCTGTCAAACGGTGCTTGATACCTTCAGAACCGTTTGTTTCAACTTTGATGTCAACGCCCATCTTATCAGCTTGTTTTTTCAAATTTTCTTCCGCCATGTAAGTATGCGCGATCCCGTTTGGACAAGCTGTTACAGCTACGATGTATGGACGAGAATCATCAGCTGGTTTGTTAGCAGCTGCTTTTTCACGTTCTTCTTGCGCTTTATTTTCAGCTTCCTTTTGAGCAACTGCTTTAGCAAAGATGTCTTGGACCTTTTGTGGTGTGTCAGCTGCCTTCAAAGCATTGACTACATCTGGGTTCATCAAAACTTGGGATAAAGCTGCTAAAGCTTGTAAGTGGGTATTATCTCCACCTTCTGGAGCTGCGATCATAAAGAATAAGTGCGCTGGTTGGCCGTCCATTGATTGGTAATCGACCCCATTGACACTGCGCGCAAACATTACAGCTGGTTTCTTAACTGCTGTATCATGAGCATGTGGGATCGCGATCCCTTCACCCATACCAGTTGAGCTTTCAGCTTCACGTTTTAAGATATCTTTTTTGTATAATTCTTCGTCGTCGATGATACCTTTAACAAATAAGTTATGCACCATTTCATCGATAACTTCATTTTTGGTCGTAGCCTTAAGATCCATGATCATAAGGTCGGTCATCAATAAGTCACGAATGTCCATGTCTTACACTTCCTTTTTAATTATTTATATTCTTCGATCTCGATCATTGGTAAGATCTCATTGATCTTTTTAGCATCAGCCAAGTCTTCAGAAAAGGCTGTCGCAGACCCACAAGCTAAACCGTATCGGAAAGCTTCGAGTGGATCTTTAGTCTTAGCGTATGTTCCTGTAAAGCCACCGATCATAGAGTCACCCGCACCGACTGAGTTGATCACGGTGCCTTTTGGTGCGTATGAACGATAAACTTTATCTTTAGTGATCATCAAGCCACCATCGCCTGCCATCGAGATCAAGACGTGCTTAGCTCCCATTTCAAGTAATTTCTTACCATATTTAACGATATCGTCGATGCTATTTAGTTCTACCCCAAATAATTCAGCTAATTCATGATTGTTAGGTTTGACCACTAATGGATTTTCCGGCAAAGTCTTCAACAAGCTTTCACCGGTCGTATCGATCACAAATTGAGCACCTTTTTGACGGATGACTTTGATCAGATCAAAGTAAAAATCATCGCTCAAACTTGGAACTAAACTCCCGGCAAAGATCACCACGTCATCAGCGGTCAATTTATCGAATTGCGCTGTAAAAGCTGCGATCTCTTCTTTAGTCAATTCAGGTCCACGGCCGTTGATCTCAGTTTCTGCTTGGGCTTTGATCTTAACGTTGATCCGCGTATCAGCTTTGATCGGAGTAAAGTTCGTCTTAAGTCCTGTCTTTTCTAAACTTTCTTTAACAAATTCACCGGTAAAACCACCTAAAAAGCCCCAAGCTGTATTATCCAAGCCAAGTTCTTTCAAGATACGGGAAACATTGATCCCTTTGCCCCCAGGTAATTTATTGTCGTAATCCATTCGGTTGACTTCGCCTAAAGTTAGTTCATTTAACTGGACGATATAGTCGATCGAAGGGTTGACAGTTACTGTATAAATCATCAAAAATCCTCCTGAATCGTCGTTTGTTCGCAATAACGCGCTCTCACTGGTTGTGAAAGACTGCTGGTAATGATCGTGGCTTGCGAAAGTTCAGCTACTTTGACAAAGGAAACATTGTCAAACTTGCTTGGATCAGCCAAAACAAAACATTCTTCGCTTTGTTCTAACGCTGTTGTCTTGACAGCTGCCTCATCGGGATCAGGCGTGGTGAACCCATAACGAGGATGGATCCCATTGATACCCAAAAAAGCTTTATTAAACCGTAATTGTGTCAGTGAACTGACTGCTTTGACACCAATAATTGCTTTAGTAGTATTTTTCAACTCACCGCCGACCAAGATCGTACGCACGTTTTGATCAGCTAATAGCGAAGCATGCATAACTCCATTAGTCACAACCGTCAGTTCTGGCTTATTTAAATATGGGATCATCGCTAAAGTCGTCGTTCCCGCGTCCAAGTAGATTACATCTTCAGCTTCGACTAACTTTGCAGCTGCTTGGGCGATCGCCTCTTTTTGAGCCGTATTCTTCGATGCTTTGCCACTCATATCAAGTTCACGTTGGAGCGAATGCTTGATCTTGGCACCACCATGCACTCGGATCAACAAGCCCTTTTCTTCCAAAAGCTGAAGATCGCGCCGAGCCGATGACTCAGAACAATTAGTTTGTTTGCGGATCTCTTTAAGTTTAACGACATTATTTTCCTTTAACATCTGCAAAATATGCTGTTGTCTTTCCTCTGCAAGCACTTTCATTACACCTCCCAAATTATAATATCATCTGAACCAGCAAAAATCAATCATAAAAAGTCAAAAAGCGTCATTAAATTCCAAAAAAATTTAACATATTAGCTTGTCTTTCATGAAAAATTTTAAGTATATGTCTAAAAAATGCCGTTTTCAAATGGAAAACGGCATTTCATTTACAATTATTTGAAATTATATTCGGTCAAAAACAGTCATTAATTCTTAAAACTGTGGATCGGGGCTGGGATCAAGCCGCCACGAGCGATCATCGCAGCACTTGAAGCCTGATTGTATGGCATGATCGGAGCATGTCCCAGTAAACCACCAAATTCAACTTGGTCTCCGACTTTTTTACCTGGAACAGGGATCACCCGTACTGCGGTCGTTTTATTGTTGATCATCCCGATCGCAGCTTCATCGGCGATCATCGCACTGACAGTTGTGGCTGGAATATCACCTGGTAAAGCGATCATATCCAGCCCCACTGAACAAACTGCTGTCATGGCTTCTAGTTTATCCAAGGATAATGTTTTTGCTTCAACAGCAGCGATCATTCCCGCATCTTCAGAAACTGGGATAAAGGCACCAGATAACCCACCTACATGACTGCAAGCCATGATACCGCCTTTTTTGACTGCATCATTTAACATCGCCAAAGCCGCCGTTGTCCCATGAGTCCCGACTTGAGCAAGACCGATCTCTTCTAAGATCTGTGCAACTGAATCACCGACTGCTGGCGTCGGGGCCAAGGAAAGGTCCACGATCCCAAACGGTACATTTAACCGTTTGGCTGCTACACTACCGACTAATTGTCCCATCCGTGTGACTTTAAAAGCTGTCTGTTTGATCGTTTCTGCCACTTGATCGAGTGGTTGACCTTTAACATGTTCTAAAGCAGCTTTAACGACACCAGGCCCCGAGACCCCGACATTGATCACGACATCCGGTTCACTGACCCCATGAAAACCACCCGCCATAAAAGGATTATCTTCAACTGCATTACAGAAGACGACTAATTTAGCGTTGGTCATATAATCTAATTTAGCAGCCGTTGTGATGACTTCCCCCATTTGTTTGACTGCATCCATGTTGATCCCACTCTTGCTGGAACCGACATTGACTGAGGCACAGACCAAATTCGTTTGTGCTAATGCTTCGGGTAATGAGGCGATCAAGGTTTGGTCTCCTTTAGTCATCCCTTTTTGAACAAGTGCGGAAAAGCCACCGATAAAATCGATCCCTAATGTTTGAGCCGCCTTATCCAAAGTTTTAGCGTATTTGACATAATCTTTATCTTGGCTAGCCCCTGCAACTAAAGCGATCGGCGTCACCGCCACGCGTTTATTGACGATCGGGATCCCATATTCCATCTCGATCTGCTCAGCTGTCTTAACTAGATCTTTAGCTTTAGTAGTGATCTTATCGTAGATCTTTTGGCAAGCCACATCACTGTCGCTATCAATGCAATCCAGCAAGGAGATCCCCATGGTAACGGTGCGAACATCGAGATTTTGGTCAGATATCATGTGGATCGTTTCTAAAATCTTATCAAATTCCATGAATTTTCCTCCTATAGTTGATGCATTGCGCGATAAACTTCTTCATTGCGCAAATTGATCTCAACTTTCAAGGTCTGCCCCAATTCAGCAAGTTTAGCTGAGATAAGTTGCAGATCGCTTTGTTCTGGAACTTGGACCGCCATCATCATAGTAAAATGGCCTTCTAAAATAGTTTGACTAATATCGAGAATATTAATACCTTGTTCAGCCAAAAAGCGACTGACTTCAGCAACGATCCCGACCTTATCTTGACCAACAACAGTTAAGATAGCTTTCATTATGTATGCCCCCTATATATAACAGTGCGAAAGAACACGGGCAACTCCGTAGAAA
>NZ_BCVJ01000071.1 GCF_001591685.1 Ligilactobacillus murinus DSM 20452 = NBRC 14221 | reverse complement strand
AAAGATCCAGTCGATACAACGACAGAAGGTACAAAAGATGCGACAGTAGTGGTGACCTACCCAGATGGTTCGACTGATGAAGTGAAAGTAACGGTAACCGTAACGGATGACCGCACAGACGCAGACAAGTACGAACCAATTGGCCAAGATGTCAATGTGACACCTGGTCAAGAACCAGATCCAGCTGATGGTATCAAGAACAAAGAAGACCTTCCAGAAGGTACAGAGTTCGAATGGAAAGAACCGATCGACACAACAACACCAGGTGAAAAAGAAGGTACGATCGTGGTGATCTACCCAGATGGCTCACGTGAAGAAATCAAGGTCGTTGTCAATGTAGTTGATGATCGCACAGATGCAGATAAGTACGAACCAACAACTAAACCAATTGAGGTCGTTGAAGGTCAAGTACCAGATGCTAAAGATACGATCACTAACTTAGATGAACTTCCAGAAGGCACAATGGTCGAATGGATCGTAGCACCAAATACTGCGAACCCAGGGACAGTCAATGGTTTAGTCAAGGTAACTTATCCAGACGGATCATTTGATATCGTTGAAGTTGAAGTCGTAGTTAAAGCTAAGGCTTCAAACGGCGATAAAAAAGATGTTGCCGGAGCTAAGGAAGAAACAGTAGCTCAACCAAAACCAACAAACGTTTCTAAACCAGCTGAAAACAAGCAACAACAAGAGTTACCACAAACAGGTGATGCAGATACACAAGCTGCTTCAGTTGCAGGTGTGCTCATGACAGCTCTTGCAGGACTCTTTGGCCTAGGCGTAGTAGCTGACAAGAAGAAACGCAAAAACTAATTAGGTAATTATTTATCTAAATAAATAGTTTGAGGCCTCCTCCCAAATCAAAATTGGGTGGAGGCCTTTTTTGGTATACAAAAAAGCAGTCAGGAATAGATCGAGTACCGCAAATACTCGTCGATCCGACTGCCGTAGAGGATAGTGTTCAAGAACTTCTGTGGAAAATGCGCAAACCCAAGCACAACCAAGCGAAGTTGTAGCTAAAGCAGCTACTGTAAATAACACTAACGTCGAGATTATAACATATTGTTTTATTAGGGGCAAATTACTTTATTTATTGATAGTATTAGTAAATTCAACTTTTAAAATATTAAAGGACTTATTGTTGAATGATCTTTTTATCATTATCTAATTTTTTATATTATAAAAAACGTAATGCTATCATTCGGTTTTTGTAATAAACCCTTGGTTTTAAAGGGTTTTAAAGCTTAAGATTTTAAACATCTGAGTAATATCATTTGAGTTTTTTTATATAAAAAGTTAATATTATGTTGCGGAATGTAAATGTTTGCAAAGATTTAGCATTTTTGTAAATGGTCAAATAGAAATGGAGGTTTTTATATGCTCTCAAAAAACAATAGGAAGCAACAATCTCAAAAGATGGAACCAAAACATCAACGCTTTACGATCAAAAAGTTTAGTGTTGGGGTAGCTTCTGTTTTGATCGGGACGACGTTTGCAGTTCATCGAACTAATAGCGTTTTGGCGGACCAGACAAATAACGAGCCTGGAACTGAAATGGTCGAAACCTCGGCCGAAGATCCAGGTGATACATCAGTTGCTACCGAAGGGGCAAATAATGAAAATGGAGCTTCAGTTGAGGATGCCACTACCAATGAAACACCTCAAGCTAAAACTCCAATGACAGATAGTAATGAGACGACTGAAGCGCCAACTTCAGAAGACACTACCACAACCAATGATAGCACAACTGTATCTGAAACACCAGAAGTAGCAGCTACTCCTGAAACGACACCAGAAGTGACTGAAACGACACAAACAACAGAAACACCAGCTGAAACGGAAGCGCGACCGAGTGAAACGACCACAGCTGAAACACCACAACCTGAAGTGCAACCAACAACTGAAAAAGCTTCGGCAGAAGCATCAATGTTACGTGCTGCAGGCGCAAATGGTGAAGGTGACCAACCAAGCGCACAGGCTGATGGGCCAAGTGTTTCAGATGCATTGCAAGAAGAGTTAGAAAAAAATGCGATCTATAGTCCCGGTGATCCAACTGCTAAGCAAACCTATTCTGGTAAAGCTTGGTTGGATACGAGCCGTGGCGGTTTAGATGGTATGGGTAAGGATTCGACCCCAATGGCGGGTGTCAAGGTTTATTTGCAGTGGGTAAATGGTAATGGCTATGTTTCTAAAGTTTACTACACCACGACTAATGCTGATGGGACCTTTGCGATCGATCTTTCTGATCCAAATGGACTAGAACAAAGTAAATTCGTACTTGCAGGTGATGGAAAATTTGCGATCAGAACATGGGTCCAAAATCCAGATCCTGAAAAATATAGTATTGTTCAAGCGGGGGATAAGATCTATGGTTTCCATACACGTTTGAACCGTAAGAATGAATCTTGGGACTTCACCGCTGGGATCAATCGGATCGTTAACTCAATGGTCATCTTCCAAGAAAAGATGGGCTTAGAAGATTGGCTCGTTAAGCCGGAAGATCAATGGGAAAAGTCACCTAATATAGATGGCATCTGGGCAGATCGTGGTCTATCCGGGGCAGTTACCGGTTGGGTCTGGTATGAAAATGGTGATGGAGCTGGGGGTTTAGCTAACCAATGGATCAATGATCGTAATGACGTCAAAGCAACGGGGACTAAAGTTGTTGCCTCATACTTGAATGATGAAGTGACCATTTTGATCGATGAATGGGCTGCTGCTCATAAAGGGTATTCACTTGATGATATGAAAGCTGCGCAAGCTGAGATCATTGCTAAATACCAAGAAGAACATGGCGTAGGTTCGCATATTGCTGAATCTGTTGTTGGCACTGCTAACGCTGAAGGTAAATACTATATTCCATTTAGAGGTTTGTATGGTGCTAGTCCAACGACAAAAGGTCTTGCAGTTAGTGCCGATAAGTGGCATACCTTGGTTTCTGATGCAGATCTCAATAACAGTAATATCACGCTTTGGAATGGAACTGGGCTGGGGCCTTTGCGCCATATCAATGCGAAGTATATGTATGTTATGCCATTGATCGATAACTACAATATTTGGAATGATGCCTTTACTAACAATATGTTCCAAAATGCAAATAGTTTCTTGACTTCAGTGGGAACGACTTCAAACTATGGTTCGGTCAACTTTGCTTTATTGACTCCACAACCAATGATCGACATTTTAAATTATGATACCGGAAATAACCATGCCTTTGCAGGTGACAAAGTTGAGTCGACTGTAGGCGGTTTATTCCCTGCCCATGAGTATCAAGTTCAATGGTTCAAAGATGGGGTCGCCTATGGGTCAGTCCAAACGATCACTGCTAGTATAGATGGGACTTACAAGCCAGATCTCTTTACGGTACCTGATGATATCACAGGCGATACCAACTTTACGGTCGCAGTCTTTGAACAAGGTGAAAATACTAAGAGTTTAGACAATGCTTTAGCCTTAGATTCCTTTATTGCAGGCGTACCTGTGACTGATTCTTATGTTCCAGCATATAAAGAAGTAGCTGGTACGATCGGTCAAGATACGACCCCAGTGACACCGACATTTACCGATGCGACAGGTCAAGCTACAACAGCGCCAACAGGTACGAAGTTTACACCAGCTGCTGATGCGGATATCCCAGCTGATATCAAAGCAACTGTTCCAGCCGATGCCAAAGTGCTTGATCCGGCCGATGTTACGATCGATGAAGCTACAGGTGCAGTTACAGTTAAGGGTACTGCTTTGACAGGTAAAGGCACATATGTCACCCCAGTTCAAGTGACGTATCCAGATGGTTCCAAGGACTTTGTTTATGTCACCGTCAACGTAGCAAATGATGCAGCTACGACCTTTGAAGCTACTGGTGGCGAACTGACTAAAGACTTTGGTCAAGCGCCAACGCCAGAAGAGATCTTGGGTAAGGTAACGACCAACTATCCAGATACGCTAAATGAACGACCAACAATGGCGATCAAAGAAGGTACGACTTTACCAGATGGACAAACTGCGGGCGACTTTGATATCCCAGTGGTTGTGACGTATCCAGATGGTTCGACTGATGAAGTTACGGTCAAAGTAACGATCAAGACACCGATCGCTGATGATTATGATGTGACTGGTGGCCAATTAGATAAAGAACTTGGTAGTCCAACCACTGCTGAAGAAGTGATCGGCAAAGTGACATTTACTGAGGCTGGTAAGACTGATCCGATCGCAACTCCAGCAGGGGCAACGATCACAGTGGACGACCCAGCTGGTCTCCCAGATGGCAATACAGCTGGAGTTTATGATGTTCCGGTAACGGTGACCTATCCAGATGGTACCACGGACAAGACAAGTGTCAAAGTCGTAGTAGGTAACGTGATCCCGATCACTGATCCAACGCAACCGACCCCAGAAGGCTATGTTCGTGTGACCTTTGATCAGGGGGCAAATGGTACTTTTGCAGCTGATGCTAAGACGATGTTTGATGTTAAAGTTGGAACGGCAATGACAGAAGTACCAGTTCCAACAGTAACGCCAGCAGCTGATTACTTGCATACTGGCTGGAGCCCAGAATTAGCAGAGAATGTTACGGATGCAGCTAATTATGTGGCTCAATACAAGATCAAAGACAATGTTCAATATGTTGTTGAAGGTGGTACCATCAATAAAGCCTTTGGCGATCCAACCACGGCTGATGAAGTGATCGGAGCTGTGATCACAAGTTATCCAGCAGATCAAACTCCACAACCAACGATCACAGTGGATGATCCATCTAAATTGCCAAATGGTACCGAAGCTGGTGAATTTGATATTCCAGTAACAGTGACCTTCCCAGATGGTACAACGTCGACTACGACAGTCAAAGTTATCGTAATGGATAAGATTATTGATCGGACCAATGATCCAAATGCTCCGACCCCAGAAGGTTATGTCAGAGTAACATTTGATGCAGGAACTGATGGTAAATTTGCTGACGGTGCAAGCTATATCTTTGATGTCAAAGAAGGGACAAGCGTCGGTGAAGTTCAGATCCCAACGATCATTGCTAACGAAGGGTTCGTTCAAAAAGATGGTGCTGAAGCTTGGAGCCCAGCCTTACCAGAAACGTTTACCACAAATGGGACTTTTATGGCTCAATATCGGACGGCAGCAAATGATGCTGATAAGTATGAACCGGTCTACAATCCGATCGAAAAACCAGCTGGTGAAAAAACGACTGCAGAAGATGTGATCGGAGCTGTTATTGTTCCTGGCTTCCCAACTGACGGTGAACAACCAAAAGTGACAGTCGATCCAGGCGTTGAGCTCCCAGATGGTAATACGCCAGGTGTCTTTGATATTCCAGTAACAGTGACCTATCCAGATGGTTCAACAGATAAGGGTACAGTTAAGGTAACTGTGCTAGATAAGATCATTGATCGGACCAATGATCCGGATGCCCCGACCCCAGAAGGTTATGTCAGAGTAACGTTTGATGCTGGCGCAAATGGTAAATTTGTTGATGGTGCAAGCTACATCTTTGATGTTCGCGAAGGCACGCCAGCAAGTGAAGTTACTGTTCCAACGATCGAACCAGCAGAAGGTTATGTTCAAGCTGGTTGGGATCCAGTCTTGCCAGATACCTTTACCACAGGTGGAACTTTTGTAGCTCAATACAAAGCTGCGGCAACGGATGCG
>NZ_BCVJ01000070.1 GCF_001591685.1 Ligilactobacillus murinus DSM 20452 = NBRC 14221 | reverse complement strand
ATAGTTTTTTTCTAACTTGATTTGACAATTTAGATATTATTACTCAGTTTCTCTGGTCAGACTCTAATTATATTAAAGGTAGAAGTTGTTGGAAATAGTCGTATTTCTTGCGCACAATGTAATCGATTTATTAGTATAGTTAGTAAAGATTAAAGTAGAGGGTATAAATGTTGAAAAAAAGATAAATTGGCTTTATAGTATGGATACAGATAATAAAAAATTTAATATTTTTAACAACTTAGATTATTTACTTTAAAAAGATTTAACTTTTTACGACAGGTTAACATAAAAAAGATGAGGGAGATGATCATTGTGCGAAAAACAAAAATGCGTTTGGCAAAATATACATCTGAAGAAAAACGACACTATAAGTTATATAAGCGCAAAAAAACTTGGGTCATAGCTGGAATAACGATGTTTAGTTCAGCTGTATTGTTGCAGGTACCTGCTTTAGCCGATGAAGTAACGACTTTGACTTTAGGAGAGTCAACTACAGCGCAGGGAACTATCCAAACTGATGACAAGACGCTATCAGGAGCGCCAACAACAGATCAAACAGCACAAGAGACGCTGGATACAAACCAAACAAGTGTAGAAAAAGAAACAACAGCAACAGATGAAACAAATGAAGTGACTGGAGATTCTGTGGCTAAAACAGAGTCCGAAAGTGTTCAAATAAAAGAAGACAAAACAACGAATACACAAACAGAACAGCCAAGTGAGGCGACACAAACACAGGCTGTGGCATCCACAAGTAGCTTTAGAAGTGTGGCAGCTGTATCTGATGAAAGTGTACAAGCTGACGAAAAAGTTATCCATTTAACTTCAGTTTCACAAGAAAATAGTGGGATCTTAGATAAGACGACTGCTGCGGATGGTTCGACTGAATATACGTTTACAACAGACAATACAAGTCCTAACCGTGGGCGTTTATCGATGACAGTCGAGTATACCGGGCAAAATGGCGATACCTTCAGTATGATCGTAAAACCTAATGCGACTAAAGGTGGGATCTTAGAAGCAGCAAGTAATATAGATGCTACTGGTTCACCCCAAAAGACAGCGCTAGGTGATGGAAGCTATAAGTATACTTGGACGATCACAAATGCGGTAGATAATACAAATGTGACGGTCAAACAAACGATAAAACCAGTCAATTTCTTTGCTGAATTGGTCCAAAACGGTGCTGAAACTTATCCACCGTATTTGGGGAGTGTTGCAGACGATGGGATGACCGTCAGTGGTGATAACTATCAGATCAGCTTTTTGATCAATGATGTTCCAGCACCTACCAGCACAAATGTCAAGATAACATTAGATAAGAGTTTGTTACCAGCAGGAGCTAAAGTTGAGACTAAGGCCGATGCCTATAAAGAAAATACGACGACTAATGTGACGACTGATACTAACTATCTCTATCAAGTGGAGATCTTGGACGGTAATTTTGTTGCCAATGTTCCAACGACTGTTAGGGGACTTGCGCAAGTAAAAGTTCCAGTCCCAGAGCATTTTGTGTTAGATGTGGCTGAAACTAACAAGTATTTGATGCATACAAGTGATCCGTATCTAAACGGAAATTTACAAGTAACACAGCCCGGTGGTGAAGGGACACCGATCATCTTGATCGCAACAAAACCGATCGTCTTTACTACGACAAGTGCCAAGTTGTCATTTATCGGGCATTACACGAGTACACAGACGACTGGTAAAAGTGAAGCACCATCTGGCTGGGTCGATCTTGGGGATGGCCAAAGAAAGTATTTTGGGGCGGTAAATATCGATACCGGGGAAGCACTTGATATAAGTGGCTTATCCCCAGAAGCGAAAGGCTTTGACCAAAATGTATTGGCAAAAGATGATCCAAGCGTGCATGAAAACTTTGGCTTGATCATCCATTATTCCAACAGTGAACAAAGTAGTAACCATGATGTGGTACTTGTTTCTGACTATAATAGTGTTAAAAATAGTGGCACAAGCGTAAGTGATCAAAAAATCGAGCCAGTTGAGCGTCCGATCTTGGATAATGGTGATAAATCAGCTCCGGTCTTATATGCTGTCGGTTTAACGGCTAATGGGCTGACGGAATTTACGCCAACATATCATTTTGAGTTTCCAGATGAGATCACCACAACAGGGATCACCTTACCGATCAATAATGTGACAAATGATCACGCTGACTTTAAGTCATATAATCCAGCGCAAACGGGATATACAGTAGTTGTTACGGGATCTGATGGTTCACAGATCACACAACGCTTGCAAGCAGGGGAAAACTATGATCCATTGACAGGGCAGATCGACCATTTTGGTGAGTTCAGAATGGGTAAAAAATTAGCTTCTGGTGTCAAGATCACGGCTTACGATGTTACACCTGATGTTAAATATTATGCTAATGCTCTTCAAAATTCGATCAACGGGACAAATGGGTCTAGTGCATTGAATGATATCAATTCTGGAATGCTCAACATTTTAGGGTATTTGAACTCTAAAGCTCAAGTTGGGCAAACGTACAGCTCCAAGATCCAAATCGAATCGGAAAATAAACGTTTGACGACGGCATTTCAAGTAAAAGTCTCGGAACCTAAAAAGTTACCACTTCAAGGTTATGAATGGCCTTCAAAAGGCAGCGAAACTTATGTGAAAAAACCTGGTGATGAGTTTAGTATGGGATTTCAAACTATGGGTTCAGTTTCAACGCCAAGCAAGGGAACAAACCTAGATGCTGGTGGGGTCTTAGTTGGTAAAGGTAATGGCACAGCAACCGACTTGCCAGGACATGCGTTGACAGTTGAATACGGGACTGTTAGAGAACCGATCGTATATCTTACAGTGCCTGAACAGACAGTGTTAACGAATTTTGCAAAAAGTGATAAATTCTATCAAGTCACTTATGATAAAAAATATCAAAACCCTGTTACTCCAGAACCAAAGATCATTCAAAAACAAAATATCAATGGACAAACAGTTGTGATCCTAGATTGGACAGGAACAGGCTTTGAATTAAAACCACAGATGAAAGTCTTGTTCAATTTAAAAGTTGTTTCTGATGCAGTCAGTGGCTTTGATGTTGGGCGAACGCTCGTCGACATGTATGCTTATACCGAGCCTGGTAAAGAACCAGCACTTTACACGGAAGCTGACTTAAAGAAAAAGGGTGTTTCGACTGATGGGCTTCAAGTGTATAAGGCAAATGTGAATGCTACGAATAATACAAGTTGGATCCAACTGGGAGGAGACACGAGCAAGACGGAATTACCAGCTAGCTTGCAGACACAGATCCAGTTTGCTGACGGGACGATTGCTAAGACGACGATGACTGATACTGGTGCAAATACGATCCAATTTAGGATCGTTGCCCCAGAAGAAATCAAACCAGCACCGCTTATCCAAGGAACGAAGAATTACAGCCTTTCAGATAGTGGTTCAAATTATCCTGCTAAAGACTATTTAGAAAAAGATGGGCAAAAACAAGGATTGCAAACGTTACAATTTGGGATGGTGAATAACTTAGCAACAGCTTTGAACAACGTGATCTCGGTCATGAATCTTCCACAAGCTGGTGTCGTAGATGGTAATAATTCTAGTGCTGCTGCCCAAGATTTTACCCTAAATATCAGCGATGAAGGCAAACTTGCTTTGGATCCGACGAATAATCATCTCCATGATGCACATACGCTTTATTATGCAACACAAGCAGCTGTTTTAAGTGATGATGGTAGGACGTTGACTTTTGCTGATGGGACGACTTGGACGAGTGGACAAACAATACCAAGCACTTTACTGACTGCCGACCAAGTTACTGATTGGAGCATGATCAAGGCATTAGTGTTAGATGTACCAACTTTGAGCATCGGTAATAAGATCATTTATCATCTTGCAGCCTACTCACCAACTAGTGAGACTAATATGGGTAAACAGGTCACTTTACGTCAAGTTGGAGGGTATGTTGGTCAAAAGACACTAGTCGTAGGTACGATAACAGATAGTTACGGTACTTATGCGACTGTAAAATTTGTCGATCAATCAGGTGCTCCGATCAATGGCTATCCTGATCTAGTTGGGAAAGCTACGCTAAATGAAGCAACTGGAGAATATGAATTAGAAAATAGTTATCTGTTAGGTGATGCAGGTAAAGCATTAAGTTTACCTACACCACCAACGATCACAGGCTATAAGTTCGTTGAGAACCAGTATTCAAGTACAGTTTTCAAAGCTGATGGTTCGACAGTCATAACACGTGTCTATCAAGTTGATCAAGCTCGTCTTTTTGAAAATTCATTGCAAGGTAAACTATTGGATCAAGCGACAGGTGATCCGCAAGCAGGAATGCCCCAAGTAACTCCAACAGGGACAAGTGAGATCAAATTCACGGTGACTGATGAACAGCTAAAACGTCCAGGATATACGTATAAGATCATGGTGGTCGACCAAAATGGAACACCTTTGACAAATAAAGTGTATGATAGCTTAACGGAGGCACTAGAAGAGCAAGGTATCTTTGATGATAAGATCGATGGTCAAAGCGTGACTCAAAACTTTATCGTTACGTATACAGCTGATTTCCAAAAAGCAGTGATCATAAGTGATAATGATCCAAGTAAGCAGATACCGACAAGTGAAGCTGAAGCTACGACAGCACCATATTTCCACGATGGCAAGACAGATGGCTTGATGTTTTACGATCAAGCAGGTGCTCCTTTGGTATCAGATGATATGTTTGCTCGGGCTGGCTATCGTTATACGGTCATCGCTCCAGATGGCAAAACCTATAATAATTTTGCGGCAGCTTTGGCGGCTAAATTAAGATTCGATAATACGGATAACTCGGGAAATAGCGACAGTGAAGTTCAAGTTTATCGTGTGGTCTATACTGAAGATATCCAAAAAGTGCTCGTGACGATCTTTGACAATCAAGGCCAGTTAAATGATGATGGTTCGTACACGAGTACGATTTTAGTCAACAAAGAGTTATTAGGCCAAGGTCTAGCAGGCTCTGCTCCAAGTGAAGAAACGAGTCAAAAGTATGCTGACATGATCAAAAATTATCTTGCTCAAGGTTATGTGCTCGTAAGTAAGGAAGATCTTCCGAACTATGATCAAGATGAAACAACTGATCAAGTCGTGACAGTTCACTTAAAGCATGGAACAACGACACAAGAAAAGACGGTCGACCTTACCCAAACGATCACATATAAATATAAAGATGGCGTCCATGCAGAAGAAAATGCAGCACCGACATATACTAAAGAATATAGCTTTACAGCAACTGAGACAGTGGATCGAGTAACTAATAAAGTTATTCAGACCAAGTGGAGCGAACCACAAATGACAGAGGTGGTGGCAAGTCCAACGATCGCTGGTTACAAGGCAGATAAAACAGAAGTTGCAGCAATGCAAGTTTCTCATGACACAGAAGAAACAGCATTACAGACAGTCGTTTACTATACACCAAATATTCAAAAGTTGAATTATAAAGTTATCGATGATCAAACAGGTACAGAGATCGTAGTCACGACGTTATTGGCCCAAGGTGGATCAGAAAATGATATTCCAGAGAGTGTCCAAGCAGAGTATGCTACTAAGATAGCAGACTTACAAAAACAAGGTTATGTTATCGTAAGTCAAGACAAGCTTCCATTGGTTTTTGATACAGATGATGCGTCTGATCAGTTGGTAGTCGTACATGTTAAGCATGGGACAAAAGAAGTCGCAGGGACACCAAAGACAGTGACCCAAACAGTAACTTATGTTTACGGTAACGGACCAAAGAAAGGCCAAAGTGCGGCAGATACCTACACGAAAGGATATCAATTCACTTCGATTAAC
>NZ_BCVJ01000069.1 GCF_001591685.1 Ligilactobacillus murinus DSM 20452 = NBRC 14221 | reverse complement strand
GACTTAGTATATGAGTTGCAATCTGATACGCTATATAGCTTAAGATCCCACCCAGGTCTTAAGCTATATTGTGTGTAAAAGTATAAATAATAAGCCCTACCATGATGTCACCCATCATGGTAGGGCTTATGTTGTTTTAGTGGGACGATTATTTTTGTTCAAAAAAAGCTTCGTAAATGTATTTGACAGCTTTATCAGCATCCGCGCTCTTAGTCCCAAGCATGATCGAGACTTCAGATGAACCTTGGTTGATCATATGGATGTTGATATTGTGATCGGAAATAGCTAAGATCACATCTTTCATGATCCCGATACGATTGATCATCCCTTCGCCAACGACCATGATCAAGGCATAGTCATCGATCCAGCGTAATTCATCAGGTTGGATCACAGCACGGATGTCACGCGATACGGCTTTTCTTTTAGCTTCAGTCAACTGACTGTTATCAAAGATGATGGTCAGATCATCGATCCCAGAAGGCATGTGTTCATAGGATATCCCGTATTTATAGAGGATATTTAAAATTTTTAGCGTAAAACCGGCTTCTTTGTTCAACAAGAATTTGTGCAAGTACAGTGCGGAAAAACGTTTGGCACTTGAGATCCCAGTGATCGGGGTGATCGGCGTAAATTCTTGATACGGAATGATCATCGTGCCCGGACGCTCAGGATGGTTAGTATTTTTTACGTTGATCTTGACCCGGCCCTCGATCGCAGGGACGATCGCTTCATCGTGGAAGACTGAAAAACCAGCATATGAGAGTTCGCGCATCTCACGGTAAGTCATTTTGGTGACGGCGTATGGATCTTGGACTAACCTAGGATCAGCAGCGTAGATCGCATCTACATCGGTAAAGTTCTCGTAGAGCTCAGCGTTTAACCCGCGGGCAACGATCGCACCAGTGATATCTGATCCGCCCCGTGAGAAAGTAGCGATCTCACCTTCTTTTGTTACCCCAAAAAACCCGGGAAATATCAATTTCTCATCCGTATAGTCTAACCGAGCTAAGTTTTCATAGGTCACGGGCAAGACCGTGGCGTTGTTAGGATCAGAGCTGACCAATAAGCCAACTTCGCGCGGGTCGATGAAACGCGCTTTGATCTTTAGATGATTCAAGATCAAGGTCAAGAGACGAGCATTGAAATATTCCCCATGTGCTTTAAAAGCTGCTAAAAGGTATTCGGCACTGGGATAAGTCCTTTCTTGGAGCTGTTGTAATTCTTTTTTGAGCCAAGCGAGTTGTTCGGTTGGTAACTCAAATGTTTGGGCGATCTCTTGGTAGCGGTCAAAGATCTTTTCTTGGATTTTTTTAGTATCTAGATAATTTAAAAATTGTTCAGCATAAGTGATCAATAGGTCAGTCACTTTGATGTCATCGCTAAAACGTTTGCCTGGGGCCGAGGTGATCACGGCTTGACGCTCTGGTTGAGCGGTCACGATGGCGATAACTTTTTTGAACTGTTCACCATTTGCTAAAGAACTTCCACCAAATTTAACAACTTTCATAACAAAAAACCTCTATATCTTATCTAATTTTACTTAACGAGTTGGAGCACTAGTTTTTTCATATCTTTAGGATCACAAGTCAGATCGTGTAAGAGTGGTGCGGTAAAGAGTTCTACGATCGTTTGTGGATAAGGTTGTGCGATCACTTGATGTAACTGTTTCAAGGCCGCTGTTCCAGTGGCTTCTTGGCGCTTACCTAAAGCATCTAAGACAGCCTCAGGGAATTTGTACGGGCTAGCAGTAGAAACGACGATCATCGGGGTGAGGTCGCCTGTTTTTAACTGGTATTGACGTGCGACAAACGAACCGACTGCAGTATGTGGATCGAGCGGATAACCTTCTTTTTCAAAAACGCGTTTGATCTCAGTTGCTGTCTGGTCGATCGTGGCAAAATCAGCAAAGAATTCAGTTTGTAATTTGGTGACCAATTCAGCATCAAGCATATAAACGCCTCTGGTACTGAGCTGATCCATCAATTGTGCAGTTTTAGTTGCATTTTGATCTAGCGTATAGAATAATAGCCGCTCTAAGTTGCTGGAAACTAAAATATCCATCGAAGGCGAAGTTGTCACGTGGAATGGACGTTTGCGGTCATAGATCCCGCTCGCAAAAAATTCAGTTAGGACATTGTTTTCATTTGAAGCACAGAGCAATTTTTTGATCGGTAACCCGAGTTTTTTAGCGTACCACCCAGCTAAAATGTCGCCAAAATTTCCCGTTGGAACACTGAAGTTGACTGCTTGTCCGGCAGAGATCTTACCAGCTTTGAGCATTTGGCCATAAGCGTAGAAGTAATAGACCATTTGCGGGAATAGACGCCCGATATTGATGGAATTAGCAGAAGAGAAGCGATAGCCCTTTTGCTGTAGTGCAAGTGCCATATCAGGATCATCGAAGATCTCTTTGACCTTGGTCTGAGCATCATCGAAGTTTCCCGTGATCGCCACTACATGGGTGTTAGCGCCAGTCTGGGAGCGCATTTGCTTTTCTTGGACTTCACTGACCCCGTCTTTAGGATAAAAAACAATGATCTGAGTATCTTTAACATCAGCAAATCCTGCCATAGCAGCTTTACCAGTGTCACCCGAAGTTGCGGTCAAGATCACTGTCTTTAGAGCAGTTTGATTTTTTTTAGCTGCTAATTGCAGTAAATGTGGCAATAATTGCAATGCGAGATCTTTAAACGCGATCGTTGGACCATGGAATAATTCCAAATAGGCAAGATCAGCGGTGAATTTGACAGGTGTGATCTGGGGTGAGGTAAAGTTATCTCCGTAAGCTTTGGCAATACAGTCCTGTAATTCGGTAGCAGTATAATCACTAAAGAATGGTTGTAAAATTTTAAAAGCCAATTCTTGATAAGTTAATTTTGGTAGATCCATTAATTCCAAGTCAAGTTGGGGTAAATGATCTGGGACAAAGAGACCGCCATCGGGACTCAACCCTTGTAAGACAGCTTGTGAGGCCAAAAAAGGGGTGGCATGGTGGTCACGTGTGCTACGGTATGAAATTGCCATAAGTTCACGTTCCTTTCGAATAAATTTTAGTTCATACTACCAAAGTAAGGTTAAAATAACAAGTAAAAATTATTAGTTAAATTAAATTAGGTGTTTAAAATCTTTTGAGCGAAATTTGAATGTGTTAATATTAAGGAAATATAACTTTTTTAGACACGGAGGAATGCGCATGAAGACGATCGATATTGGGATCTTAGGCTTAGGAACGGTAGGAAGCGGGGTCGTGAAGATCTTACAGGATAATGCACAAAAGATCACGGACATCACGGGGTGCAAGTTAAATGTCAAAACGGTGGTCGTACGTGATGTGACCGCTAAGCGCAACGTGGATCTGACGGGGATCGAATTGACGGATGATTTTACCAAGTTAGTGACCGATGATGATATCAAGATCGTCGTTGAAGTGATGGGGACAGTCGAGACTGCGCGTGGCTATATCAAGCAACTGCTCAATGCCAAAAAACATGTAGTGACGGCTAACAAAGATCTGATCGCTCAACACGGCCCCGAGCTATCAGAGCTTGCCAAACAAAATCACTGTGACCTCTTTTATGAAGCTAGTGTTGCTGGGGGGATCCCGATCTTGCGTACGATCGTCAATTCGTTTGCTGCTGATCAAGTGGAGTCGGTCCTAGGGATCGTCAATGGGACGACGAATTTTATTTTGACTCAGATGACGCAAAATGGACTCTCATATGCTCAAGCCTTAAAACTTGCGCAGGAAAAAGGTTTTGCAGAAGCCGACCCCACTAATGATGTCAAAGGTAAAGATGCTGCCTATAAGATGATCATTTTGACGCAGTTTGCCTTTGGAAAAGATATCACTGTTAATGATGTGAAACTCGAGGGGATCGATGGCGTACAACTTGCCGATATCAATGAAGCGGCTCAGTTAGGCTATACGATCAAATTGCTAGGGATCGCTAAGCTCATCGATGATAAATTAGATGTTTCAGTTGGACCGGTACTTGTTCCTACTTCACGTCCGTTGGCAGCGATCCAAAATGAAAATAATGCTGTTTTAGTGACCGGTAAAGCTGTCGGTGAGACGATGTTTTATGGCCCAGGTGCGGGGGAATTACCGACTGCTAACAGTGTTTTGAGCGACATCATCGCAGTCACCAAAGATATCGTCTTAGAGACTACTGGTAGTCGCTTTAACGGTTATGTCAAAAACGTCGCTTTAGCCCCAGCAAGTGATGTGATCTATCCCTACTATCTTTCCTTGTTGCTCCCAGACAAACCGGGACAAATGCTGAAGTTAACCGAGATCATGGCCAAACAAAAGGCTAGTTTCAATGTGATCAAACAGACCAGTGAAAGCAAAGGTACCGCGCGGATCTCACTTGTGACCCATGCGATGAGTGAGGCTCAGCTAAATGTGATCAAAGCCAAACTAAAAGAAATGCCAGAGATGCAGTTACTGGCTGCATATAAAGTATTGGAGGGCTAGTGTATGAAAAAGATCATTGTACCCGCTAGCAGTGCTAACTTGGGCCCTGGTTTTGATTCCTTAGGGCTAGCCGTTGATCGTTATTTGACATTAGAGGTATTGGAAAAAACGGCTAACTGGCAGATCGAACATGATCTTGGCCCAGAAGTTTCGCATGATGAAACAAATTTGGTCATCGCATCAGCTTTGACCTTGGATCAGGCTCTCACTCCGCACAGGCTAAAAATGAGCTCTAAGATCCCCTTGGCGCGCGGACTTGGCAGTAGTTCAGCAGCGATCGTGGCAGGGTTGAAGTTAGCTCAAGTTTTATCTACCAAACAGTTTTCAGACCAAGAATTACTTGAGGTAGCTACTAAGATCGAAGGGCATCCTGACAACGTAGCACCAGCATTATTTGGGGGTCTGACGCTCTCATTGATGGTAAATGCACATCCACAAACGATCAAAGCTTCATTTCCTGAGATCGGGCTGTTAGCGTATATTCCTGATTTTGAATTGGAGACTAAGGTCAGTCGAAGCGTCTTACCCAAACAATTGGAATATGCGACGGCAGTACGAGCGGGAAGTGTGGGCAATGCCTTAGTCGCAGCCTTATTGACTAACGATCTAGAGCTAGTGGCTGAATTGATCGAACAAGACAGCTATCATGAGCCATACCGTGAAAAATTAGTCCCACATTTAAAAGTTTTACGTGAATTAGGCCATAAAATAGGTGCTAAGGGTACGTATTTGAGTGGGGCTGGTCCCACCGTAATGACGCTGATTTCATCCGAAAAGATCGAGCTGTTTATCAAGGAAGCCAGAAAACACGGTTTGACTGGTGAATTTGCCCAATTAGCGGTCGATCAAAAGGGCGCCCGGAGTGAAGAAATTTAAAAAACAGGCAGTTTGTGATCTATTGTGTGGCCCAACTGTTAGTCATGTCACTGGATGCACAGGTAATAAATTACGTTAGTGTGCGTTTAGCTAAGTCATTTCAAGCGGTAGTCTTAGGTCATGAAATTACCGGGATCCAAATGGCAGGCTTGATCCGTACGGAAAATACCCTGATTGTAGTTTTGCTGACCTTGGTCGTACCAACTTTGACCAAAATGTTAGGTGAGAAGCGCTCATTTCTCTTAGGCTTAGTGATGTATATTCCGGCTTTCTTCTTTATCATTAGTTCTAATAATTTCTATACTTTAGTATCAGCTGTATTTGTAGCTTCAATCGGTAAAGTTTTCATCATTCCGTTGGGTAAGACGATGTTAGCAGAGTTATCAACACAAGAATTACGTGGAACGTATATGGCATTAAACGGCTTTATCTATCGTGGGACCGCTTTGTTAGGGGCGTTAGGTGTTATGCTCGCTTCGACTTTTTCGCCTTATCATCTAGCATGTTTTTGGGTCGGGCTGGCTAGCCTTGGCTTTGGCTGTTATCTATATTTGTTGCCAAAGATAAAATTAAATTAAAAAGAGACTATTGCAGTCTCTTTTTTAAGCGTAAAATTTTAAGTTTTCAAGGATATATTCTTTGAAATACGGCAAGGTGAATTCAAGCATTCCACGTGCAGGGCTTTTGATCAATTGTGCATCTAAGAGTCGTTTGCGATACATTGAGAGATAGTTTTTAGGTTTGCCCAGTTCTTGTTGGAGATAGGCAGTCGTGACAACTGGGGTAGAAGCCTTTGCCATAGCGATCACAAAGCTATGATCAACGGGTGAGAGCTCTTGCAAGATCTTGTAGTAGACATTTCTGCCTAAAGTTGCAAGATACTCACCTTGGACTTGTTCTAGTGTTGCAAAAGTTATCTTTTTATCAGCAATTTCCCACAATAAATATCCCAATAGTTGAAAAGAATAGGCATATCCCTTGGTTTTTTTGACCATTGCTACCAAAACGTCATCACTAATAGCGATCCCTTTTTTAGCGAAGGTATCTTGGTAGCTATGTTTGATCGAAAGTAGATCTAGACTAGAAAGTTGCATCCGTGCACTGCGAAGTAAAAAGGTCAAAACATAATCATTTTGTAATTCGGAAAGTTTATTTGGCAGGCCGGTCATGATCAAGGATATCTGGTAGTTTTCACGGATCAATAGCTGATATAATGAGATGAAATTTTTGATCTCGGGTGTTGGATCGACTTCATCAATGGTGACCAACAGTGAAATATTTTTAGCTTGTAGTTTATCCAAAATATTTTCGAGTAATATCTGGTAATTTGTTTCAGTAAGCTCTTGTAGACGATACTCAAATTGGATCCCAAAAGCTGATAACTTGATGCCTTCGATCTTATCGAGTAACTTTTTGATCTCGGGTGAACTTTTTTGACAGATAGAATCGATCAAAGTTTGTAAGACATTATAATTAGTCGCTAGATTTACCACTAACCAATTTTTTTTAGCACTCATTTTATTACCGATATCAGTTAAAAGTGAAGTTTTGCCGACTCCGCGGACGCCGTAGATCAGAGTTGTCTGATAGGGGCTGTTGGGATCTTGAAGTTCATTTGATAATTTAGTGACGGAATGGGTGCGGTCTAAAAAAATATTGGGAACTTTACCGAAACTGGGATTGAATGGATTATTCATAAAATTCCCTCCTTTATACTTCTGTTTTGATTTTATAC
>NZ_BCVJ01000068.1 GCF_001591685.1 Ligilactobacillus murinus DSM 20452 = NBRC 14221 | reverse complement strand
AAGTCTTATAAAAAAGGCTTGATCTTTTTTATTTGACATTTTAATGAAATATTTTGTACAATGAAATCGATTTTATAAGGAGGGAACTTTGATGGAAAAAAGTAAAGTAGTTATTGTTGGTGCCTCACATGGGGGGCATCAATCGATCTTAGAATTGTTGTCACGTTATGGGCAAAATGTAGATATCACACTGTTTGAAGCTGGTGATTTTATCTCGTTTATGTCATGTGGAATGGAGCTATATTTGGAAGATCAAGTTACAGATGTCAACGATGTACGTAATTTTAGACCTGAAAATTTCCCCCAACCAAATGTCCACATTTTGAACAACCACGAAGTAAAAACGATCAATGCGGATACTAAAACAGTAACGGTAACTGATAAGCAAAAAAATGAAACTAAAGAGTATCCTTACGACAAATTGATCTTGAGTTCAGGCGTCAAACCTAAAGCTCTACCGGTCCCGGGAAATGACTTAGAAAATGTCTTTTTGATGCGCGGTTATGACTGGGCTAAAAAGATCAAAGCTAAGTTAGCAGATACGAGCGTAAAAAAAGTCGCTGTTATCGGTGCTGGTTATATTGGGATCGAAGCAGTTGAAGCCTTCACTAAAGCTGGCAAAGAAGTTGTTTTATTAGATGCGCTTGAGCGGCCCTTAGGCACATATTTAGATAAAGAAATGACCGATATTTTAACGGCACAGTTGGAAGAAAAAGGCGTCAAAGTCGTGACTGGTGCGAAGATCGAAGCTTTTGTCGGTGATACGAAGGTCGAAGCGGTGAAGACCGACCAAGCCGAATATCCCGTTGAGCTGGTGATCCAGGCTGCGGGTGTCTTTGCTAATACAGAATGGCTCAAAGGGATAGTTGACCTAGATGAAGACGGCTGGATCGTCACCGATGAGTATTTGCGTACTAACTTACCAGATGTTTATGCTGTAGGTGATGCGACATTAGCTTATTCGATCCCAGCTAAAACTAAATTACCGATCGCTTTAGCAACTGTTGCCAGACGTGAAGCCCGCTATGTGGTGGCACATTTATTTGAAGATATCCCAAGTGAACCATTTAGCGGTGTGGTCGGCTCTTCAGCTTTGAGCGTCTTTGACTATCATTTTGCAACAAGTGGTCTAAACAGTTTTACAGCGAAAAAAGCTGGTGTTACGCTCAGCTCGGCTTACTATGAAGACACTTTACGTCCAAAATATGTGCCAGCTAAAAATGGCAACCCTAAAGTTTTTGTGCAGCTCTTCTTTGATAAACTGACCCATCAGATCCTAGGCGGAGCGGTATTGTCAACTTATGATGTGACTGCGCAAGGTAATGTTTTAGCCTTAGCGATCCAACAAAAAATGACGCTAGAAGATCTAGCTAAAGCAGATTTCTTCTTCCAACCAGGTTTTGACCGTCAATGGAGCTTGCTCAATCTAGCAGCTCAACAAGCTTTAGGTGAAGAAGCGTTTGTCGAATAGATGAAAAAATGTAGTCCTACACTGAAAAGGTATTAGTGTAGGGCTATTTTGTGTAGGTAAAATGAATACTAAAGTGGTAGATAAGTGGTAGATTTATGGTAGATAAATGGTAGATAGCTGAACTTACTGGAAAAACACAAAGTACGACACGGCGCTATCTTCTAAAGTTAGTTTCGTTGGAGGTATTGGAAGCACTAGTGGTATGTTTAGGAGGAGCAAAATGCCAAAAAAAGTTAATGTAAATTACGTAAAAGAAGTGATCCATGAATTGTATAATAGTTTAGCAGAACGTCCAGAAAAAAGTTCAGCATTATTAGATATTTTAGATGTATTGGCACAAGTCTACAAAAAGATCGATCAAGAAGAATATCCTGAATATCTCGTCGATCGGCTTGTCAAATATATATATATATGGTCGGTTTTAATAATCGGATCCGCTTTTTAGGTGAAGATGGAAAGCTTTTGGTAAAGCTAAGTGATGTTGCTAAAAAGGCAGGTCTAAATAGTAGGTATAGAGCAGACTATTCGGATAAATCACAATTTTATGGTTTTCTTGAAGATTTTCCAAGACGATAAAAATAGGCTGAAGATCAATGTTTTGAACATGATCTTCAGCCTATTTTTCATTGTGTTGTTATTACCCGATCTTTACTGAGCCACAGATCGTACCATGTAATGAGCTATCCATATCAGTTACAGTAACGTCTTCACCCGAAGTTACCAGGACTAAGACAACAGTAGATTTTTTTGCCGCAGTGATCTGGCTTTGGTCCATTTTACAAAGGAGAGTGTCAGGTGTGACTTTCTGGTTAGCTGATACAAATATTTCAAAAGGCTTTCCAGCTAGTTCAACGGTATCAAGCCCTAGGTGCAACAAAAGCTCTAGCCCTTGTTTTGTCTTGAGTGAGATCGCATGTTTTGTCGGGAAAACATTAGTGATCGTTCCAGCAACTGGAGCATAGATCTCATCTGAACTTGGCTCGATCGCAAAACCTTGTCCCATCATTCCAGTAGAAAATACCTCGTCTGGAACTTCAGCTAAAGAAATGATCTTACCGTCAACGGGCATGGCTAATTCTAATTTTTTCTTCTTAAAACCAAACATCTTTAATCACCTTCTCCTAAAATTTGATTGATCTCTTGGCTAAAGAGATCAGCTTTACCACCAAAGACAGCTTGGATCCCACCACCTACTTCTAAAACGGCAACTGCACCTAAGCTTTTGAGAGTTTTCTTGTCGACTTTGCTCTTATCGACGACTGCAACACGCAAACGAGTCGCACAGGCTTCAACGGTCTCAATGTTTTCAGCTCCACCTAGTGCTTGGATCACGAGCTTGGACTCAGCGTTTAAAGAATTATCGGTCGGCACTGCTTGAACGGATGGGGTATCTTCGGATTCTAGACCAGGAATAGCCACTTTGAATTTCTTGATGCAGAAGGTAAAGACCACATAGTAGACGATCGCCCAGATGATCCCAAAGAAGATGACACGTAACCAATTCGTCTTATCTTCACCTTGTAAGATCCCAAATAACAAGAAATCAATAAAGCCACCTGAGAACGAATTGCCGATCCGGATATTCAAAAGATCAGCAAAGAGGAAGGATAACCCGTCTAAAAAGGCGTGGATCACATATAGCCATGGCGCTACGAATAAGAAGGTATATTCGATCGGTTCTGTGATCCCCGTTAAAAATGAAGTCAGCCCACCACTGAGATATAAACCACCATCTTTTTTACGGTTTTTCTTTGGTAAACAACGATACATTGCATAAGCAGCAGCTGGCAAGCCAAACATCATGGTCGCAAACCGTCCAGCAAAGAAACGTGTTCCATAAGTGAAAAGACCAGTATGGTTAGGGTCGGCTAACTGAGCAAAGAAGATATTTTGCGCACCCGAGATCGTATGTCCAGCAACGACTTCAGTTCCACCAAGCGAAGTGTACCAAAAGAGAGGATAGATCGTATGGTGTAGCCCGACCGCGCCAGTCAAACGAAGCAAGAAACCGTAAAGAAATGTTCCCAAGGCGCCCATGTGTGCGATGTTTTCTCCAGCGACCCGCAATCCACTTTGGATCGGAGGCCAGATCAGGTAAAAGAAGGCACCGATGACGATGGCGGCTAAAGCTGAGATGATCGGGATAAAGCGTGAACCCCCAAAGAAACCTAAAAATTGGGGAAGTTGGATCTTGCGGTAATGATTATGCAGATAGGCAACGGTACAACCGATAACGATCGCTCCAACGACCCCAGTATCGATAGTTGCACCTTTAGGCGAGAATAATTCAAGTAAACCACTGATCGTTGCTGTATAAACTAAAAATGACACCCCACCAGCGAGACCAGCTGTTCCTTTGTCACTGGTGGCTAATCCAACTGCGATCCCGATCGTAAAGATCAATGCTAAATTGGAAAAGACCGCGTTACCAGCAAAGCTCATGACCTTTAAGATCGTTTGTAACCAGGCTTGGTCTAAAAATGGATAAGTTTTAACAGCGCTTTCATTACTGAGCGCACCACCTAGACCAAGCAAAAGACCTGCGACTGGTAAAATCGAGATCGGTAACATAAAGGCTTTGCCTAAACGAGAAAATTGTTTAAACATGGTATTTTACCCCCTTAACTCATCAATAAAACGTGTAGCGATCTCCTTAGGGCGTGTGATCGCACCTCCGACAACGATCCCGGCTACACCTAATTTTTGGACTTTTTTAGCTTGTTTTGGGTCATGGATCTTACCTTCGGCGATCACATCTAACCCAGCATCGACTAACGCTTTGATCAATTGATAATTAGGACCATCTAAGACAACACTTTCTTTGGTGTAACCAGCTAAGGTAGTCCCGATAAAATCAACTCCAGCTTTAGCAGCGTTTAGACCTTCTTCTAAAGTCGAAATATCGGCCATCAACAATTGGTCGGGATATTTTTGTTTGATCTGTTTAATGAATTCATTGATAGTTGAGCCATCGTAACGTTTGCGTAAAGTACAGTCAAGGGCGATAACTTCAACGCCGGTTTGGGCCAATTCATCAACTTCTTTCATCGTTGGTGTGATATAAGGTTTGGTTGGTGGATAGTCACGTTTGATGATCCCGATGATAGGAAGATCAACTTTTTCTTTGATCTCTAAAATGTCACGTACTGAATTGGCTCTGATCCCAACAGCACCGGCTTGTTTGGCAGCGAGTGCTAAGAGAGGCATTACTCCACCTTCAGGTGTATAGAGCGGTTCACCCGGTAAAGCTTGACACGACACGATCAAACCGTGATCTATCTTACGTAAAAATTCTGATTTCAGCATACATCTCACTCCAATTTTATAATTTTTGGATAATATCTCCAAAAATAATATAACACGCTTGAGGATTTTTGTAAACGTTTTTATCCGTTTTTGATATACTATGGAGAAAAACTCCAAAAAAGTGTATAGTTATGGTATAAGGAGAGGTCATAACGATGAAATTAAAGGAAAAGATCCATCAAAGTTATTTTGAATTAACGCCAGCCGAAAAGAAGGTCGCCGATCATTTTTTATGGGCAGGGGCCGATATTATTTATGAAACGATGAATGATATCAAGGAAAAGACCAAGGTCGGTGATGCAACGATCGTACGGCTATGCCACAAATTAGGGTATAGTGGTTTTTCTGATTTAAAAGTTGAGGTCGCAAAAGAAGATTATTCCAGCAATGTTGAGCAAACAGGAAAGTCGCCGTATGCCAGCATCGAAAATGCGTTGACTAAGACGATCAAGACGACTTTAAGTGAATTAAATCAAGGAGCACTTGCCAAAGCTGTTGCAGCAATAGGAAAAGCCAAACGTATATATATATTAGGTGTAGGGGGAAGTGCGCTTTCGAGTAAGGCATTGGAAAGTATGCTCTTACGGATCGGAGTAAGGGCGCAGGCGGTGACTGATCCGCATTATCAAGCCCAATTAGCAGCGATCACCGATAGCTCAGATCTATTTATCGTTTTTTCGTTAACGGGAAGAACAAAGGATACGTTAGAACCGCTAAAGATCGCTAAGAAAAACCAAGCTCAGGTCATTGCGATCACCACTTATCCGGCTTCACCGATCGCACTTGAAGCTGATATCGTGTTACAAACGGCAGTCGATGATTTTCTAAATGGAGGTTCACTTATCGGACGGATGTCACAGTTATTGGTCGCAGATGTTTTGGTCTATGAATACGAAAAACTAAATTCGGCTGATACGATAAATGCCCGAGAAAAGGTCGTTCGGGCTATTTTGAATAAGAGGAAGATGGAGTGAAGGTAGGGAGATGAAGTAAACACTCTAAGTTGAATGGAAAATCTAACTTGGAGTTTTTTACTATGACCAAATTTTCTAATGAAGGTATGAAACACAAGCAGAATTGATCAAAGTAATAGAAAACGGGATCAACTATTACAATAATGAACGAATAAAGTAAACTAAAAGGTAAGACACCAGTAGGATACAGACTTTGATAAGGTCCTTAAAATTGAGAATTCACAGGAGGTACGAGTGATATTTAATGAAACTAATGTAAATGTGGTTTCACTAAAAAGTGTTAACAAAGATATACAAATGTTGCTACCAATGCTGATAGCCAAAATAAGTTATGATATCCATAGAGATCAGTTTGATCATGATAAAATTTTCAATTTAATAGTTGATGAGGCACATAATATTCTTTCAGAAAATTCAACTGTTGAATCTGAAAAATGGAAAGATTACAGGCTAGACGTTTTTGAAGAAATTGTGAAGGAAGGACGTAAATTTGGATATTATCTTACAATAGCTAGTCAAAGGCCTTCTGATATTTCGGCAACAATTGTTTCTCAAATTCATAATTACTTGATAAAACGATGACGTCTTTAGATTATGTTTAAAAATCAAGTATTCCTAATTTATCAGCAGGACAGGCAATTATTACAGGAATTTCGTTTGATTTACCTGTAATAGTCAAGATTGAGCAACTTCCAAAAGAAGAAGCGCCAAATAGTTCAAATAGTGAATTGTTAGACATGTGGAAATCTGAAGGTAAAGAGTAAATGTTTTTAGAGAAGTTCTGTGAGAATGGCTTAGGCTGTTTTCACAGAAGCTTCTTGTGTTCTTTCCAATATATATGGATGTCCGTCAACTGATATGGATGGCCCGTAAAACACTTCCTACAGAAATGTTTGGCACTGGGGCCTTTGTGTGGTTAAAAATCAATATAAAAAACTCAACTTGTAAGTTAGTTTATTTTAGCTAGAATAAGGCTTGTGGTGATGAAGGGATGGATCGCTGTGGCGGTGAAATTTTAGTTTGATGACGTGAGTAACAAAAAATTCACACATAGCATAATAAATGATTGACAATATTTCACAAAAAGTGATAGAGTGTAGGTGAAAAAAGATCAATCCCTCCACATTGGAATTTGTAGCTTATGCTCAGAGACCGTACGTGGGGGTTTTTTTATTTGGGGAGAAATTAAGATGAAAAAATATGAGCAATTGAGTTATAAAGAACAGCTAGAGTTGTTCCATAATAGAGGGATGAAGTTTGATTACAGCTTTAATGAATTAGATGAAACTTTACCGGTGTATTTAAAGAATATACAAACTATTAGCACTTTGGGATATTACCAGTTGAAAGATTATGCTTATCCATATTTTGTCGACGGTAGATACGATAATGTAGATTTTGCAAAAATTGTTGCCCGTTATTATCGAGATAAACACTTAAGAAATGCAGTAGAGCATGCGATCGAGGATATAGAAGCAACGTTAAATACACGAATTGCATATTTGTTGGGAGATAAATATGGGCCTTTTGGATATTTGGAATTTAGAAATTGGTGTCAAAAAGAAGGTAAGAACAAATAGA
>NZ_BCVJ01000067.1 GCF_001591685.1 Ligilactobacillus murinus DSM 20452 = NBRC 14221 | reverse complement strand
CCAAAAAGTAATGGAAAATGGTAAAGAAAAAATGGTTTACTATAACTATGACGGTTGGATGCTTTACGGCTGGCAAGGGATCGATAACGTGCCGTACTATTTTGATACGTTCAACGGTGCCATGATGACAGGCGAACGTTACATCAATGGACATTGGTATTTATTCAATGATAAAGGTCAAATGCAACGAGGCTTCCAAAAAGTAATGGAAAATGGTAAAGAAAAAACGGTTTACTATAACTATGATGGCTGGATGCTTTATGGTTGGCAAACGATCAATGACAAACGTTATTACTTTGATACCTTTAATGGTGCATTATTAAAAGAAGAATAGGAGTATATGGATAAAAATGTTTGAGAAAAAATTACACTACAAGATGTACAAAGCGGGTAAGCATTGGGTATTTGCGGCAATTGCAGTAGGAATTTTTGGATTTGCTAGTACGACTAATGTTTTAGCAGATGAAACGAGTAGTAGCAATGAAGCCCAAACAGAACAGGCATTAAATATCAACGAATCAACTGATACTACAACAGATGTTTCTAGTGAGGAAAAGACCACTGAAGCTAAAGATACTACACAAGATGTGAATACAGCTTTAAATGAAGAAACAACAGCTACTGAAAATAAAGATACAGCTACTCAGACTGTGAACTCTTCTGAACAAGATACTACAACGGTCGATGATAAAAATACCTTAGCCGATACAGCTCAAGTTAAGACAACTGAAAATAAATATACCCAAGAAAATGTGGATGGAAATTGGTATCTTAAAGATGAACAAGGAAACTATTTAACTGGTTTCCAAGAGATAAAGGACCAAAATAAGACGGTTTATTATAATCCAGACAGCAAGCAAATGGTCTACGGACAACAAAATATCAATGGAAATTGGTATTTATTTGACACTTTCGATGGTGCAATGCAAACCGGGCTACAATATATTCGTGATCAAAAGAAACTAGCCTATTACAATGAGCAAGGGCAAATGCAGTATGGAACAGTTGAGATCGATGGTCAAAAATACCAAGCTGATACTTTTGACGGTGCTATTAAAGGTAAAGGTCAAACTAAGATCGCTGATAATTGGTACTTATTCAATAATGCTGGACAAGTGGTAGATGGCTGGCAATGGATTAATGACCAAGGGAAAACGGTCTATTACAGTCCAAAAACTGCTCAAATGGTCCACGGACAACAAAATATCAACGGCCACTGGTATCTATTTGATAAAACTACTGGTGCGATGCAACGTGGCTTCCAAAACTTGAAGGATTATGGTGACGACAAGACTGTTTATTATAATCAAGATGGCTGGATGCTTTATGGCCAACAAAAAATCGAAAATAAATGGTACAATTTTGACACCTTTAATGGTGCAATGAAGACAGGTTTGGTCAAGATCCCTGACCAAAATAAGACAGTTTATTATGCTCCAAATGGTCAAATGCAATATGGCTGGCAATGGGTCGATAATGCGACGCGCTACTTTGATACCTTCAACGGTGCAATGGCTACGGGGCAAAAGTTTATCACAGGCCACTGGTATCTATTTGATAACAACGGTGCAATGCAACGTGGCTTCCAAAATCTCAAAGATTATGGTGACAACAAAACGGTTTATTATAACCAAGATGGTTGGATGCAATATGGTTG
This sequence comes from Ligilactobacillus murinus DSM 20452 = NBRC 14221, assembly GCF_001591685.1. GTDB lineage: Bacteria > Bacillota > Bacilli > Lactobacillales > Lactobacillaceae > Ligilactobacillus > Ligilactobacillus murinus. The sequence goes on along the minus strand of NZ_BCVJ01000067.1, from coordinate 5,690 downwards.
GCAGTGGTTAGATAATGCGACCCGCTACTTTGATACCTATGATGGTGCAATGGCGATCGGACAAAAGAAGATCAATGATCACTGGTATCTGTTTGATAAGAATGGTGCAATGCAACGAGGTTTCCAATATTTGCCAGAGGACAAGAAAGTTGCATACTATAACCAAGATGGTTGGATGTTATACGGTAAGCAAGATATTTCTGGTAAGACATATAGCTTTAACACATATAATGGTGCCTTAGAGAATATGGATGGTCAGCAAAAACTAGGTGATCACTGGTATTTGTTTAACAAGGGTGAAGTGTTGACTGGTTTTCAAGAGATAAAAGATCAAAATAAGACAGTCTACTACGATCCAAGTACAGCACGAATGCAGTATGGTTGGCAAACGATCGCTAATAATAAATATTATTTTGACACCTATGATGGTGCAATGTATACAGGTAGTCATTTGATCGATGGGGTGGATTACTCCTTTGATGATGATGGTACATTATTGCCATTAACGATCCAAGCTTATCGTGAAATGGTTGCTAAAGAAGTAGCTCATGATATCAAAAAAAATTATGCTCAAAGTATAGATTATGATTGGAACAATCAAAATGATAATTACCTCGCTTTCACGTTGCATGATACAGCTCAATTAGTTGCACGTAATAATTTGGCTGCCACTTCTGAAGCTGTACAAAAAAATTTAGTGAATAATTCTTTATTTACGGGTACAGCAAATATAGTGTGGACTAAGAGCTATAAAGATATGCACCAAGCTATAACTCAAGCTGCAAATGATTTTATGACTACTTTTGTACCAACGATCGATCTATCTAAGTCAGCTATCGGTGTCGGTGCTAAGGAAATGGATGACAGCATAAATGTTGCTATTATTATCTTTACGCCTGGTAAAGATGACAAACCTAAAGAAGAGCTGGCTGATTCAGCACTTACTGCCAATGTATCTGAGGTTTATACAGCACCAGGTGTCAACACACAAGCTCATGATGGCCTACGATCAGGGGATACGATCAGTGCAAGTGAATTAGGAAATACCTTTAAAGTATCGCCAAGTTTATTGAATGGTGTTAAGGGCCAAAAGATCGGTGAACAAAATTTGAAGCTGATCTTCAGCAGTTTACCTGGCAATGAAACTGGACTAGAGGGACAAAAACTTTATAAGGGGATAGATGGTAATGATTATCATTATGTCTTTTGGCTAAATGATACTTTTGCTGGTCAGAAAGTTGGTAAGCAAGAAGCATTTTTAGCTGCAAATAAAGATGCTGTATATGGTGATCCATTAAAGGTCAGCTATTCTGCTACTTTGACTTGGGGCGCACCAGTTGAAGTTTCGATAGGTGTCACAGGTGTACCAACTAGTCAAATGACAGATGAACAGATCGATCTTGCTTATAAGACAGGAACTAATACTGGTTTGCGTTATGATGCTGTTACAGTCAAACCGATCGAAGGGATGACAGAGGATATGATCCGTGGGGTCGATATTGGCAGTTACCAATCTTTGATCAACGCAGGTGTAAAATTTTATGACTTTGATGGTAATGAAGCGCCAATTTATAAAGTTTTAAAAGATGCAGGGGTCAACTGGATCCGACTTCGTGTTTGGAATGATCCATATGATGTTAACAACAACACATACGCTGGTGGTGATTGTAGTGAAGCAAATGTTGTTCAGATGGCAAAAGATGCTTCTAAATATGGTTTGAAAGTTTTACTTGATTTCCATTACTCTGATTTTTGGGCTGATCCTGCTAAGCAACCTCTCCCTAAAGCATGGGAAGATCAAACAGGTGATTCTTTAGCTAAGAGTGTTTACAATTATACAAGCAAAGTATTGACCGATTTGAAAAATGCTGGCGTTGATGTTGGTATGGTCCAAGTTGGTAATGAGATCACAAATGGTGTCTTTGGGATCTATTCCAATCGTGACCGTGGTGAATCGTATCTAAATATCTGGGGCAATAAAGAAAAAGCGGCTCAAATTTCTAGATATTTGAATGCAGGTTCTAAAGCTGTTCGTGATGTTTTGCCTGATGCAAAAGTCGCTATTCAATTAGAAACACCTAATGTACCTAAATATACTAATATTATGAATGCTTTACGTGATAATAATGTTGATTATGATATTTTAGGGACATCATATTATCCATTCTGGTCAACACATGATGGCAATGGCTGGTATGATGATGTTGATATGGGATGGGGTGCTAACACACCTAAGAGTTTGGAAGGAATTGAAAAACTCGCCAAGCAAGAGTATGGTAAGCAGGTAGTTGTTTTGGAAACTGGTTGGATCAACAATGTTCGTGATTCGGATGGTACAGGAAATTCGATCGGACCCGATTCAGAGATCCAGGCATATAGTCATGATCCGCAAGGTCAGGTTGATGCGATGGCAGATATGTATAAAGCTTTAGTTGCTCAAGGTGGTTTAGGTGGTTTCTGGTGGGAACCAGCATGGATCCCAGTTAAGGCTGGCTGGGAAAACTGGCAATTTAATAAGGATGCATCTGATAAGTACGGTACTGGTTGGGCTTCACAATATGCGGTCGGTTATGCACCAGATAGTGTGATGTATTACAACGGTCAACCAACTTGGGGTGGCTCAACATGGGATAATGTGGCCTTGTTTGATGATCTAGGGCATCCACTTCAATCATTGAAGATGTACAACGGTTTCTTACATGGTTATGAAACACCTAAAGTACCTGAAAAGGCAACATCTACGCTTAACTTTAAAGTAAATAAAGTGTGGAATAGTAACAATGTTGTTTTAAAAGATGGGATAACTGAAGGTTCAACACTTGCTGTTTCTGATATGCTCGATCCCCTTTCGGCTACGGCAAATGAATTGCTTAGTGGAACAGGTGCGTTTACTCAAGAAAACTTAGAGAAGATCGCAAGTGGTTTAGGCGGTATGACGACTGCTTTAGAGGGTTCTAAGACCTATTACGCTGATAATGGAGATGCTTATCACTATGTTTTTTGGTTTACTGAAGGTAAAACAGCTGAGCAAAAAGCATGGAATTTCTACAATGATAATAAAGATGCCAAATATGGCGAACCTTTAGTTGCAAATGTTGAAGCAACTGTAATTTGGGGTGCAGCTAAGGCATAATAATTAGGCTAGAAGAGTGGCTCTTGAAGTGACTTTTCTAGTCTATTTTTGATAAAATCAGGATAAAATAATGCGATATCAAGGAGATGAGATGATGGATAGAAGACTCAAGCAGATCTTGAATGCACAAAATATGATGGCCAAACGAAAAGTTTTTTATATTTCAAGTGCGACCGTAGCTTTATTAGCAACAGGTATATGTTCACCGCAAGTGATACAAGCAGATCAAACTGTCACAACGGAAAGTACTCAGGTTCAAACTGAACAGTCTGAGGTACAAAAGGTAGAAGAAAATTCTAAAGTAGAAACATCACAAGTTGATGTAGAAAGCACCACTGACTCGGAGCGATCAGAAAACACAACGATAGGAGCTACTTCAAAAGAAACCGAAGCCACGCAGACAACTGAACTGACAGCACAAGAAGATACAGAAAAAACATTAATGAATGTTGAAAGCGAAACTGAGCCAGTTCAAAAAGAAGAAACAAAACAATTGGTCGAACGAAAACATGGGAATGATTGGTATTTGATCGATAAAGAGACTGGTGAAAAAGCAACAGGTTTTCAAAGATTAGAGGAGCAGGCTAAAACTGTTTATTACAATAATGAAGGCAAGATGCAGTATGGATGGCAATGGGTCAACAATGCCAAGCATTATTTCGATACATTTAATGGGGCAATGGCGATCGGTGAAAAAAACATCAATGGTCATTGGTATCTCTTCAATGAACAAGGCCAAATGCAACGAGGATTTCAAACGCTAGAAAATAGCGATGAAAAAAAGACTGTTTATTACAATAAAGATGGTTGGATGCTTTACGGATGGCAGTGGGTCAACAACGCCACACATTATTTTGACACGTTCAATGGAGCAATGGCTACCGGTGAAAAAAATATCAACGGTCACTGGTATTTATTTGATAGACAGGGCCAGATGCAACGAGGTTTTCAAGAGCTGGACCAATATGGACAAAATAAGACTGTTTACTATAATGATCAAGGACATATGCTTTATGGACAACAGCTGATCGCTAATAAATGGTATAACTTTGATACGTTTGATGGTGCGATGAAGACGGGTTTTCAATATATAGCAGGTCAAAATAAATGGGTCTATTATGCTGTTGATGGTAATAACAGAGGGCAGATGCAGTATGGTTTTCAAAATATTGCGGGAAAAACATATTATTTTGATACATTTAATGGGGCACAAAGTAAGAATAAACAACAAAACATCAATGGAAATTGGTATCTATTTGACGAAGCTGGTATAATGCAGACTGGTTTTCAAAATCTAACTCGTTATGGACAAAATAAAGTAGTTTACTATGCACCAAATGGCCAAATGCAATATGGGTATCAGACGATCGCAGGTAAACGGTATTATTTTGATACGTTTGATGGAGCAATGAAGCGCAATGCTTTAGTTTTTGATAAAGATAACAAAGTGTTGATCTATTTTACCGGTGACGGTTCTGCTGCTCAAGGGGTAAATGTCTTGATAGAAGGAAAAATGTATGGCTTTACGGAAGAAGGTGCTTTGATAAATGCACCAGGTGAAGCAAAGATAGCTGGGAAATGGTATTTATTTGGTGATAATGATCAATTGCTGACAGGGACGCAGATCTTAAGCGATAAACGCCAGGTCTATTATGATCTTGAAACAGCTCAGATGAAATATGGGCAACTAAACTTAGCTGGAAAATGGTATTTATTTGATAAGATAAATGGTGCTATGCAAACTGGTTTCAAGGATCTGAAAGAGTACGGACAAAATAAGACTGTCTATTACAATAAACAGGGGCAGATGCAATATGGCCAACAGTTGATAGCTGGACATTGGTACTTATTTGATACATTCGATGGAGCGATGAAAACAGGATTGCAATGGATCAAAGATCAAGCTAAGTTTGTTTATTATGCTTCAAATGGGCAGATGCAGTACGGTACGATCCAGGCAGGGCGTATAACTTACTATGCTGACCAAGTCACTGGTTCGATCGATGGAGTATTTAATAATGCTGAAGTAATTGGGCAAAATCCAGAGTTACCTACAGGTTGTGAGATAACAGCAGTAACAATGATGTTACGTTATGCTGGAAAAAATGTTAATAAGATCCAACTAGCTCATGAAATGCCAAAAAGTAACAATGGTGATTATGGTTTTGTTGGTGATCCATTCAGTGTAACTGGGTGGTGGGTCTTTCCAACAGGTGTAGCACCAGTAGTCAATAAATATATGGGAACAAGTAAAGTTATGACGGGTGCAAGTTGGTCGGATATTTATCGACAGTTGTTGAATGGGCGCCTGGTTGTGGTTTGGATGGCTAATATGAATGGTTTTGTAAACCATGCGATCACACTGACAGGATATCGCAAGGGAGTGATCTACTACAACAATCCTTGGACGGCTAAAAAAGAGTCTATGACTGCGGATCAATTCTACAAGCACTGGAATGCTAATCGACAGAGAGCTCTAAGTTATTAAGTTAAATAGCTGATCAAATTTCACAAGGACGAAATTTGATCAGCTACTTTTATTTTTTTAAGAACCCTG
>NZ_BCVJ01000066.1 GCF_001591685.1 Ligilactobacillus murinus DSM 20452 = NBRC 14221 | reverse complement strand
TTTAGGTTTATTTGCGTTTTCCGATAACTTCAGATTTACTATCGCGGGTCATCAAACTACTGATCTCTTCTTTGATATCAGCTTTATTGTATAAAACATTGTAGATAGCTTCTGTGATCGGCATTTCAATGTGTTCTTCACGTGAAAGATCATAGGCTGCTTTAGCGGTATTGATCCCTTCAATGACCATGCCCATATCTTCAATAACTTCATCAAGTGGCTTGCCTTGGCCAAGTTGATCACCACAGCGCCAGTTTCTAGAATGCACTGATGTACATGTGACGATCAAGTCACCGACACCAGAAAGACCCATAAAGGTCAACGGACTAGCTCCATAAGCCATACCTAAACGTGCAACTTCGGCTAACCCACGTGTCATCAAAGCTGCTTTAGCATCATCACCATAACCTAAACCATGTAAGATACCAGCTCCGATCGCGATGACGTTCTTAAAAGCAGCCCCTGTTTCGACACCAACCACATCGGTATTGGTATAGATCCGTAAGTAGTTATTAGTAAACATGTCTTGGACTTGCTTAGCGGCTTTTTCTTCTTCGCTAGCAGCTGTGATCAACGTGATATCATGTCGCGCTACTTCTTCGGCGTGGCTAGGACCAGACAAGACGACGATACTTGAACAATACTGATCGGTCAATTCTTCATGAATGATCTCTGAGATCCGTTTATGAGTCCCGATCTCTAGACCCTTGCTGGCATGGATCACCATTGGACGCTGTTTTAATTTAGCTAAAACTTCTTTGACTTGTTTAGCCACCAAACGTGTTACTTTAGTTGGTACAACAAATAAAATTGCATCGGTATCAGTTAAAGCTTCTTCCAAGTCTGTCGTTGCCCGTAGTTTTTCTGAATACTTAAAGCCAGGCATATATTGTTCATTTGTATGCTTTTCATTAAGCTCTGCCGCCTGTTCGACAACGTTTGTGTAAAGTGTGACATCATGTCCATTTTCAATTAAAACGCTCGCAAGTGTACTACCCCACGAACCGGCACCTAATACTGCTATTTTTTTTGTCATAAAATATACATCCCTATTTATAAGATATTTTCAATACAATTTCAAAATACCACAAATCGTGGTCACTGGCAACTTAGACACTTAAGCATCCGTATCGCTATTTTGGAGTTTGATAATGTCGTAAACATAAGTCACAACGACTTTTGAGACCGCATAAAGTGGGATCGCCAAGATCATCCCTAATAATCCTGCAATGTTACCAGCCGCTAATAAGATCATAATGATCGTCAACGGATGGATATCTAATGATTTACCGATCACATTTGGATAAACTAGGTTACCATCGATCTGTTGGACGACCACACAGACAACGATCACTAAGATAACTTCTTTAAATGACATTGAAAGGGCGATAAAGATCGCGGGCACCAGTCCGATATAAGGTCCAAGATACGGGATGATGTTCGTGATCCCGGCAAACATTCCGATCAAAAGTGCATATGGGATCCCGACCAAGCCATAACCGATCGCTGAAAATGTTCCGACAAACAAACACTCGATCACTTGACCTGAAATATATTTGGCGATCGTATCACTCATTTTTACCAATAGATCACCGATAACATCAGCTTGTTTGTCAGGTAACATGCGTTTTATATTTGGCAAAAGTTTTGGTCCGTCTTTTAGCATATAAAAGAGCACGAAAGGAACCGTTACGATCGTCATTGTGATACTTGTTACCGCACCGATCATTGAACCCAAACTTGAGGTCAATGAGCCCATAAAGTTCTTCAAGATACCATTGACTGAGCCCTTGATATTATTGATGTATTCAGTCATATCGATCTTATCGGCCCAATCTGGTCGTTTAGAATTCCGTGCTAGTTCAGTTAAGTATGCTTGAAGCTCACTTAAATACTTAGGTGTCCGTGCGACTAATTGTTCGACCTGGGTCGTTAATTTAGGGACTAAATAAGCAACTGCCAAACCGATCAAAGCAAAGAACAAGAGAAAGACGAGCGTCACTGCCAAAGTGCGCCCGATCTTAAACCTTTTATACTGGACTTTAGTAAGCAAATTGACCAAGGGATTCAGCGCATAAAATAAGAAACCCGCGATCAATACTGGCGCAAAGATCGTTGAAATGAATATCCCGATCGGTTGGAAAATGAAACCTATCTGGGTACAAACAAAGATCAACAATGCGACCAACAACAACTCAAGTGACCAATACATCAAACGATAACGTCTTTTTTTATTAAACATAACTTTTCCTTTCTGTTTCTTTTGGTCTCCCCACCTTTGGATATAAAAAAAGGGACTGCGACCTCTATCACAGCCCCAAATGGTTATAAACAGGCAATTACTGCCGGCGCGACAATTCTAAATAGCGATTATACCAAATCTCGACATATTCTTTTGAGAACGGTCCCTTGCCGTGTTCGATCCAATCGACTAGTGTCTTAACATTATGCTTTAATATCAAATCCGTTTTAGCCGGATATTTCCATTTAGCACTGTGCTCAGCATACTCATCTACATCGAGCAAACGTTTTTCGCCATTAGGAAATACTTTTACATCCAGATCGTAATCTATATATTTGAGAGCTTCCTTATCTAAAACCATCGGTGAGGCTAGATTACAGTAGTAGGAGACCCCGTTATCACGAATCATCGCCACAATGTTAAACCAGTAGTGCTTATGGAAATAAACCAGAGCTGGTTCACGGGTGACCCAACGCCTTCCATCAGCTTCTGTAACTAAAGTGTGATCATTACATCCGATCAAAGCATTTTCACTTGTCTTAAGTACCATCGTATCGCGCCATGTCCGATGTAGGCTACCATCGTGTTTATAACTCTTGATCGTAATAAACTCGCCTTCCTTTGGCCCATTTGAATGACGCATATAACTTCCTGCTTTCTATAAACAAGGGTGTAGTTACACCAATATCATTTTAATTATACCAAAGATTACAGAAAATGCCTATGACAATATAACTGGGACCATAATTCTTTGAACACCATTTTTACTAAACGCGTCTAACTAATTTAACGACTGCTTCAACCCGCGCTGTTTGCGGAAACATATCGATTGAGCGAATATATTCAACGCGATAGGCTTTGGTCAACGCAACTAGATCACGGGCCAAAGTCGAAGGATTACATGAAACATAGACAAACTTAGCTGGGCGATATTTTAAGATCGCCTTGATCAAAGCTTCATCTAAACCTGTGCGTGGGGGATCAACGACTAAGGCATCAAAGCTAAATCCTTCTTTGAGCCACTTTAAAATGACTGTTTCCGCTTTACCCGTCGTATAAATGGCATTGCGCCCAGCTTTTTTGGCATTTATTTTTGCATCAGCCACAGCTTCGGCCACGATATCCATTCCACGGATCTCTTTTGCCTCCTTACCCACATATAATCCGATCGTACCTACTCCACAATAAGCATCGACTAAAGTCTCGTTTGGCGATAGTGCTAAAGCTTTTTTGACCTCATCGTATAAGACCTTAGTTTGTAGTGGATTCATTTGGAAAAAGGCGCGCGCTGACAATTCAAAACTTACATCACCTAATCTTTCAGTGATACTTTCTTTTCCCATCAATAATTGCGTTTCTTCGCCCCAGATCAAAGATGTCTTCTGGGGATTGATATTTTGCATCACTGACACAACTTCAGGTAATAACTGCTTGATCTCAGTCAACATTTCATTTTTGCGGGGCAATTGCGCCGTTCGTGTTATGAAAACAAGCTGAACTTCTTTCGTTGCAAAGGATTCCCGGACAACTAAAGTTTTAACTGCTCCCTGATTCTTACGTTCATCGTAGATCGAAACTTGCCATTTTTCTAGTAACTTTCGAACCGTATTTATTACTTTCATCGTCAAGTCGCGCTGTGTCGCAAAAGTCGGTAGATCGACTAAAATATGGCTATTTTCTTTATATAAGCCGGCAATAACTTGCCCTGCTTTATTTTTACGCACCTGAAATTGAGCTTTATTGCGGTAGTGATAAGGATCAGCCATTCCCAAAGTCGGGCGTAGCTCATATTCTTTATACCCAGCTGGGCGATACTTAGCTAAAGCCTGGGCGATCACATCTTGTTTAAATTCCAATTGAGCTGGATAAGCTAAATGTTCAAGTTCGATCCCACCAACATCATATTTATCGACTGGTTGAACTCGAGCTGGACTTTCTTGTTTGATCTTTAACAAACGCGCCTTGGCATATTTTTCTTTAGCTTCTGTCACACTGGCTAAGACGACTTCGCCTGGTAAAGCTTTAGGAATAAAGACGATCTTTCGCTTATAATATCCGATACCTTCACCATTTATACCTAAACGCTTGATCGTCACAACAATTTTTTGGTCTTTTTTCAATCTGACCCCAGAGGCCATTTTGGGCTTTACTCGTTTCACTCTAAAATTCCTTCCATTTTTTATCTTTGAAATTATAACACATTAAGCTAAGATAGTAGTAACATCATTAGAAAAGAGGAAAATTGATGGCTAAAAAAATCACTGCGATCGCGACGCAAAAAAAAGCCGGGCGTTTCAATATCTATTTAGACGGTAAATACGCCTTTCCGGTCAGCGAAGACGTTTTGATCAAATATCGTCTCGCTAAGGGCCTCGAACTTGATGAAGAAATGATCGAACACTTACAGCAAGCCGACCTGCTCTCTAAGGCCTACAATAAAGCTTTAGATCATCTCAGCTATCAATTACGGACTAAAAAAGAGATCAAGATCTATTTAACTAAACTTGAAGTTCCTGAAAATGATCAAAACCAGATCATTTCTAAATTAGTCGAGTTAAATCTCTTAGATGACTTGGCTTATGCTAAAAGTTACGTCCGCACAGCGGCTAATACAACTGATAAAGGACCATTTGTGATCGCTCAAAAGCTCAAACAAAAAGGCGTCGCTGAAGAATTTATCAATGAAGCTCTCATTGAATTTAGCTTTGAGCAACAAGTCCAGACTGCACTTAAGTTGGCCGAAAAATTTGTCGCCAAAAATAAAAAACTGGCCTTTCAAGCTTTGAAAAATAAACTCTATCAGCATCTTGTAACTAAAGGCTTTAGCAGCGAGACGATCAGTTTGGTCCTCGAAGAATTAGCCCTTAAAAAAGATGATACGCTTCAACTTGAGGCTCTCCGTGAACAAGGCGCTAAACTTTTACGTCGCTACCAACGTTATCCCCAACCAGAGCGTTTCTTCAAATTAAAGCAAGCACTTTACCGTAAAGGCTTTTCCTTGAGTGAAATCGAACGTTATCTAGCTGAGATCACCGCAGAATAAACTAAATGCCAGCCGTTTTAGCAGCTGGCATTTAATTTATTTAGATCTATGTTTCCAATTAAAAAAACGCTTGACTGAACTATCATTAAAGTGATCTAAGGTTCGTTTAGAACGGATCGTACCGTATTTGCGCTCTTCTAAAGTCGCATTAATAACTGCGCCGACCATGATCACCAAAGCACTATAGTTCATCCAAAATAGCAATACGATAAATGTTCCGATCGTTCCATAACTCAACACCGACCGAGCAAAGTAACGGACATAAAAACTAAAGCCTTGGGTCAAAAGCATCCAGCCTAGTGTCGAAAATAAAGCGCCGACCCAAAGATAGCGTAAATGGACCTTTGCATTGGGAACTAACAAGTACAATAAGCACATGATCAAAAAGATCCCTAACAGTGTCGTTGGCCATTTCAATTGAGTAAAAGTCGTCAGCCAATCTAAGGGCAAGCTAAAGATCGGTATGAAGTATTCTAAAACTAGTTGCCCAAAACTATATACGACAAAAGCGATCACCAACAGCGCACCGATGAAGATCGTGATCAAAAATGATAAGATCCGCTGGGTGAAGATCCCTTGATCATTTCCAACTCCAAAGGCTTCGTTGAAAGCTTTCTTTAAGGCATTTATCCCTCGGCTAGCTGCCCAAACGGAGATGATCCCACTGACTGAGGCGACTCCCCCTGAAGAACCATTGCTCAAAAAAGTTTCTAATAAGGGTCCGAGGGTGGTATAAACAGCTTTTGGAACTGCCATCTCTAAATAAGGCAAGATCTCACTAGCTTTGATATGCAATAATGGCAAAATATTTCCGATAAAAATGACCATCGGAAAAATCGCAACTAAAGTATAATAGGCGATCACGATCGCAGTATTACTGATATTAGCGCGTTTAAAATTTTTACTCGCAATTTTGTAGAAAGCATCCAACTCTTGTCTAACTGTCTTAAATTCCATTACATCCTCATTACTCTGTTTCGGCACTACGCGTTGACGTTTGTTGTTGATTTTTTATTGGGACTTTAAGCGTTTCTCCCGCAGCTACCCGTGAACTCTCAAGAGCATTTAACTCCATCAGTTCTTGGACCGTTGTATTGTATTTGGTTGCGATCGTCGAGAGATAGTCACCTTCCTGGACCGTATACGTGCCATACTTAGAACTTGAACGCTCACTTGTACTATTTGTCACAGTTGAACTTTGACTTGTGTTTGCTTTGACAGACGCTTTATCAGTCTTAGCTGATGCTTTTGGCACCTCTTTTGTTGAAGAACCATATTTTTTAGCAGCTAGGGCTCGTTGCTTGTCATATTCTACTTTTTGCAATCTTTCATTATCGCCAAAAGCACTAACTAATCTACTGTGGATCGTCTCGTTTTTCCATGCAACAATACATACCAATAATACAACTAACATAGTTGCCCCTATTTTCAACGCTAACGCTAGACCACGTCGACTGTGTTTGCCGTGATGATGTTTACGTGTCATCTAAAATTCCTCCCCTCAGCTGAAATCAAAAAAGCTGGGATCGATCCCAGCTTTTTCGACTATTTAAGTGTCTTGCCTAATTCTTTGATATATTCTTTCAATTCAGCTTGCACTTCTGGGTGACGCAAACCAAATTGGATCGAAGTCTTAAGATAGCCAAACTTGTAACCAACATCGTAACGTTGACCCTTGAACTCATGTGCAAATACACGTTGGATCTTGTTCAAGCGATCGATCGCATCGGTCAATTGGATCTCATTACCAGCGCCTGGTTCTTGTGTTTCAAGCATCGTAAAGACCTCTGGCGTCAATAGATAACGCCCAATGATCGCCAAATCAGATGGGGCTTTATCAACATCTGGTTTTTCAACGAATTGTTTAACATCATATAAGCCAGGTTTAGTTTCAGAAGTTGGGTCGATGACGCCATACTTATTAACTTCTTCATGTGGCACTTTCATTACAGCTAAAGTTGAAGCATGTGTTTCCTCGTAGCGATTCATCAATTGTTTTGTCAATGGTACTTTGTCTTCCATGATGTCATCACCAAGCATGACCACAAATGGTTCATTGCCCACAAAGTCTTTGGCCATTAAAACTGCATCACCCAAACCACGTGGGTGGGATTGGCGGATAAAGTACAAGTTGATATCAGTCGTTTGTTCGACCAGACGTAACAGATCCGTCTTACCCTTTTCTTTTAAGTTTTGTTCCAATTCAGGAACTGAATCAAAGTGGTCTTCGATCGGACGTTTACCCTTACCCGTTACGACCAAGATGTCTTCGATCCCAGATTTTTTAGCTTCTTCAATGATATATTGGATCGTTGGTTTATCAATGATCGGTAGCATTTCTTTAGCCAAAGCCTTAGTTGCCGGCAAAAATCGTGTCCCTAAACCAGCGGCAGGAATAACTGCTTTTCTTACTTTCATCTAATAATACCTCTTTAAAATTTTCTACGTCCCACTATAACTACAGTGGTAACGCTTGAGTATTCCAAAACTAATTATACCAGTGTTACCCAGATTTACAAGCTATAACCACAGTGCGAAAAATTGCGTCTTACTCCGTAGAAATAACTGCTAGCAAATTTTGAGGCGTCCTTTGCCTCGAAGTTTGCTTGTTGTTATTTCCTAGGAGTTGCAATTTGTAGCACGACTATAACCACA
>NZ_BCVJ01000065.1 GCF_001591685.1 Ligilactobacillus murinus DSM 20452 = NBRC 14221 | reverse complement strand
GGTTGACAAAGAGCCCTTATTTTTCATGATCTGCGTAACTGTTTGATCTTGATCAAGTGCACCAACGATCGGATGCGGTACATAAGGCTCTTCTGAGTAAGAGTAAGATAACTAAATATTTTTTATTAAAATGTCTTAGCATTCTAAACTATGTCAAATTTACTCGATCACTTGGCTTTTCGCTACTTTTCGATACCAATAGGCACTTTTTTTCGGGTAACGCTCTTGCGTTTCAAAATCAACATAAAACAAACCGTAACGCTTTTCATATCCATTCGACCACGAAAAGACATCCATCAAAGACCACAAGAAATACCCTTTGACGTTTGCACCGTCAGTGATCGCCGCTGCGATCGCTTCTAAATGCTTCTTGATATAATCGATCCGCCCATCATCATAAACAGTCCCATCGACAAATTCATCTTTATAGCCCAGACCATTTTCAGTGATGTAGATCTTCTTGTAGTTAGGATAGTCGTTTTTCACGCGCATGATCTGATCATAAAGCCCTTGTGGATAGATGATCCAATCCCAATCTGTCTTTTCGATATCAGCAGGAGCGACCCTTTTACCAACACCTTTGATCTGATATTTAGAACTTCCTTTTTGACCTTTGCCATTATGAACGATCTCAGTTTCACCGTCAAATGCTTGCATCCAATCGCTCATGTAGTAATTGATCCCTAAAAAGTCGTTTAGATCTTTAGCTTCCTCTAAGCTTATAAAGTCTTCCTTTCGCAGATCGAGCTTGCCATTTCCATTTGCTGCTAAAATATGTTGCACGCCTGCCAGTGTTTTTTCTGAATAATGCCCTAGATAAGTTGCGTCTAAAATGAATTTGTTATGGATGATATCCTCTAATTCTGCGGCATAAACATCGGCTGGGTCAGAGGGATCAAACGGATATTTAGTCGGTAAAGCATGGACCACGCCGATCTCTCCTGGATAACCAGCATCTTTGTAGAGCTTGACTGCTTTAGCATGAGCGACCATCATATTATGGTGCGACTGAAAAACTTTAGCTAGATCATATTTGATCCCTGGTGGAAATTTTCCAACTAAATATTGTCCATCACCGATCGGACCGATCTCATTAAACGTCGTCCAGTAGTTGACTTCTGGAAATTCTTTGAAGCAAAAGGCTGCATATTCGACAAAATGTTCGATATTTTCGCGATTTAAAAAATCGCCTTTGGAATGTAAAGCTTCTGGTGTGTCAAAATGGTGGAGCGTCACAAACGGTTCAACGTGATGTTCATGGCATTTAGCAAATAATTTATGATAAAACTCGACACCTTTAGGATTGACTTCACCAAAACCATTAGGAAAGATCCGTGACCAAGCGATCGAGATCCGGATCCCGTTGATGCCAAATTCTTCACTTAATTTCAGATCGACTGGATAACGATGGTAAAAGTCTGACGCCGGCTCAGCGGTATACCAATAGTTATCAGCTAAATATTTATCCCACGCAACGCGTCCTTTTCCGTCTGTTTGTGTTGCACCTTCAGCTTGATAAGCAGCGGTCGCGCCCCCGAAAATAAAATCTTTTGGCAATGTTTTACTCATCTTTTGACCTTCTTTCATTTTGTCCTAGTCTTCAAATTGTTGTTTGACAAAAGCAAGTGCGCCTTGCCCATCACGAGTAAGTTTGATATATTGCGCGCCTTCTGTTTTGACTAATTTGATCCCTAACGCATCTGTTTCCTGTTTGATATCTTCATAATTTGAAGCAACTTGCGGGGCTAAAACGACTAATTGATATTCAGGTAAGATCTCGCGGTGAGCACCATAACTTCCAGCGGTCGCTGTGATCGGCATATCATATTCTTTCGCCGCTTTAGTCAAAGCATTAGCAAGTAGACCACTCGTCCCACCACCAGCACACAAAACTAAAACGTTGATCGGTTCAGTGCGTTCTTTAGTCGGGGTAGCTTTAGCTAAAACTTTTTCAGCTTTAGTCGTATTGAAATTAGCTGCTACTTTTTCTTTCAAATCGTTTTGTGCTTTACCAGTAGCTTCTTCAGCTAAGATCTGTTCATCATAGACTCTGATGAAAGGATAGTAGATCAAAACATCGACTACGATGAGGAGTAACGCCAAAACAAAGGCTAGCGGAGCAAAATTGGTCCCCATAACGATCCCTAGTGGTCCTGGGGTCGTCCAAGGTAAATTGACACTGAAACTATTCATTTGAAGCGTATCTACAAAAAATTTAAAGATCCAAACATTTACGATCGGAGCTAAAATAAACGGAATGAAAAAGACTGGGTTCAAGACGATCGGAGCTCCAAATAAGATCGGTTCATTGACACCAAAAAATGTTGGCACGACTGAGGCACGACCGATCGCTTTGTTGCGTTTTGATCTAGTCAGCCACATGAACATGAACGGTACGACTAAAGTCGCGCCAGTGCCCCCCATCGTAACGATAAACATCTGTGTCCCTGAAGTGAGCACTTTATCTGCATGCTGACCGGCTTGAAGCAGTTGGAAATTCGTTTCGACATTCGCGTAAGTGATCGCTGCGATCGCCGGCTCAACGATCGAAGGCCCATGGATCCCAACAAACCAAAAGAGTGCATAGGCCCCAAAGATGATCGTGATCCCGACATAACCATCAGCTGCTGTAAATAACGGTTCAAAAAGCTTTAAGATCGCTTCGGCAACACTTGCACCAATGAGTTGCCGGATCACAAGATCGATCGCGTAGATCACTAAGATCGAAAGCCCATATGGAATGATGTCTTTAAAGGCTTGGGAGACATTAGGTGGAACTTCTTCTGGCATTTTGATCGTCACATTATTTTTGACACAGACTTTATAGATATTAACGGTGATAAAAGCCGCCACAAAAGCCGTCAAAAGCCCTTTTGTCCCCATATACCCATTGGCAAAGCCATTTTTGAGCGCATCGGAAGCTAAAAGTAAAAAGCCTGAGATCGAAGCGATCATCGTCGAAATGTAATTGATCTGATTTGTTTTAGGCAGTTGCCGATTAAAGGCATCAGTCAACGCTTTAGCAGTTGTTCCTGCGACTAAGACAGCTACGACCCCCATCGTGTAATTATACGGCTTCATGATTGCCGCCACAGCTTTATCTGACCAAGTAAAGCCAAAGATATTTGGCACAAAGGCTATCAAAAGAAAAATACTTGAAAATAAGATGACCGGCATCGCAGCAATGAAACCATCGCGGATCGCTCTTAAATATGCATTTCGTGAGATCTTTTCAAAGAAAGGTTTCCCTTTCTCGATCTGTGCGATCAAGTTATTCATTTTTTATCCCCCCGTTTGTAAAGTTCAATCATATGTCCCATCATGTCGCGCAATAATAGCGTTGTCATCAGGTGGTCCTGCCCGTGCATCAATGTAACACTAAAAGCAAGATCTTCACCGGCTGCTTCTTTTTGTAAGAGCTTTGTTTGTGAATTATGTGCATCAACGATACATTCATTGGCCTTCTCAACAAGTTCTTCAGCTTTGGCATAATCGCCTTTTTGCGCCTCTGTTAACGCTTCCAAAAGTCTCGATCTTGCATCCCCAGAAAAGGCAACGATCTCAAATCCTAATAATGTGATCTCTTCTCGATTCATTATGATCTCCTCCTTAAATTACAATAGACGTTGAATATGCAAAATGATATAAAATCTCTCACTCTCATTAACTGGTACGATGACTAACTCTTTGATAACATCAAAGATCTCACTTCCGATCTGGTAAGCTTTAGGGTCATGTGACTTGATATGTTGTTCTAAACTACTGATTGAAGCCTCAGCTTTTGTGGGCCGATCCAAATAGTTCAAGAAATATGAAAGGTGGATCATAAACCGATCATAAAAGTTACTATTTGTCTTAGTCCGTTTGATCCCATTAGCGTGTAAAGTTTGTTCGACTTTAGCCATGATCTGCTTACTGATATCGTACTCCTCTCTTGTATGATCGAAAGTTTCCCCCTGTGCATTGATAAAATGAAGCGCGATCTTACCGATCTCATCTGCTGGTAGATCTTTGAGTAATTTCACCCGAAACAGTTGCAAAGCCTCTTTTGCCATCTGATATTCGAGTTGATATTCAGCTGATATATCTGGTAAGCGACTCTCTTGATAGGTGTTTTTTAATACTGCTTGGTAAGCACAGTAAATATGATCTGTTAACGTTACGTATAAATATTCTTGGACAGGATAATGATAAGTCGCAACTAGATGATCGATGACGGTATAAGTCACAGAGATAAAATCTAAAGGGATATCTTTCAACAAAGTCAAAAAATTTTCCTTAGCTTCAGCATTTTTTAACGCAAAAATATTTTCGATCTTTTCTTTAACGACTAGATCACCTTTTTTCTTTTGAAAAGTGATCCCTAACCCCATCACTACTGCCTGTTCGCCCTTTTCATTTTTTACCAGAGCAGCATTATTATTTAGTGACTGTATAATTCTAAACATAGTGACCTCCTCCTATTTTCAGATAAAAAAGACTACAAACAAATTGAGAATAGCGTACTCTCAGATCCATTTGTAGTCTTGCCTAATCGAATTAGTTACAATCCACTAATATTCTTGCTGATGAGTTAATTATAGCATATCCTCAATAAAGGTAAACCCTTTCTTAGAAATGTGTAACTATTTCCATGAAGTAGCTGTTTTAGTGAGTACTTTGTCTAGACTTGCGATATTTTCACGCCCAACTGTTTGTAACCATTCACGGGCAGCTTTTTGTCCTTGTTTGATGTAGACCGGTACGACTCCCGCCCAAGTAGCACGCCCACATAAAACACCGTTGAACTCGGCCCCAGCTTCTTTTGCAAAAACAAGCGTATCCTGGAAAAGTTTTGCTGAAACACCTGCACTGAGATAAATGTATGGTAACTCAGTTGCCGCATCTTGCATTTGGAAATATTTTCTAGCTTCTTCTTTAGTGTAAGCACTTGGCTCTTTGCCAAAACCTGCGACAAAATTCATGTTGACTGGCACTTCAACTTTGAGTACATCTACACTGAAACGCTCAGCTGAAAAAAGCTTCATCGCTTCGATCACTTTACGCGGTTTGACTTTAGCAAATTCTAAACTCGTATTATCGGCGAGCTTTTCGTCGTAACTCAAGATCTCTAAGAAAAATGGCAACTCAGCTGCTTGACACTCTGCTCCTAAGCGCTCAATATACGCTTGCTTTTGTAAATTCACTTGCGGGTCACCATCAACGTCATAATAGAGTAAAAATTTGATCGCATCTGCGCCAGCTTCTTGTAATCGTTTTACAGACCATGTATCTAAGCAATCTGGCAAACGACTCGTAGAACTCGTATCATAACCTGTTTTTTCATATGCTAAAAGTAATCCACAATTTTTAGCGCGTGCTTGTGCAGCGGGTAGCCCAAATTCAGGATCTAACAAGATTGCTGAAGCATATGGCGTCAATTCTTCAGCAACTAATTGCTTTAACTCTTCCATTTGAGCTACAGTCGGTTCTGTTGTTTGATATTGCGCCATCATTTTTTTCAAAGCCCCACGTTGATCAAACGCTAATGCGGAAATGAGGCCTTCTTTAGTACTTACTTTGTCCATAAATTTTTTCTTAGTTTCTGTTAAAGTCATTTTGGTTTCCCCCTAAATCGTGATATTCCCCACGTTCCCATTTTTCAAGGAATTCTGTAAAAAAATCTGGCTTTGCTTGCTCTTGGTTCAAAGTCTCGACCGCTTTGATCTTAGCGATCAAGCGCTCATTTTCTGCTGTCGGTCTGTATTTGGCTTCAATAAATGCATCAATGATGTCACACATCAATAGCTCACCTGTGATCTTGCCCCCAAAACCGATAACATTTGCATTCAACTCTTCTTTAGCGTATAACGCTGAAGTCATATCACGCACGAGTGCTGACCGGATCCCTGGAACTTTATTGACTGCATTGTTGATCCCCACACCAGTCCCACAAAGACAAATCCCTAGCTCAGCTTGGCCACTAGCAACTGCTTGCCCGACTTTTTTTCCATAGAGCGGATAATGCGTACGAACATTATCATAAGTTCCGAAGTCTAAAACTTCGTGCCCTTTATTTTTCAAATGATCGACCACCGCGATCTTTTCATAAGTCACGATGTGGTCACATCCGATTGCGATCTTCATTTTTTGCCCCCTTTTCAACACATCTTGTTCAACATATCGACTCGGATCTGATGCCGTCCACCAGCGTATTTCCCAGTCACAAAACCTTCGACGATATTTTTAGCGACTCCAACACCGACGATCTCACTTCCCAGTGTGATGAGACGTGCATTGTTGTGCTCTCTTGTCATATAAGCTGAACGTTCATCTGAAACTTCAGCTGCGATCATTCCTTTGATCTTGGTCGCAGTCATAAATGGTCCAACGCCAAATGCATCGATTACGATCCCTAAATTAGTTTCATTTTGAGTTACTTCAGCTACGACTGCTAGTGTTGTATCGACGAAATCGTTTTCAGAACTAACATCTTTAACGGCATAAGCTTTCTCAATTAAATAATTTTTAAGCTCTTCTTTCAGTTGCTCTCCTGCTGGATCAGCTCCAATGATGATCATTACCATTCCCCCTCGCGAAATCAAACACATTACCGTACTTCCAATTTTAAAAAAGCGCTTTCGCTTTTCTATGTTTAAATTATATAATCAACTAAACACAAAGTCAACATTTTTTGTTTATAAAATGTTCATAATTACATTTTATAAATAAAAACCCAACATTAACTGTTGGGCTCTTTGTTTATCTAATTGATGATCTCGATCTCAGGTTCGAGTGAGCGATAATTTTCGTCTTCAGTCTTTACATCGGTAATGAGTGCTGTTAGATCGCGAAGCTTACAAAATGATGTAAAATCATCTTTTCCGATCTTCGAGGAATCCAGCAATAGATATTTTTCAAGCGAATGTTTGAGGGCTAAATTTTGTGTGTACGCCTCGGCTAAAGTCGAGGTCATCACCTCACCATCTCTAACGCCATTACCTGAAAAGAACATTTTACTAAAACGTAACTTTTCTAGACTCGTATTTGTGATCTCACCGACAAAAGCTTCAGTCACTTGCCGGTATTCGCCTCCTAGTAAAAAGACTTGAAAATCTTCCGTCTTTTTAGCCATCAAAAGCGTAAAGACCGGCATACAATTGGTAATGACCGTCAAGCGCTGATTATTTAGCGCTTCTGCTAAAAATGCCACCGTCGTCCCTGGTCCTAAAAAGATAGTATCTCCATCTTCGATCAACTGGGCAGCTTTGCTAGCGATCGCTTGTTTTGCTTCTTTATTTTGGATATGTTTTTCTGCATGTGAGTACTCACGGTATTGGAAAGCTTTATTGCTTCGGGCACCTCCGTGGATCTTTGTCAAAACTCCTTGTTCTTCAAGTTCGACTAGATCGCGCCGGACTGTCATATCAGTTACATTTAATAATTTAACGATATCTGAGACCCGGATCGTTCCCTTCTGGTTGACAAGCCGTGTGATCTCTTCCAATCTCTCACGTTTTTTCATGTTTGATCACCTGTTGTTTTTTTATAATTATAGCAAATAAACAACATTAAATGTTGAATTTTTGACATGGAGATGTTGTAACTTTTAAAATAGTATATTTTGATTACTTTTCTACCCGTTCCAACACCGTCACGCTTTCAACATGTGGCGTCCTACCTATCCTAATCATACATTGCCTCAAACGCCGAGATAGTGCGGTTTGTTGCAGCTTTCTAGGGATGAATTTCTATAGCAATTTAACTAAGATAAGTGTTTGCTTATCTTACCCAATCTCGAACAATCTCACTATTTTAGCATTTCATCAACTAATGGGAACTCAATGAACGCTACTATATTATAGCGTACGTGGTACCTGTCGAGTGCGTAAGAACAATGGCTTAAAGCCTGGCTATCATCATGAATATCTACCAGGCACTCATGATGATAATGACAATTGCGGCTATCAACGTTGCCTTGCCAATCATTATTTTCATGTTTCGGAGGGGAATAAAAGACCGTACCGCTAACGATCCTGTTGCGGACGATCTTTTATCGACTAAGTAACCAAGCCATCGCCTGTATGCGGCTCACTTTTCTCTGTACATTAATAATCTGCCATCAGTAGCAAATACAAATAACTACCCTGATTTTTGTTTCATGTCTCGCAGTTTG
>NZ_BCVJ01000064.1 GCF_001591685.1 Ligilactobacillus murinus DSM 20452 = NBRC 14221 | reverse complement strand
CAGTTTGTAAAATTAAGTTAGAAAAACAAAATTTGTTAGATGGCAGTACTGTTAGCGGCTCAGATTAAAATTCAGAGTCTAACATTTAACCAAATTAATAGTATGTCTTTTTTAGGACAAGCGTTATTATCAGGGTATATATCATGAAAGTCGAGGAATGAACAATGGAGCTATTGAGCGTTAAAGATGTAAGTAAGAGTTATGCTGCTAATGTTTTGGCGTTGGATAACGTTGGTTTTTCACTAAAAGCAGGCGAATTTTGTGCGATCATGGGGACCTCTGGCTCGGGGAAGACGACTTTATTGAACAGTATCGCGACTTTAGATGCTCCAAGTAAAGGGCAGATCTTATTTGAAGGTGTCAACGTGGCTAAGGTGTCAGTTGATGAAGCAACAATGTTTAGACGAAATAACCTGGGTTTTATCTTTCAAGATTATCGACTATTGTCCAGTTTGACTGCTAAACAAAATATTACAGTGGCACTATCGTTATTGAAAAAAACGCCATCTGAGATCGAAAAGAGCGTAACTGAACTCAGTCAAAAATTCGAGATCGCTTCAGTCTTAGACCACTATCCCCATGAACTTTCAGGTGGGCAAAAGCAAAGAGTAGCGATCATTAGAGCTTTGGTCAAGGAACCTAAATTGTTGATCGCTGATGAGCCTACGGGGGCTTTGGACTCCAACTCGACTAAAACGATCATGCAGCAATTGACGTATATCAATCAGGAATTACACACGACGATCTTGATGGTGACTCACGATGCCTATTCGGCTAGTTTTGCCAAGAATATTTATTTCCTAAAAGATGGTCAGATCTACACGACCTTAAAAAGAGATCTGACCGAAACAAAAAAAGACTTTCAAAAGAAAATTTCGGATGTAATACTTGAGTTAGAGAGGTGAGTATGATGTCATTTGCGATCAGTCTTTCAAATTTGAAACATAACAAAAAGCTGTATCAAGTTTATTTTTTAGCACAGTTAGTGATCTTTAGCTTGTTTTTTATGCTCCAGTGTTTTTCGACTGATAGTGTGATCGTAGCGCGGTTAGCTGAAGATGCTAATATCAAGACGATGATCCAGACGATCAGCTTGTTTTTTGTGGTGTTTATCGTTTTTTATTTTGTGTATTTCAACCAGTTTTTCATCAAGCAACGTGCCGAAGAATTAGGGATATATTCTATCTTGGGCTTTAAACGTCAAGAGATCGTGTGCTTGTTTTTAGCTGAAAATGTAATTTTGGTGGTCATCGCAGCTGGACTTTCGCTTGGCGTAGGATATGTCTTGTATTTTGGAATGCGAACTTGTCTGATCAATTTTTTAGGCTTAGATCTACCTATCTGGGGCTTGAAGATCCAAAGTTCTGCCTTTAAAAATATGCTGCTATTGATCTTAGGGATCATCGGAATAGTTTACGTAGAACTCTATGTGATCTTTAGAAAAAAATTGACCGATATTTTAAAATTACAAAAGTTACAAGATAAGCAAGTAAAGCGCCATCCATTGTTAGCTTTAAGTGGTTTAGTATGTTTATTAGGGGCAGATCTATTGTTTAGCAATTTGACTGCTCGTCCATATTCGTTGTGGGACCAATATGGTAGTTTGCCGGTATTGTTTATCACACTGTGTTTATTGGGCTGCGGTAGTGTGTTATTTATCATCTTTACATTGCCTTACGTAGTCTCATTTTTGATACATAGACCTAAAAAGCTATACAGCATGAGTGGAAATGTTGTCTTACCGCGAATGCAACACCGTTTACAAAATAAGGGACGTTTGTTAACAGCGCTTGCGCTTTTGACGACTGGTTCGGTCATGGTCTTAGGTGTTACCTTTTTAACACTGTCATATCCATATGAAGCGACTAAACGGATCGTCCCAACCACATTAGAAACTAAAATAGCTAAGAAACGTCCTTTGAGTACAAGTGAGATCAAAAGTTTTGAACAAAAGTTTGCCCTTAAAGCCGTTGATTCTAAACTACTACAGCTCAAATTAAAAGATAAGTGGTATTTTTCCAAGCGAAATACAAGTGATCATATCGATGTGATCTCTTTGAGCAATTACAATGAGCTAATGGCATTACAGCATCGAGAACAATTGAAAAAATTAGCTTTAAATGAGGTTGTATTGGTCAATTATTACGCCAGTTTAGCTCCGGTAAATGAAAGTTTTACACTCAAAGATGGCTCCCAAACGCTCCAAGTGAAAAAAGCGACCAATCAAAATCCTTTTGCATTTGCTAACAGTGTTGTAACGGTGATCGTTAGTGATGCAAAATTTAACGAGTTAGCGCGAAAATATCCCAATGCTAGTTATGCGATCGTGTCATTTGACGGAAAAAACATGCGTGATAATGAAAAATTAGTGCAAGCATTTAAAAAGACTAAGGTCGCGTACTTTAGTTCTTATGAGCGGGATAAATTGATCACCAATACCAATAGTCCGACATTTTTGATGATCTCAATGATCTCGATCCTATTTTTTGTAACGATCAGCACGATCTTATACTTTACTGCGCGGATCGAAGAATTGTCCTTAAGCGAAGAATATGATACTTTAGCCAAGTTAGGTTATCGAATAAAAGAGATCAGACATGTCGTAGCCGTTGAAAATGCGTGGTTATTTTTCCCACCGTTGATCCTAGGCTTAATAAATGGAGTATTTGGGATCTTAGGTGCAAGTTATTTGATAACTGACTCATTGACTACAGATTGGTATAGTAGATTAGGACAGCCGTTATTGTACACGATCGGACTGTTTTTGCCGATCTATCTTTTGGTATATTATTTGGCAGGCAGATCGATCGGCAAAGAATTGAAGGCATACATCGAACCAACTATCTATAAAATGTGATCAAGAAAGGGGATGCTGTAACAAGCATCTTCTTTTTAATTATCTTTAAAAGCGCTTACTTTTCTTGGGGGTAATATTTAAATTTTATGATATAATTGTACTTGTTACAACATACTAAGCATAAGGGGGTGTATGTGATCGAGCTTAGAGCAAATAAAATAACGGTCGCATATCAAGCCAAAAAGATAATTACTGATCTATCCGTGACATTTAAAGCAGATAAGATCACCACGATCATTGGCGCTAATGGATGTGGGAAATCGACTTTGTTAAAGGCTTTGACGCGTTTATGGCCGGTCGCACAAGGGGAAGTTATGCTTGCTGGTAGATCACTTTTGAGTTTGGATACAAAAGAGATCGCTAGAAGAATTGCTTTTTTACCGCAGTCACCTAAATTAACGACAGCAACAAAAGTCTATGATCTGGTGTCTTATGGTCGTTATCCTTATCAAAAAGGCTTTGGGCGTTTGACTGCAAGTGATAAACAAAAGATCGATCAGGCATTAGAGCTTACCGCAACTAAGCATCTAAAAGATAATTTGGTCGAAGAATTGTCAGGTGGACAGCGGCAACGGGTCTTTATCGCAATGACACTGGTCCAAGATACTGATATCATCGTTCTTGATGAACCAACGACTTACCTTGACATGAATCATCAGCTTGAGATCATGGAGATCTTGCAAAAGCTAAAGCAAGAAGAAAATAAGACGATCATCATGGTCTTGCATGATCTCAACTTAGCAGCCCGTTTTTCGGATGAATTAGTCGCAATGCGTGCAGGAAAAATCGTCAAGCAAGATGCGGTATCTGCAGTAATGACGCCTGAAGTCTTGCGTGAGGTCTTTAGGATAGATGCTCAATTGATCCAAGATCCAACCAGTGGACGACCACTCTTATTGAATTATCAGTTATGTAAATAAAAGGAGATTTTTATGAAAAAAGCACTTGTCTTATTTAGTTTATGTTTGACTTGCCTACTGTTAGTCGCTTGTGGTAAGGCTAACACGACCCAAAATGAAAAATTATCCAGCAAGCCTAAGATCGAAGGTTTCCACTACTATGGTGCGATCCCAGAACGTCCTAAAAAGATCGCCAGTCTTTCGTCGACTTATACTGGTTATTTGCTTAAATTAGGCTACAAACCAGTAGCTGTGACACCTTATGATGCTAAAAATCCCGTGTTAAAAGATAAGGTCAGCCAAGCTAAGGTCTTATCCAGTGAGGATCAGGAAGCTTTAGTGAATTTAAAACCAGATCTGATCGTGATCGACTCAAGTGATAAAAATGTTGATAAATTAGCAAAGATCGCCCCAACGATCGCGATCGATTACGGCAAGCAAGATTATCTGAATATTTTGACCAGTTTTGGCAAAGTATTCGATCAAGAAAAGCAAGCTAAAGATTGGATCAAGAACTGGAATGAAAAAACAGCTAAAGTAGGAAAAGAACTCAAAGCTAAATTGGGTGAAAATGCGACATTTACAGTGATCGGCCTTTATGAAAAAGATATTGATCTTTTTGGCAATAACTGGGGCCGTGGTGGTGAAGTGATCTATCAAGCACTGGGCTTTAAAGCACCGCAAAAAGTCGTTGATGATGTATTTAAAGCCGGATATTTAGAAGTATCTCAGGAAGTTTTACCAAAATACATTGGTGATTATGCGATCGTTGCTGCTGAAGATGAAAAGACAGGCGCTTCACTTTATGAAAGTGATGTTTGGCGCTCGATCCCAGCGGTCCAACAAGGTCATATCTTAAAAGTCAATGCGAATGCCTTTTATTTCAATGATCCATTGAGTTTGGAATATGAATTAAAGACGATCGAAAATGGCCTAAAAGCAATGGAATAGGGGAATAAGATGTCTTTTAGCAATAAAAAGTTTGTCGCTCAGCTCACCGTTATTTCGCTGCTTTTCTTGCTTGGGCTTTACTGTGGTCTACGCTTTGGTGCTATTTCATACAGTCAACAAGAACTACTGACGACATTCTTGCATCCCTTTAAAGAAACAGCCACACAAGATGTTTTGCTTGATCTGCGTTTGCCACGCGTTTTAGCAGCTGGACTGGTAGGAGCGGCCATGGCAACGGCAGGAGCGATCATGCAAGGTTTGATGAGAAATGCAATCGCTGATCCAGGACTCTTAGGGATCAATGCTGGAGCTGGTCTGGCCCTAGCATTGGGTTATCTGTTTTTTAAGAGTTTACATTACAGTATGATCTTGTTACTTTGTTTACTTGGGGCCACAATTGCTGCCTTTTTAGTGTTAGCTTTATCGTATCAAGCCCGGATCGGATTTTCCTCATTATATCTCTTGTTAGCTGGTGCCATGGTCTCGGCTTTATTTACCGCTCTAGGGCAGGGGCTAGTCACGTATTTTAAACTTTCACCAACGATCATTGGTTGGCAAGCTGGAGGCTTGGTTGGCGTCAATTGGGCGATGTTAAAAGTCATTGCACCGTTTATTTTGGTGGGGTTGATGTTAGCCTTTATTTTGGCCAAACAGCTAACGATCCTTAGTCTAGGCCAGACTTTTTCAGTCGCCTTAGGTCAAAAAACCACGCGCTTTATGGTATTTTTCCTAGGGCTAGTCTTGATCTTATCTGGTGCAGCTGTTGCCTTAGTTGGGAGCTTATTTTTAGTGGGACTGATCATTCCTCACATTGTTAAACAGTGGACTGGTCCGGTCTATCAAAAGATCTTACCGCTAACAGCTTTATTAGGGGCGACTTTTATGATCTGGGCTGATCTACTCAGTCGTTTTATTGCGCCACCATATGAGACCCCCTTGATCTCAGTTGTCAGTGTGACTTGCTTACCGTATTTTTTGTGGATGATCCACAAGGGGGAATTTTATGACTAAAAAGAGATTTTTCCTTATTACGGGGAGTTTATTCATCATTAGTGTCGTGTTATCGTTGGCACTGGGAAATGCTAAGCTTGATCTTATTGAACTATGGGATGTTATGACCGGGCAAGCTACTCCAGCGCAAAATTTTGTTGTCTTTGAATTGCGAATGCCACGTGTTTTAGCGTGTCTGCTAGCGGGGGCTTCGCTTGGTCTAAGTGGTTTATTATTACAAACACTAACGCAAAATCCGTTGGCGGATTCCGGAACATTAGGGGTCAATGCGGGCGCAGGGTTGTTGATCGCTTTTGCGTTACGGTATTTGCCCCAAGGATCTTATATGTCACAGCTCTTACCGCTAGTTTCTGTTATTGGTGGCTTACTTGTTAGTTGGTCGATCTATCAATTAGCCAGGAAACAGCAAAGTATACTTGACCCGATCAAATTTATCATTACAGGTGTGACGCTCTCAGCGATCTTATCGACTAGTATCTTACCCGTGGTCGGACACGTTGAACAAGCTAAGTTGACCTATATGATCGATTGGTTATCTGGCAAGATCATGGGCGATAATTGGACAAGCTTGAGTTTAGCTCCTTTATTATTGATCTTGTGGGGACTGATCTATTATCGCAGTCGGATCTTTGACCTTTTGACTTTAGCCGAAGAATCGAGTCTAGCTTTAGGTTTAGATCTACGTAAAGCTAGGCGTGATCTTTTGATTTTAACTAGTTTATTGGTATCATTAACTGTGATCATAGCAGGAAATATTGTGTTTATTGGACTTTTAGCGGGCCATATGAGTCAGCTATTCGTACCGGCGGGGCATCGGGTTCGGATCCCAGCAACTATGCTGTTGGGGGTATTGATACTTTTAGTGGCTGATACGCTGACACGGACATTTTTGATCGGAAATACTTTGCCGACAGGGATCGTGGTCTCAGTTATCGGTGCTCCGTATTTTCTTTTCTTGATGAAAAAAGCCCAACGTTAGAGAGGTGGTTTCTCATGGATAAAGCTGAACTTCGCCAAAAAATTGGGGACCTTGCTTATGAAGTGACCCAAAATGCTGCGACTGAACGAGCATTTACTGGCAAATATGATGATTTTTTTGAAAAAGGGATCTATGTTGACGTCGTGAGCGGACAACCCTTGTTTTCTTCCAGAGATAAATACGATTCTGGATGTGGTTGGCCTGCTTTTACGCGTCCGATCGAACAAAAAAATTTGACGACTAAAGCTGACTATTCGCATTTTATGCACCGGACCGAAGTTAAGAGTAGCCAAGCTAATTCCCACTTAGGTCATGTTTTTAATGATGGACCAAAAGCTCAAGGTGGTTTGCGCTATTGTATCAATTCGGCCGCTTTGCGTTTTGTCCCGTATACTGAGATGGAAAAAGAAGGCTATGGGCAATATTTAGATCAATTATAACGATGAAAGGGATGCAATTGGGCATCCTTTTTATTTTGCATTGATATCTATAATTAATAGATTTGTAGTTAATGAAAAAACATTGATACAGCGCGAGTTATAGCTGATTTAAGCTAAAAAACTCGTGCTTTTATTTTGAAAAAGAGTGTGTTATTGTTGAAAAAATTTCTCAGATATGCAAAGGGGGAAAAAGGATGCAACAATTGGGGGAAGTTTTTCAAAGGTTTCGTAAAGCACGGGGGTTAAAGCTAAAAGATCTAGCCACAGCAGGCGTTTCGATCTCACAATTATCACGGTTTGAACATGGGGAGACCGACCTTACGATCACAAAATTCATGTTGGCACTGGATGAGATCAACTTACCGATCACTGAGTTTATGTATGTGGCGCATGAATTTCAGCAAGATGAGCTAAGTGAGTTATTGGCAAAGATCAACAAATATGTCTTGGTAAATGATGTCACAGCTCTAAAGCGTCTCTTAGTTTCGATGTTAGAAGACAAGACAAAGCACACTAAACTTTGGCAATTGGAACTGACCTTACTCAAGCTTAAATTGCAGGGATTGACGGAGGTCACTTACTGTTCGAAGCAAGAAGTGAAATATCTGACTGATTACCTGTTTAGTGTTGAAGATTGGGGTCACTATGAATTGTTGCTTTTCATGAATACAATGGAAGTCTTTGATCATCAAAGCGTAATGGTCTTAGCACGTGAAATGGTAAAAAAAACGAGTTTTTATGCCGAGTTGCCTGAGAATCGGCGCTTGATCTCAAAGATGCTTTTAAAGGGGTATTTGACTTGCATCGAAAAACATGAAATGGTCGATGCAGTGTATTTTGAAAGGCAGCTGAATCATTGCTTCTTTACGGAAACTGAGATCTATGAGCGGCTGGTTTTTCAATATTGTAAAAATCTATATCAATATCAAAAGACGAAAAATTATCGTGCGATCCTTGAGATACATAAGTGCATCGGTGCAATGCGGTTAGTTGCAAGTGATCATTTAGCTCAAAAATATGAGCAGCATCTCGAAAAGATCTTAGCGGCGGAATAAAAATTGCAGATAGGGGAATTTTTTAAACTATATCTGAAATGCGGATAAGATAAAGTCATAAAAATTTATTGGAGGAATTATTATGACTTG
>NZ_BCVJ01000063.1 GCF_001591685.1 Ligilactobacillus murinus DSM 20452 = NBRC 14221 | reverse complement strand
GTGTTTAAGATGAACGACTACCTCTTGGTCAACTGTACTATCTTCATCAAAATTCGCTGGAAGTAGATTTTTACTTACAAGCACATACCCAACCTTCGTATATTCATCAATATAACTTTGATATTCTTGATAAACACTAGCTGGAAGCTCTGCATTCGTATAGCCCGTTGCAAGAGTTCCTTCACTGAGAATTTCACCTAGAGTATCGTCTATAATTTTTACATTTAAAATTTGTATTTCTGGGTAATATAAGACCGTATGCGTCAATTCACTATCTGTACTATCGGCACTCACAGTTTGCTGGATCTCTGAACGGTCTAATTGATAACCCTTGATAGTTGGACTAACTACCACTGGTGCTGTTTGTTCTGGGCTCCAAACCGTGCGAATGACTTTTTTAGTCACTTGATCGATCGTATCGACCGATGTGAAAGTAAAGTCTTTAGAATAGCTTGGAGCAGCTTTTTCACCTTTTTTGACACCAGATTCATAAACATAGTTGATCCTTTGCGTAAGAGTCTTAGAAGAACCAGCTTTTTCTTCTGTACCATGCTTCAGATGAACGACTACTGTTTGATCGACAGTTGGATCATTGTCGTAGTTAGTTGGTAGCTCATCTTGGCTCACAACAACATAACCTCGATCAGTATAACGTTTGATCCATGAGGCATAGCTTGTCTTTATCTCCTCATCGACTGCCGATTCCGAAAGTCCACTTCCTAGCTCCACGTTCTCAACTAAAACTTTTGCACCTGATCCATCGAGATCGCCTTCATCATCAATGATCGTCAAACGTAAATTCTGAAGATCTTTGACATAGTCGATTCGATAAACTTGGATATCCCGATCGACTTCACCATCATTTTCAGTATTATCAAACTTCAGTTTAGCAGCCATTGCCTTATCGATACTACTATAAGTAGTACCATCTGGTGCAATAACAGTGTATCGATAATCTTGCCGCTTAAAGGCTGGCGTCCCATTACCCAAGAGCGTATTGTCCGAAATGAGTGGCGCACCGTCTTCGTCATAAAACATTATCTGCCCACTTTGTCCATCACTGTAGTATGGTGAAACGACCCCAGCTTCATTTACACTCGTTGGGATCTCTTTAGCCGGATCATTTTGACTGATGATGACAGCCTTTTGGAAATTCCCAATGTAGTTGACGATAAAGTTTTGCGTTGCCCCATAACGATCGTTATTATCGTCAAACAACCCATGTGCTTCCAACGCTTCGGCTAGCGTATCATAGTCTGTTCTCCCATTTTTATCGACTAATTCCTTATTGTTACGGTCGACCACCGTGATCTTATATTTATACCCTTTTCTCGCTAATTGTGCATCCGTCAAGTTAAATGTGATCTCTGAAACACCTGTCGGATCTGCTTGGAAATTATTCCCCGTATTTGCTTGTGGATCACCCGTTGCTTCAGCTAGCACTGGACCACTGATACTTCCTTCTAATACTCGAGCACGATCGACTTGGTAAGAACGTGTAACAACTGTCGAGCCATCTGCTTGTAAAACTGTACTAGAGAAATTATTTTGAACAAATTTATACCCCGTGATCGTTGCTGGCGGATCAAGCACCAATGCTTTCCCTGCTTCACCAAAAAGATCATCATTTTCAACCATATATTCATGAGTCTCTGGATCTAAAATAGCTTGTCCACGTACTTCTTTGTAGCCGTTGATCTGGTTACCTGCCTGATCAACGATCCGCAAAGTTGCATAAGTTGCATAGCTATCCGTAACATCCCCTATGACTAACGAAGCTTGCTTCTCATAGCCCCCAACTTGTAGCAATTTGACGCGTTTTGACATATTAGTCTCACTTGTTGGTGAGTACGCATTAAAGTGGTAGAGGATCTGATTTCCTTCACTCAACACTGGAATATACATGACCAGCGCTTTGATCGTTGACCAGTCTGTGACTTGTTGAGCAGTCAATAACTCACTTGGAAGGGCTTGTCCTCTAGTCCATACAGTCCCATTAGCAAAGCTCAACGTTGTCCCATCAGGACTTAATACAACTGGACTAGTTGAATAATAGAGCGTATGTGCATCATTGGCTTCATTATTTGTCGGATCAAAGGCTAGCTCACCTTGTTCACTGATGTTTAGTGTAAATTCTTGCTCAGTTGCATTACTCGAGAGATCATTACTATCTTTTTCACCAACTTGTGGCAAGTTCATGACCGAGATAACACCTTTTAACGGATCAGCTGTGTTATTTACCATTCCCAACTGTAATTTCTGAAGCCCAACTTTTTTACCATCAACTTCATAATAGTCTTTGGTTGGGTAATTCACACCATTGGAACCGAGATCAGCATTTCTTGTCCCTTTGATCAAAGGAGCTGGCCGTACTTCAACTGGCGCAATGATCCGCAAATATGATTTATTTGATCCATCACTTAGCATCATAGTATCGACACTTGTTCCATCAGCAAAAGTGATTTTTGTTTTATAACTTTCTGGGAGAGCAGTCTCACTGAGATCGCCACCTATCTGGACCCAAGTAGTGTTATTAGTACTATCAACATTAGGTTTATAGGCTTTTAGCCCTTCAATTGAAACTCCCTTTTCTTTTAATTGTTGTTCTGTATATAAATCAAGTGTCTTTTTGTTGGCAACATCTTCATAAGCATACAAGGTCTCTTTTGTCTGCGCAGGATCAAAACCATTTAATCCTCGTGGTACAACTCTCATATTGAACTGGATATCCATTTCCGATGAAAGTTCGAAACCAGTTCCTGTCCAATCCAATATATAAACTAATTGCCCATCGAGATTTTGTTTCCGCTTGATTTTTGGTTTAGGAACACTACCTTCTGCATTGAAAACTTGATAAAACCGATTTGTTCCTGTCCAGTTTTCGACTTTCATCTGGTTTGGAACTGTGAGATAAACGATCGGGTCTTTGACTGTCCCAAAAGGAATATCTAAAGCGTGCCCGGGTAGATCGGTCGTAGTTTTATCGGCCTTACCTTGTAAAACACCACCAGCATCAAGATTAGCACTCTCATTTCCTTTATATTTAACTCCATACGTTCTTAGCCCAACTTGATATATATCATTTAGGTTATAAACTGCTTGCTTATTTCCATCGTTATTTGATGATGGAAATTTGATCGGTTCGATCGGTAGTTTTAATTCACCGATCTTCTTTATTTTAAACTGTGTTGGTATATATTTATTAGCCGACTCTACTACAACGTTTGCGATGTACTCAACATTCGCCTGGGCCTTGGTGTTCAGATAGCCTAAAATATTGATATATCCTGTAGTGATATCATTTAAAGTATTGAATTTAGTTACGCTGTAAAATGCGGAGTAAGCACTGGCATAATACTCCTTGTCTGGAGTTACATCATAAGCAGCTATTTTCACCCCTTCAGCTAGTTTCTCTCCTTTAGAGAATGTTCCAAAATGATCGATAAATCCAGTTATCGGATTATAGCTTTCACCAGCTAGTAAACGCTGTGTGATCTTACTGCCATCATCACCTGTGACCACAACTGTATATCCTGGTTGCGCTGGATTATACGATTTAAAATCGGCATAATCATCTGTCACGTTATTCAGTGGCATAACGATCCCCGTACTTGTTATTTCATCTGGGAAATCAAAATGATACGTTGGTTTAAACTCTGTAAGACCGTTAGCCACTACTCCTACGGCATATAACAATGGGGCAGAAGGATCGCCATTTTCTAGTGCAGGTAGTTGACGTTCTAAAACTGCCGGAGTATATATGTTCCCTTCACGCTTGACATTAGAATAGTCACTAGTAACGCTAGGATTATGCATCTGGTATTGATTATCTTTTGAATAAAAGAACGATACAACATAATTTTCGTGTACCGCTGGAATAGTGATACCATTTTTGACTTCCGTAGCATCCTTTGGTAGGACATTTTCACGAAAACCACTAGACTGTTTTGAATATTCTGGATCGTTTAAGGCTTCGTTTGTATCAATGTTTACCTTACCAAAATAGTGCTTTTGTCCGTCTCCTAGATCAAACCACCCTGAGGCAACATCACTTTCTCCATTTGTTTCAGTACTGGTGTAGCGTCCGATAAATGGTATATCTATATATCCTACACCTTTAGTTTGTTGTGCTGGAAGTCCTTTAGTCTCGATCAGTATCGGAGTCCCTTCGCCCCCTGGTTGTGTTACTTTTACACTTCCACCTCTATATTGCTCATTACCTCGATAAGTTGTTTTATTTATATATTCTGTCGTAGCATCAACATCTAGCAGAAAATGTTCTGGTACTGGGACACTATAATTTAGAGTGGCTGTTTTGATCCAAGGAGTCAATGCTCCTACTAAAGGATCAAAATTTGCTTTTATCATATACACATAGTTTGTATCTGTAGTTTTGTTTATCTTACCATTCTGTACCGAGGCATTCGAATCAGTAGTAATATTGGTTCTATAGATCGTTAATACTTTATCAGCAACAAATTTGACTGTAGTATCAGCAGGCGCTTCTTGCCCATTAATGAAGAACTTAAAGATATAATTAGCACCAGGCTTTAAAACATCTGAACTAGCTACAGAATAATATGGTTTATAGTTACCCTCTACCGTCTGGGTCTCCCTAAAAAAAGGGACAGCCGGAATCGTTTGAGTACGAGCAACACTGACATTTTCCGGTGCATCAGTGATCGTCCAGGTAAATAAATAACCACCATCTTTTTGTTCTTTTTTGGGATTTCCTGACGGTCTCATATCATTCGCAGGGTTGGAATACGTATCAGATGCAGTATTTTCTCCTGGGACCACAAGCATTGAGAATGTATCGCCATTTCTCCCCGTATAAGAGATCGTCATCCCTAAACTAGGTTGACCACTTCCAAAAATATCCGAGGTCAATGTGTACTCTGTCGAGTTATCAGCTAATTTCTTTGGCTCACTTAAAATTCCAGCCTGTGTTCCTTTTGTTACAGAGACCATTTTGATCGCACGTTCGATCGAAGCTCCATCAACTTTTGGTTCCACACTAGCTCGTGTGGCTAAAGTCGAAACTGTCTCTTTTGTCGCTTGATCCACTACACGTCTAAACACAGCTCCACCACTCAAGCGATCTGATGCATTTGAAATAACATCAACTTTATCTGAGGTGACTTCTTGTCCTTGGATCTGCGGTGTTTGTTCTTCTTTGCCTGCGTCTTTTTCTGATACCGAAGTCTCAGTCACAGAAGTAGGCACTGTTAAATTCTCAGTCGTAGCTTCAAGTGGTGCTTCTTTTGGCGCGAGCGTCGCAGACGCTTTTGTTTCTTCTACTCTATCGGTTTGTGGCTCTGCTTTTGGTCGTTCTTTAGCTACAGACCCAGTCTGGTCTTGCTTAGGCTCAGTAGTAACTTCAGAATTTGTCAGTTCCGAAGCCACATCAGGGGTTAGTTTTTCTTCAACATGAACTTCTTCTTTTTCTGATGCCTTATTCTCAGTTGTGATTTCTTCTTTTAGTGTCTCACTATTTGTCTTAGGTTCCTCTGACTGAGTAGCTGCGTTTTGAGTGCCATCGGTCGCAACAGCTGTAGTGCTCAGCTCATCAGCGGAAGCATTAGCATTGATAAGGGTCGCCGTGCTGAAAAGTGACATACCAGCAACGACCCACATCTTCTTTTTCTTGTATAATTTATAACGCTTCTTTTCCTCTGTCGTATATTTGAACAAACGAGAATTCGCATTATATCTAATCATATATTGATCATCTCCTTAGTCAAAAAGTCTTGGAAAATTCCCCAAGAAGACCTTACCTGCAAATTCCCCTACTTCTTCTGCATTAGTAAAGGTTGCTTCATCTTGTTGTTTACTCGCTTCAACTGCGAATGCTAATTGCTGTCTACCTTTACGAATATCTTTTTTCTTTAGCTCATCTTCAATAGCTATCCGATACATTTGAGCCACCTCTTATCCGAATAGGCCGATCCGTCGTTCATAAAACGGTGTGAAATTTTTACTAGCTGAACGCCCAACAAGATCTTCGGTCGTTCCGATCAAAACATCTGAACGATATGGCAGTTGGCCTCGGACGCTCACCGCTAACTTACGTGCCACCTGCTCCTCAAATTTTTGCTTTTCTCCAATATATTCCACGATGATCACATACTCATACTCATCATATTCGGGCAATTTGACACCTAGAAGCCACGCCTTCTTAACTGTACGCATCCTTTTTAGGACACTTTTCAATTTATTCTCGATCCTTGCTGCAGGATCTCGTGGCATGATCTTTAACTTGAAATTACGTCCATCACCCAGCTCGATCGGTCGGATCTGCTTTACATAACTCCAATATTCGTTAGATAGTGGAAAATTATGCTCACCTGGATTAACCAAAATACCAGCAACATTGACCCGACGTGCTTGGAACATCAGTTCCTTAGC
Source organism: Ligilactobacillus murinus DSM 20452 = NBRC 14221 (assembly GCF_001591685.1). Classification (GTDB taxonomy): domain Bacteria; phylum Bacillota; class Bacilli; order Lactobacillales; family Lactobacillaceae; genus Ligilactobacillus; species Ligilactobacillus murinus. The sequence goes on along the minus strand of NZ_BCVJ01000063.1, from coordinate 1,991 downwards.
CGATAGTACCATCGGACGCAATTCGATATTTCTATCCATCTCGCGCAAGAAACTATCCATCCGATCAGGACTGCTAAATACTGGGACATATTCATTACCATCAGCTAAATACGTCATCGTCGCAACATCTAATCTAAGCCCTGGCTTGCGATTGCGAGCAGTGATCGTTTGTTCGCCAACTTGAACTGGGACATAAAATAGCATCGTATACAGTTCACTGACAAATCTCATTTCCAATTCCGAGTCGATCGGTTTGACGATAAAATCGCTGAGCGCCTTTTCAAAACGAGCTTTCTCAAGCGAAATGACTTGCATCCTTTCTTCAGTCTTAGGTGGTAACTTAGGCACCTCAGACTCAATAAACTCTACTTCTGGCATTGATCTCACCACCCCTATCCTATTGTTCGACGATCTCTAGGGCTTCCAATAATTGCTTTTCCTTGGCAATTATTTTTTTCACTGATTCTTGATCTTGTTGCTCAACTGCTGCTAATAACTTTTCAGCTCCGTCACTTACATATCTACCTAAAATAACGGCTGGTGTTAAACCCAACAATTCATCTAAATTCATCTCTTCCATCCTGATTCCCCCCATAAGATCACTTACTTAGTTTTTCAATAGCTACCAATAGTACACTGGCTTTTTTGATCAACTGCTTTCTTTGCAACTGTGACAGTTGATTTTTCTTATCAAACTCGACCAATGCATGAGTAACTTGTTTAAATGCATCACACAGTAATAATGTAGGTTCCAATAATTGCATATTCATCTCTTCCTTTGGTTTTTGTATAAACTCTGTTACCTTCACCTTTTCTACTTTAGATATTTCTTGAACACTAGCTACCTTAGCCGCTTTTTTAGCAGTTTGGGAGTTAACGCTAACCATCTCTGGTTTAGCTTCAACAGGTTGCTCTTGCGCATGCCACCGTTTTTCTAACTCGTCTAGTTGCTCTAAAGTCAGTTTCACTAGATAAACATCACTTGTCGGATCATCAGGCAAGAAATTATCTGGATTGATCACCCTTTTTCCGATCTGGCGCTCATCTCCATGTCCCTCAACATAATAGTAATCTTCACTTCCTTGGATCTTCGGTAGACTTATCATCTTTACCTGATTAGCACGTTCTGAGATCTGAAATGATCTGACCTCTGTGTTTTCTTCATCGATCCCTGACTGGATGATCAGCTTGCCCAATGGTTCGTATATCAGCTCAACTTGCTCGCTTTCTTCTTTCATGACGCCCTCTAACTTTCCACGATAACTAGTTAGAATATACCCGTCTAGCCTAGGCTTATTGACCTGATAAAATTCCCCGATAGGCTTAAAGATCTTCAATGGATCGATTATTTTTTTCCGATCTGCCGTAATAAAATTGATCACAACATAATTTAATGCTGATGTTTCGTTTTCTAGCATCATCTCTTCACCTCCATATACATCGTTCAAAGCTAAAGATCATAATAAAAAATAGACCTATTCACCTCAACTCCCATTATCATTTTATACCCAAAATCACATTATAAAAATATGAAATGCCACTTTTTTTTAATGTATTTTTGCGTTTTTTTTAGTACTTTTACTTTTTTTAATAAAATTCAAGGTAATAGCATCTAAAAAACGCTTACATAAACCACAAATAAGGGTTTTTCAGTCTTAGTACATTTACATTTAATTGTAATAAATACATTTTCTATTTTTAAAATAGTTAACACCCTTTTATCTTTTTATTCTAAAATTATTGTTTTGTTCATAATTTTTTTATTTAAATCTTTAGATATAGTGGTTCTAATAAAAATATAATATCCAATAAAATGAATCTCATGTTCAGAACATAGACTAGATCATCGGAGTATGGACCCTAGTGAATTTTTTGTATAATTAAAAAAACGCTTACAGAGATTGCTGAGACCACACCCAAATTCATGAGTGAAAATCTTGAAAAAGAAATAAGTGTAGATATAGCTAAACCTCAAAAAATTTTGAAACCTG
>NZ_BCVJ01000062.1 GCF_001591685.1 Ligilactobacillus murinus DSM 20452 = NBRC 14221 | reverse complement strand
TTTCCTCCTTACTTATTTTGGAGAGATTGGCTCAAACGATCTAAGATGATCGCTAAGATAACGATCGCTAACCCAGCAGTAAAACCAGCCCCGGCATTATTACGACCAACAGCAAAGTATACTTTGGTCCCTAAGCCTAAAGCCCCGATCATTGAGGCGATCACGACCATTGATAAGGATAACATCAAGGATTGAGTTACCCCAGACATGATCGTATTTTTTGCTAAAGGCAATTGTAGCTTGAATAATTTTTGCCAAGCAGTTGAACCGTAAGAATCAGCGGCCTCGATCAAATCGGCTGGAACTTGGCGAATACCTAGATCAGTCATCCGAACTGTCGGTGGCATCGCAAAGATAACTGAGGCAATGACCCCAGGGACAGTCCCGATCCCAAAGAAAGCAACTGCGGGGATCAAGTAGACAAAGGCAGGCATTGTCTGCATAAAGTCTAAGATAGGTTGGACGATCGCTTTGACTGTTTTATTTTTAGCCATCCAAATTCCAAGTGGGATCCCAAAGAAATAGACGATCACACATGAAGTTAAAACTAAAGTCAAAGTTTGTGTCATATCACGCCAGTATCCCATGTTCCAAATAAATAGTAGACCAACTAATTCAAGACTTAGTAAGCCCCATTTTTTTTGGCCACGGCGTAAGTAATAAGTTACTAGTAATAGTAATAGGATAAAGAGCCAAACGGGGAAAAGGTCAAAGAACCATTGGAAAGCATTTGCGATCATCGAAATAAAGTTTGAGATCGCATCAAAAAATCCGGTAAATTTGGCTAAGTAGTCAACTCCTGAGTTGACCCAATCTTCAAGTGGTAATTTTGGAATATTAAACATTAAGCATCAACCTCGTTTCCTGAAAGTGCAGCCAAGACAGCGCCACGAATGATGATACCGCGAAGGCGCTGGTGCTCATCTAAAACAGCAAATGGGATCGTAGTTGTTGAAATATCGGCTAAAAGATCAGTCAAGACTGTGTCAAGGGTAGTTGTTGGGACATCGGTCTGAACGACATCATAAAGGTCAGTTTTGCCCTCTTTAAGGCATTGAGAAACATCTTGTGCAGAAGCGATACCTTTGAAACGGTATTTACTATCGACGAGATAGATCGAAGAAGTGTGATTTTCGCGCATTTCGCGAAGAGCTGTGCGTGGACCAGCTTTTTGGATGTTGACCATTGCGGGGCTGATCATCACATTTTCAGCGGTCAAGATACGACTGCGGTCAACATCTTCAATAAATTTTTCAACATAATCATCGGCAGGTGAAGTCAAGATCTCTTCTGGGGTACCGACTTGAACGAGTTTAGCGTTACGCATGATCATGATATGATTGCCTAGTTTTAAGGCTTCATTCAGATCATGACTGATAAAGACGATGGTTTTATTTAACTCGGCTTGGATCCGTAAAAGCTCATCTTGCATTTCCTTACGGTTCAAAGGATCAAGGGCCGAGAAAGCTTCGTCCATCAATAAGACTTGTGCATCACTAGCAAGTGCCCGAGCAAGGCCGACACGTTGTTGCATCCCACCTGATAATTGGTCAGGATACTGTTCGCCATAGCCCTTAAGGCCGACTAATTCAAGGGCATGCTGTGCTTTTTTTAGTCGCTCTTCTTTAGATACATTTTTGATTTCAAGTCCATAAGCAACATTTTCAAGAACTGTATAGTGTGGGAAAAGAGCAAAGTCTTGAAAGACCATACTCATTTTATTACGTCTAAAATCAAGCAGTTCTTTTTTAGTCAATTTAGTGAGATCTTGACCATCAACAATGATCTGGCCTGAGGTAGTTGGGATCAATTGGTTTAACATCCGTAAAACAGTTGATTTACCACTCCCAGAGAGTCCCATGATCACAAAGATCTCACCTTTTTCAATTTGGAAAGAGACACGGTCGACGCCGACCGTAGCTCCTGTTTTCTTTAAAATTTCTTCTTTACTTAAACCTTGGGCAGCTAATTTTTCAGCTTTCTCAACTTGACGCCCAAATATTTTGCTGACATTTCTTACGTCGATTTCGACTGTCATGTAATCTTCCTTTCTGTTTTTTAAGCATTTACGCAGAAAAGCGATATAAAAACCTTAGCATATACGTAAAAAACATGCAAATTGTAAAAACTATTAACAACCGCTTTCTTAAGCTTAACAATGGGAGCTAGAAAAATCTGAAATTTTTCAAAAAAAAAATGAATAATGATTTAATTTTGGGATAAAATGAGTGGTAAAAAAAGGAATTTTACAGGAATATAAAACTCAAAAAAATTTCATAAAAAATAGCACCTGCTAAAACAGGTGCTAGCGCTGTGAATATCTAACGGTAATTAGCCGCGTAGGTGTTCAGCATCAGAATCAAGTTTTGCAAAGCCTGAGCCAGCAGCTGGCTTAGGTTGTTTAGCACGAGCTTCCATTGCTTTACGTGCCATAGCCTTGCGTTCTTCTTTACTTAGTTTCTTAGCCATAATCCTTCGCCTCTTTCCGTAAAATGCTCCACAAAGCGGTGAAATCATTTCACAACTACATTATAGTTCTATTTCAAATTAGTTCAAGCAAAAGCAACTACTTGAATAATAGGATAAATTTAGCTAAAATAAAGCAAAATTATTGATGGAGTGGACGATATGGAGATCAAGAGCAGTAATTCACTTGAAAGTTCAGTCTATAAAGATGCCTTAGCCCTTAGAAAAGAAGTATTCGTCATGGAGCAAGGTGTGAGTTTAGAACTTGAAGTCGTAGGTGAAAATGGACCGTTATATTTTACAGGTTATTTAGCTGAGATACCTGTCGCTACGGCACGAGTTTTTGAAGAAGCGCCAGGTGTTTGGCATATTCAACGTGTCGCTGTAAAAAAAGCTCATCGTGGTCAAGGCTTAGCTAGGGAGTTGTTGACTAGTATCGAAGCGAGCGCACGTGAGCATAAGATAAATACTTTGACATTAGGGGCCCAGGACCAGGCGCAAACTTTTTATAAAAAATTAGGTTATCAAGTAGTCGGAGAAGGCTTTATGGATGCGGGGATCGCACATCATCGGATGGATAAGGAACTGTTATCTTAACAAACTCTTAACTTGAATTGCTCCTTGATATAAGGTAAAATCACAGTATGCGATGAGTCGAGATAGACCAGGCAACATTTTGTTGTTTCGTTGCGGCGACTAGTGGTCAGTGTCGATAGCAGGGCACATTTAGCTACCGGATGTAGCGTGCTTGAATGGTCTACATTGTGGAGTGTGGCTGTTCTATTCAGTGATGAATACTGCGCTAGCCGAGAGTGATTGGTTTCACCCTTGGCTTTTTTTGTAAAGAGATTTAAGGAGGAGATTTTATGGCTTTGATCGTTTTAGTCGTGATCGTCTTATTGTTAGCTGTTGTCTATATCACACTTTATAACGGCTTGCAAAAGGCAAAAGTTTATACAGAAGAATCTTGGAGTCAGATCGATGTTCAATTGAAACGGCGTAATGACTTGATCCCTAATTTGGTCGAGACAACAAAGGGATATGCTAAGCATGAAAAAGAAACTTTAGCTGAAGTTGTTAAGTTGCGGAATCAATTAGTTGCGCTCCCAGATGGTGATCACCAAGCTAAGATGGAAGTATCTAATCAATTATCAGATACTTTACGTTCTATTTTTGCATTATCTGAGAGCTATCCAGATCTAAAAGCAAATCAAGAATTTACTAAATTGATGGAAGAATTGACAAATACTGAAAATAAGATCGCTTATTCACGCCAATTATTCAACTCTTCGGCAGCTGCGTTCAACCAAAAGTTATTGACTTTCCCATCTAATTTGATCGCTAAGATCCATCATTTTACGAAAGTCGACTATCTTTCTGTTCCAGAAGAACAAAAGGAAGCGCCAAAAGTTTCATTTGATTAGAGGGATGTACAATGTTATATCAACAGATCGCCTCAAATAAACGAAAAACCGTTTTGGTAGTACTCGGTTTCCTATTATTGGTAGGTATGATCGGAGCAGCGATCGGTTATACTTTTGCCGGGAGTGCGACGATGGGTGTGGTTTTTGCGATCGTCTTGGGCTTTGTCTACATGTTTGTCATGTTAGGCCAGTCAACTGATGTGGTCATGAATATGAATAATGCACATGAGATCACTGATCCAAGTCAAGCGCCAGAATTGTGGCATATTGTAGAAGACATGGCTTTAGTTGGTAAGGTCCCAATGCCACGGGTCTTTATCATCGATGATCCAAGTCCAAATGCTTTTGCCACAGGTAGTGATCCAAATCATGCTGCCGTAGCGGCTACGACAGGGTTATTGGCACGATTGAATCGAGAAGAGATCGAGGGTGTGATGGCACATGAAGTCTCACATATTCGTAACTATGATATCAAATTGCAAACAACAGCCTTGGCCTTAGCTGCAGTTGTTTCAATATTGGCTAATTTTGGCTCACATTCACTTTTTTGGGGTGGAGCTAGACGTCGCGATGATCGTGAAGGCGGTAATGGGATCTTTGAGATCATTATGTTGGTCTTGGCTTTATTAGCCATCGTTTTGGGCCCATTAGCAGCTTCAATGGCTCAAATGGCGCTTTCACGTAATCGAGAATATTTGGCTGATGCTTCGGCGGTCGAATTGACCCGAAATCCATTGGGCTTGATCAATGCCTTAGCTAAGATCTCAAATAGTGAACCAATGCAAGCAGCTGATGCAAGTAGCGCTTCGATGTATATTGCCGATCCATTCAAGGGTAAAACATGGGCACATTTATTTGATACCCATCCCCCGATCGAAGAACGGATCGCACGTTTGCAAAAAATGTAATAGTGGAGGGTACTGTGTAAGCAGTGCCTTTTTTGTAGCTCATTATTGTTTGTGATACAATGGATAGGAACTGACAAAAAAGTTATGTTGATCATTATTAGGTCGACAGAAAGGAAGAACATCCGCATGAAGATGCAATTATCCGAAATTGCTCGTGCTTTAGAGATAGAAGCAAAAGAAACTTGGGAAGATATCACCATTACCAGCGTTAGCTTTGATAGCCGCCAGCTAGAACCGGGGGCTTTATTTGTGCCACTTATCGGCGAACAAGACGGGCACCGCTATGTACAAGCAGCGTTAGATAATGGGGCAAGCGCAGTCTTATGGCAAGCTGATCATCCTGAGACACCAACTGCTATCCCAGCTTTGGTGGTCGAGGATACGTTGGTCGCTTTACAAGCATTGGGGCGTTATTATTTGCAAAAAATAAATCCCAAAGTCGTAGCTGTGACGGGGAGCAATGGCAAGACGACTACTAAGGACATGATCGCTGCGGTCTTGGGTACTCAATTCAACGTCCAAAAGACTTTTGCTAATTTTAATAATGAGATCGGGGTCCCAATGACGATTTTATCAATGGAACCAAATACTGAGATCTTGGTCGTCGAAATGGGAATGGATCGCTTTGGGCAGATCGATGAGTTGAGTCGGTTGGCCCAACCAGACGTGGCTGTGATCACGATGATCGGGGAAGCACATATCGAATTTTTCGGTACGCGTGACAAGATCGCTGACGCTAAGATGGAGATCGTTAATGGCTTGAAAGAAGACGGGATCTTGATCTATAACGGTGATGAACCACTTTTAGTCGAACGGGCAGCTAAGATCGAACAAGCGACCTTCACGTTTGGGAATGAACCTAAAGATGATCTTCAAGGGATAAATGTCGTAAGTGATGCTACAAAATCAAGCTTTAGAGTGACTTTATGGCCCAATGAAAACTTTACTATCCCGATGATCGGGGCTTATAATGTCAAAAACGCTTTGGCAGCTTTAAGTGTCGGTAAGGAATTTATGATCGATGTAGCTCAAATGGCTAAAGCGTTAGAAAACTTCGATCTTACCAAAAACCGCACGGAATGGCGTACAGGGATAAACGATTTTATGATCTTAAGTGATGTCTACAATTCTAATCCAACGGCAGCTAAAGAGGTCTTACAAGCCTTTGCTGAGGTCAAAGTTGCGGGAAAACGGATCGCTGTTTTGGGAGATATGTTGGAATTAGGGGAAAATGAACGTCAAATGCATGCTAGTTTAGCTGAAGCGATCGATCCAAATAAGATCAGTGAGGTCTATCTTTGTGGTCCATTGATGGAAAGTTTGGCTACGGCTTTACAAGCTAAATTTGATGTGGACCAGATCCACTGCTATTCACCCGAGCAAAAAGAACAGTTAGCTACAGATCTATTGGCTAAATTAACACCTGATGATGCCGTTTTATTAAAGGCTAGTCATGGGATCCATTTAGAAGAAGTTCTAACTAAGATTGCTAAGAGTGAATAATAGTGATATGCTATTATGATACGTACAAAATGAATAAGTATGAGATGAACTTTGCGGGCTGGCGGGCTTTGGCGAAGTTTAGTGGTCTGTTATTTTGTGCAGACAGGTGGCATTGACCACCGAAACTAGGAGGAAATAATTTTTGAAATTTGATGAACTCGGTCTTTCAGAAGATCTGTTGAAAGCTGTTAAGCGCAGTGGCTTTGAAGAAGCTACTCCAATTCAAGAGGCAACGATCCCGCTGGTTCTTTTAGGTAAAGATGTGATCGGTCAAGCTCAAACAGGGACTGGTAAAACAGCCGCTTTTGGTTTGCCTATCTTAGAGCATGTTGATCCTAAGGAACATGCTATTCAAGCGATCATCATTTCACCGACCCGTGAATTGGCGATCCAAACGCAAGAAGAACTTTATCGCTTAGGAAAAGACAAGCGCGCACGCGTTCAAGTTGTCTATGGTGGTGCTGATATTCGCCGTCAGATCAAGCTCTTGAAGAATCCACCACAAATTTTAGTGGGTACCCCAGGGCGCTTATTGGACCATATCAACCGTAAAACCGTTGATTTGAGCAAAGTTAAGTTGTTAGTACTTGATGAAGCCGATGAAATGTTAGATATGGGCTTTTTAGATGATATCGAAAAGATCATTTCTAACGTACCAGGTCAACGGCAAACGTTGCTATTCTCAGCGACTATGCCAAAAGCTATCTTACGGATCGGCGAAAAATTCATGACCGAACCAGAGATCGTCAAGATCAAAGCTAAAGAATTGACAACTGATCTGGTCGACCAATACTTTGTTAAAGCACGTGATTACGAAAAATTTGATATCATGACCCGCATTTTAGATGTTCAAGCCCCAGAATTAACGATCGTCTTTGGGCGGACGAAACGGCGGGTCGATGAATTATCTAAGGGTTTGGAAGCCCGTGGTTATAACGCTGCTGGGATCCACGGTGACCTTTCACAACAACGTCGAATGAGTATCCTCAAGCGCTTCAAGGAAGGCAAGTTGGATATCTTAGTTGCAACTGATGTGGCGGCTCGTGGATTAGATATTTCAGGTGTTACACACGTTTATAATTATGATATCCCACAAGATCCAGAAAGTTATGTGCATCGGATCGGACGTACAGGACGTGCTGGACGTCATGGTGTTTCAGTGACTTTTGTAACACCTAATGAAATGGATTACTTACGTGTTATCGAGCGCTTGACCAAGAAGCGAATGGATCCATTGCGTCCGCCAACAGAAGAAGAAGCTTTTGTTGGTCAAGTTTCTTCAGCTTTAGACGATATCAAAGAACTAGTTGCTAAGACCCAAACTGATAAATATGAAACCCAAGCTAAAGAATTATTGGCAGAATATGATGCAGTCGATCTAGTCGCAGCTTTACTCAATAATATGACTAAAGATGATGCTAGTTCAGTTCCAGTGAAGATCACACCTGAACGCCCATTACCAAGACGCAAGAACAGCAGTACAGGTAAGTATAAGCGCTACGGCAGTCGCCGGAACAATAAATACAATAACAAGCGTGATCGTGATCGTTCCAAAAACTATCGGGACAATAAAAAGAAACGGCGTAATGAGTCGCGGGAACGCTTTACAAAGAAAAAGAGCGAACGTACCTTTACGATCAGAACAAAAGATTAATAAATAAAGTTAGAGACCCCTTGTAGTGCAATAAAGCGCGCCAAGGGGTTTTTATTAACATTATTTATATAATTTTTTTAATGAATTAATAAGTTTTTATTGAACATAATTAAATAAAAATGATTAAATCTATTGATTATTACTTATTTAAGCGCTAAAGTATGTACAAGTCATCAAGTGTATCTAAATTAGATGCTTGATCTCAAATAATCAATAGAAGGTGAGCGTATGCTTTCGAAAAAAAATCATCAGCTTCAAGCACAAAAGCTCGAAGCAAAACAACAGCATTTTGCGATCAAGAAATTAACAGTAGGTGTAGCTTCAGTTTTGATCAGTTCAACATTTGCAATGTATGCTGGTTTACATACTGCGATGGCAGACGAGACGGCTCGACCACAAGCAGCCCATACAGCAAGTGAGACCACGGCTACTGAAAATGAGACCGCTAAACCAAAAGTTGTTTTGAAGGCTACTACATCTAGTGAAGATAAGACTCAAACAGCCACAGCAAAAAATTCTAGTGCTTTAACAAC
>NZ_BCVJ01000061.1 GCF_001591685.1 Ligilactobacillus murinus DSM 20452 = NBRC 14221 | reverse complement strand
GTGCGAAAAATTGCGTCTTACTCCGTAGAAATAACTGCTAGCAAATTTTGAGGCGTCCTTTGATCTCTGGCTATGGACGGTATAAATATTTTGCATCGATGTCTGGATCTTGTGAGGTCAAGATCTTAGGACCATCTTTAGTGATCACGATCGTATGCTCATATTGACAAGACAAGCTCCCATCAGCAGTACGTGCGACCCATCCATCTGGATCGCTCATATCAGCACGCCAGTCACCAATATTGACCATTGGTTCGATCGTGATCGTCATCCCTTCACGCAATCTAACGCCCTTACCAGCTTCACCATAATGTGGTACATTAGGGCTTTCATGCATTGTTGGCCCGATCCCATGGCCGATAAATTCACGAACATCGCCATAACCATTTTCCTCTTCGACGTATTTTTGGATCGCAGCCCCGATGTCGCCGATCCGATTACCGACTTTTGCTTGGTCGATCCCAAGATACATCGCTTTTTTTGTCACTTCCATCAAGCGTTCAACTTCTGGGTTCGCTTTGCCCACTACATAGCTCCAGCAAGAATCACTAAAAGCTCCATGATAGTCTACTACTGTATCGACTTTGACGAGATCGCCTTCTTTTAAGATCAGATTCTTTCGTGGGAAACCATGACAGATCTCATCATTAACACTGACACAAGTTGCATATTCATAGCCTTCAAATCCGATTTGAGCAGCAACTGCATCATGTTCTTTAAAATACTTTCTAGCAAATTCTTCAATATCCCAACTCGAGATCCCTGGTTTGATGATGTCGCGCAAACCTACATGCATCCCAGCAAGGATCGCACCAGATTTTGCCATTGCTTCGATCTCGCGTGGTGATTTTAATGTGATCATATATATCTAAATTCCCTTCATAAAATTCTTTGACCCTTTCATTATACCTTTATCATTTGAGTTTTTAAATATCTTATCCTTTCTGGGAAAATATTTGTCATCAATTTTGGTATAATAGTCCTTGTAACTAAACATTAAATATGAAAGAAGGATAATTTTATGGCTACAGCTAAAGTTGTCTTTGCCACGATCACTGGCAACAATGAAGATATTGCAGATATTATCGCACAAGCACTTGAAGAAAATGGAATGGATGTAGAAGTCGAAGAGATCTCACAAGCCGATCCAGCTGATTTTGAAGAAGTCGATCTCTGTGTAGTCTGCCCGTATACTTACGATGAAGGTTCACTGCCTGATGAAGGGATCGATTTTTATGAAGAACTAGCTGATGTCGATCTAACTGGCAAAGTTTACGGTGTGGCTGGCTCTGGTGATACTTTCTATGGCGAATATTTTGGCTTAGCAGTCGATAAATTTGGACAAGCTTTAGCAAATGCTGGAGCTAAACAGGGCGCACAAAGCGTTAAGATCAATTTAGCACCTGATAGTGATGAAGATATCAAACGCTTGGATGATTTTGCCAAAGCTTTAGCAAAAGCTGTCAATGCTTAAAGTTAGATCCATGACAAAAAACTGATCTGAGGTGACTGCTTTGAATTTTTCTTTTGAGAAAAAACAGTTAAAACATCTATATCTGACCTATACTTTGGCCTTCCTATTGGTTTCATTTTTTGTCTATGGAACTTATTTGATAACTGGACACGCCTTGATTTGGCATTTAGATGGTGCTAATCAGCATCTACCCTTATTGGAACAGTATCGCCAGCTCGTCTTAAACTTTTTCAAGGACCCTAGTCAGGGAATAACCCAGTGGGCATGGAACTTTGGTTTGGGAAGTGATGCTTTTCAGGTCTATTCCTACTATAATATTGGAGATATTTTCACCTATATTGCTTTACTTTTCCCTAAAAGTCAGCTGGCTTTAGCTTTTCAATTGACGATCATCTTGCGGTTATACTGTGCAGGATTAGCCTTTTGTTATCTAGCTAAGCATTTTGACTTTGGACGTTTGACGATCGTTGCTGGAGCATTGGTCTATCTCTTTAATGCCTTTTTGCTCTATTCAAATGTCGCTCAGCCCTTCTTTACGACCCCGTTTATCCTCTTTCCGTTGATAATCGTGGCTTTAGAGGCTGTTTTACAAAAACGTTCTTACTTACCTTTGATCCTAATTTTTACTTGGATGCTGATCAGTAGCTTTTACTTTGCCTATGTCTTAGGGATCGGCGCTATGATCTACTTAGGATTACGCTTTTTAACACACTATCGTCAGCTCTATTATCCTAAAGATATTTTCCAAGTCATCTTCAATTTAGGAATAGCGACGCTGACTAGTTTGCTGTGTGCCAGCATCATGCTTATCCCTGAGATCTTAGCTGTTAAAAATTCGACTCGTTCAGGGGGCGCATTTGCTAATGGATTGACTCTTTATCCGCCATATTACTACTTAGCGCTACCAAGTCAGCTGATCAATGGAGCTAACCGTGATTTTTACTTTTGGAGCGCACTTGGTTTTGCGAGCTTAGCTTTTTTTGCGCTCGTTTATATAGTAGGTGAACGCAAAAAATATCCCCTATTATTTGGAAGCTTTTTGCTAAGTTTTATCATGTTGCTCTTTCCATTTTTCGGCGCTGTTTTTAACGGGATGCTTGCACCTTCGAATCGCTGGACTTTACTAACGTGCTTACCGATGGCCCTAGCAGTTTGTTGCTTGATAAAAAATAGCCACAAACTCACCCAAAAAACCTTGAAAAGTTTTACGTATGGCCTACTACTTTATGTAGCATATATTAGCGTGACTTATCTATTCCAAAATGATGAAAAACTCTTTATCCCGATCGTCTTTTTATTTATCTTTTGGAGTATTTTGATCGCTTCAAATATGCAAAATATCCGTTCAAAATTACCAGCGCACCTATTACTATGGGCCTTGATCGCTAACGTCTGCTTTAATGCAGTCTACTTTGAAGCGCCTTACAACGGTGGCTATGCGACAGAAATGTTACCTACTGGTGCATATAAGACCTTAAAAAATGAGCGTTTCTTTGGTTTAGATAAAGCGTTGCCCGATCCCCAAAGTGATTTTTATCGGATCTCGACTTTGAGTAAGAATTATGAATTGGGTTCAGACTACCATCTTTACAATGTTTTAGATTCTAAACTCTATTCGATCAATTCATACTACTCACTTCAAACTAAGTCCTTAGGCGATTTTTCAAATGTGATGCAAAACTCGCAGTATGAAGCTAACATTCCTTTGGGGCAAGTTTCTGATCGCACGGTATTGAACAATTTCTTAGGCGTACGCTATCTTTTTGCTTTGCTCAACTACCCTAACGCCAATAAAGTGCCTTATGGTTATGAGCTTTCCAAGACGACCCAAAAGATCACTGATCCAAATGGAAATAGTAAAAAAGATCAACAAACTTTGCTTTACCAGACAAAAAATGCTTTTCCCTTGCTATATTTGCAATCTAAAGCAATAGCTGCTTCGAGCGCTGAGCAATTAAATCCTACACAACGTGAACGGGCCTTAGCTTTAGGTGTCGTTGTTGATGATAAACTGGCTAAAAATTATCCTACAGCAACCGTCAATTCTGAAGTCGTTGAGATCCCTTATCGTTTGATCTCAAGCCGTGGAACAGTCGTCTCACCCAAAGACCTTGTAAAACAAGATAGCGATGAGACCTACCAGATCGTGTTAGAAGAACCTGAAAAGTATGGTGCCGGCGAATTACATTTTGACTTTTCTCAGATCAAATACACACCTTTCACTTTTAGTGAGCAACTAGCTTTGGAAAAACGCAAGCAAACAAATGATCTGACCCAGGGGATCTTAGCGAAAAATGAACTTCTAAGTTCCTACAAATATTTCCGTTACCATATCCTACAAGGTTCACCAGACAACAGTTTTTCACTTAGTGTAACTTCCGACCTTGGGCAAGAAAAACTCTTCCAGCCTAAACAAAACGCTTTGTCATTTTATAAAACTGTTACTCAAGGTACTTTGAACAGTGGATATTTCAAAGAATTACCTTCAAGTTTGACTTTGACGCCCTCAAAACTGGGGACATATAGTTTCAAATTAAAGATCTACGTTGAAAAGCTGGGAACTAGCTATGATAAGCAAGTCCAACAAATCCAAAGACAAGCTTTACAAGATGTTAAATTGACTAAAAATGGTGTTAGCGGTAATATCACTACCACTCAAAAAGCGATCTTGACGTCTTCGATCCCTTACTCTAAAGGTTGGGAAGTTACAGTCGATGGTAAAAAACGTACCGTCATCAAGACTAACCAAGCTTTTATCGGTACGACCTTAAGTAAAGGAAAACACCAGGTGACCTTTACTTACCACTTACCTGGTCTTAAACTTGGAGCTTTACTATCAGTACTAGGGCTTTTATTATATGCTAGCTTAGGGCTTTTTACATTTCTAAAAAATAAACGAATACACTGACCGGATAAATAATAAGGGACCTATCGTGCTCATTATCACGATAGGTCCCTTATTATTCACTTAGCATAGCTTTTTTATCAACTAAAATCCTGTGGGCGGTCAGCCAACTGCCCAAAGTGATAGGCGATCGCATCTAAGATCCGGCGACTAGCTTGCCCGTCACCATATGGGTTTTTAGCTTGGGCCATTTGTTGGTACTGTGTTTCATCTTCTAGCAATACTGTCATTTCTTGCTTGACATTTTCGTATTCAGTCCCGACTAATTTGAGCGTTCCAGCTGCGATCCCTTCTGGACGTTCGGTCGTATCGCGCAAGACTAAAACTGGCTTACCTAATGATGGGGCTTCTTCTTGGACTCCACCCGAATCACTCATGATAAAATGACACCGTGCTGCCAAATTGTGAAAATCAACAACATCTAACGGTGCGATCAAATGGACCCGCTCAACATCATCAAACGCAGCATGGGCTAATTTTTGTACAGTCGGACTGAGGTGGACAGGATAAATGATCTCAGTATCAGGATGTTTATTCACAACATCTTTCATCGCTTTAAAGACTTGTTCCATCGGTTTACCTTGATTTTCCCGGCGATGCATCGTTACTAGAATAACTTTTTTAGAAAAATCAACTTTTTCCAAGATATCATGTTGATAATCTTGAGCAACCGTTTGCTTTAAGGCGTCGATCGCCGTATTTCCCGTCACATAAACTTGATCTACGGGATGATTTTCTTGTAATAAATTTTCTTTACTTTGCAAAGTCGGTGCAAAATACAGATCGCTCAAAACATCGGTCAACTGCCGATTCATCTCTTCGGGATAAGGTGAGTACTTGTTCCAAGTCCGTAGACCAGCTTCAACATGACCGATCGCAGTTTTATTGTAAAAAGCCGCTAAACTAGCAGCAAAGGTCGTTGTCGTATCACCATGGACCAAGACAATATCTGGTTTTTCTGCTTGGATCACTTCTTCTAAACGATTCATCACATTAGTCGTGATCGTTGTGATCGTCTGATTTGGTTGCATCACATCAAGGTCATAGTCAGGCGTGATCTCAAAGATCTCAAGCACTTGATCTAACATTTCGCGGTGTTGAGCTGTCACAGTAACAACAGTCTCAAATTCAGCCGCACGTTTTTTTAATTCTAAAATCAGTGGTGCCATCTTGATCGCTTCTGGACGAGTTCCAAAAATCGGCATCACTTTAAGCTTTTTCACATACATCACTTCCTAAAAGGTTTGGATTTCATCTTAATTATAACAATTGTTAAGCTCAAACAAAAATTTAATTATACCTTAATCCAAGCTACTTATGGTATTATAGATAAAAATAAGGAGGAATTTTTATGACCATTGCAAATTTCGAACATAAACTCGCCCAATATGCTCACTTGATCATAAAAACAGGCGTCAACATTCAACCTGGACAAACTGTTGCCCTATATATCTCAGTAACTCAACAAAAATTAGCTCATTTGCTCATCAAAGAGGCCTACGCTGCCGGAGCAAATGAAGTTATCGTTAAATGGAATGATACCTTCACTAGTCGCCAATTTTTAGCCCACGCTTCAGAAGAACGCCTCGAAAATATTCCCACATATGTAAATGCTGAAGCGGATTATATCGTTTCTAAGCATGCCGCACGGATCTCAGTGATCTCCGAAGATCCCGATGCTTTCAGTGGGATCGATGCCAAACGGATCGCTAAAAATCAGGCTGCGATGGGAAAAGCCCTTTTAAATGTACGTAAAGCGACCCAAAACAACGACCTTACCTGGACTGTCGTTGCTGCTTCAGACGTAGCTTGGGCTAAAAAAGTTTTCCCTGACCTAAGTGATACCGAAGCTGTCGACCGACTTTGGGAGGAGATCTTTAAGACTTGTCGGATCGATCAAAAAGACCCGATCAAAGCTTGGCAAGAACACGATCAAACCTTGCGTAATAAAGCTAAATGGCTCAATGATGAACAATTCGTAGCCCTTCACTACACTTCTTCCAAGACCGACTTAACTATTGGATTACCTAAAAATCATATTTGGGAAGGTGCTGGCAGCTTTAGCAGTGATGGGATCGAATTTATGGCTAATATGCCAACTGAAGAAGTTTTCACTGCGGCTGATAAAGATCACATCGACGGGTATGTCACTTCGACTAAACCACTTAGCTACGCGGGCAATATCTTAGAAGACATCAAGTTCACCTTTAAGGCTGGTCATGTAACTAAGATCGAAGCTAGATCAGGCCAAGATATCTTAGAGCACTTGATCGCAACTGATGCTGGAGCTAGCTCTCTTGGCGAAGTAGCGCTTGTCCCTGATCCCTCACCGATCTCACGTTCCGGGATCGTCTTTTTCAACACCTTATTTGATGAAAATGCCAGCAACCATTTAGCATTGGGAAGCGCCTATCCTTTCAGTATCCAAGACGGAACTACGATGGATGATGAAGCTTTAGCGGCTGCTGGACTAAACCTTAGTCAGATCCACGTTGATTTCATGATGGGCTCAGCCGATATGAATATTGACGGTATCCGTGCTGACGGTACAAAAGCCCCGATCTTTAGAAATGGTGATTGGGCCTAATTTCAATACTAAAAAAGGAAGGCTTAAAACCTTCCTTTTTTAGTATTATTTTAGCGTACCGACTTTAGGTAATTTAGTTAGGACTGCTTTTTCATGGGGAGCATGTGTGATCACATCACTAAGGTCGTTACCAGCTGTATTCCCGTGGTGCTTGCCACCTTTCCAAGCAGGGACTGCAGTAACATCATAGACGATGCCGTCGATCGCAACATAAGCCGGACGTCCATCTTGCCCGTCATATTGTGCTAATTGTGTCAAATCAAATTCTTTTTCCATACAGATCCCTCCAAATTAATAATCGCCTTTCACACTAACACTACCACATTATACTTTATAGACCAAATAATTTGTTTTATCTTACCCTAATAAAACTCCGCGAATCAAAAGATATCCACCGACCAGCAGTGCCAAAACACCAATAACAAATAAGATAACTTTCATTATGATCGACTCTTTTTCGTGCATATTGACCGCACTAATGATCATCAACAGCCCAAACAAACATACCAACATAATAATTAGCGTTGTTGAAAGCCGCATATTCTCACCTCAAGTTACTAAATATTTTATCATTTAAAATTATAATACTTTCCATATTGATTTTCATGAAAATTAAGCTCATTTAGTGAAACTTTAAAAATAACACAAAAAGACTAGGGCGACCCTAGTCTTTCAAAATTTATAATTGTTTTATCTTAGTACCAACCGTTTTGTAACCAGTGTTGCTTAGCGTTTGTCCAAGAACCGTAACGTGAAGATACGTAGTTGTTAGCAACACGTTCTTGGTTTTCTGCTGAGTAGTCACCGTTCAAGTATGAAGCAGATAATTGGTATTTACCGATGTATTGACCATTTGTTACTGTGTAAGAACCACCGGATTCTTTACCTGCGATCCATTCACGCGCTGCTGCTTCGTCACCATTACCGGTTGTATTTGTTGTTGGTTGTTGAGCAACTGTGTAGCTTTGACCTTGAGCTGCTTGTTGAACTGCGGCTGCTTGGGCTGCTTGTTGAGCTTGAGCTTGAGCTTGAGCAACTGCTTGGGCTTGAGCTGCTTGTTGAGCTTCAACTGCTGCTTTTGCTTGGGCTTGCGCCACTTGTTGAGTTTGATCAGCTTGTGCTGTTTGTGCTGGTTGAGCAGCTACAACTGGTGTTTGTTCAACTGTTTGTGTTTGACCGCCAACTTCGATCTTTTGACCTGGGAAGATCAAGTTGATGTTTTCTAAGTTGTTTAATTGTTGAAGAGCTTCAACTGTTGTATTATTACGTAATGCAATGTGTGAAAGTGTATCCCCGGCATTAACTGTCACTGTATCTGCATTTGCAGCAGCTGCTGTAGCAGCGGTAAAACCTACGACTGTTGCGGCTGATAATAAAACTTTATTTAAATTCATAAAATATATTCACTCCTGTAAAATTCTTCTACTTATATGTTTTCAAATTTAAATATCTATTTTTCTAATAACATCCAAAAGCTCAAAGCTTTTTAGCTCCTTGCGAGCTAACAATGAATAGTATACGGATTGATTATGACATTAAAGTACCAAAATCTTTACCTAAAATGGAAGTTGTGTAATGTTTGTTACATTTCGTAATATTTAGTAACAATTCTTTTATACTAAAATCCCAGCTATCTAAACTAAAGCCCGCAATCTCGCTGTTCTTACCTTTTATAAGTTTTATGACAAAAAACGTCTCTTTTTTACCAATTTCGACTAAATTTTTTTGGAAAAATTCGAAAAAAATTTTTTCAATGGCTAAAAAACGATTATTTTTTCGAAAATTCCGCTTTTTTAGCCATTCTTGTTACATTCATGAAATAGTGTAACACCCTTATCAAACATAAGTTCGTATTTTAGAGATATTTTCTCCCTTGATTTCTATTCGTTATCAAATATTTATGACAAAAATGCGTCATTTAGTGCAAAATATAAAAAATCAGGTAGTGGTCTGACCCACTAT
>NZ_BCVJ01000060.1 GCF_001591685.1 Ligilactobacillus murinus DSM 20452 = NBRC 14221 | reverse complement strand
TTTAAAGTCCATTTACGACCGTTTTTTGGAGACTTATGTCACAGCCTCTTCCGGCTAGGCGTCATTAAAAGACAAGAATTGATTTCTGGTGGTAAAATTAGAATGTAGCTAGATATAAAATCAATGAGGTGTTTTAGAGATGAAATTAAAAAAATTAGCAACTGCATTCTTGGCAGGGCTGACCTTTTTAGGGGTAACTTTGACCAGTGCGCCCAAGGCTTTAGCCACAAGTAGCAGTAGCACACATACGTTAAATTCTGCTTATGTCGTCTATGGAGCCGGCACGAGCCAAGAAGCACGCCAAAATTTAGCTAAAGTATTTGAAACTGACTCTTCGTTCAAAACTTTGACCGCTACAGCCGCCGATTACAACAAATATATCGCCAATGGCTCGAGCAATACGACTGACGCTGCAATGATCAGCTCAGTTGCGATCGCACCCGGAGATCCTGGTTCTGGGGTCAAGGTCAATATCAAAGACTACAATGGTTCTAACAATATCACACAAGTAACTTCCCAACAATACGCAATGGTCGCACAAATGGCGGGGGTAACCGATGTCAGCATCGTCGTGACCGCTAACCGTCCCGTTTCAGGTGAATCAGCCTTAACTGGGGTCTACAAGGCCTTAGCCGAAGATGGCGTTTCATTGAACACAGAAAACACGGCGACAGCCAACGAGATGCTTTCAGCGACACAACCAGCGATCAACGCCAACAAAGATGATGCGGCCTATCCTGGTAAATTGATGGCCGCTGTTGGTGATGTTTCCAAGCAATTGGCACAACAAAAGCAAGATAACCAAGAACTAGCTACAAAACAAGACATTGAAGATATGTTAAATAAGGCTTTGGCTGACCGAGGCATTCAAGATCAAACAACTTCAGAGCAAGTAACACAGATCTCAGGTGCTTTGGTAAACTTCCAAAATTCACCGATCAGCTCAAGCAAGACATATATCAATAACGTGACAAACACGATCAATAACGTTAAAGATTCGACTGGTAATTTGATGAATAAAGCCAAAGACTGGGCCAACAGTGCTCAAGCTAAAGAAGCCGTTGAACAGGCAAAAGGTTGGTTTACTCGCTTCATCGAATGGATCAAGAGTTTGTTTAACTAAACAAACAAGAGGCGCTGAGATATAAGTCTCCAAAAAACAGTCATAATGGACTTTAAAATTAAAAAGAAAACCACCCGAATTTTTGAAAAAGTTCGGGTGGTTTTCTTGTAAACAGAGACTCATGTCCCAGCCTCATCTTAACTATTTGTTTTAATAAATTTTTGTAAAGAGAATCCCAAAGCAACTAGAATTCCCAATCCAAGTGCTACCATTGTTCCAATGGAAATAGGACCTGGTACAAAAAGCATCTTTAGCACAATTATCGCAAATAATAATGCGACAACAAGCTTTCCTAAAGTATTTTTTTTCATTTTTCCACCTCTTAGCTATTAGAAGAGGGATGCAATACCTAGTACTGTAGCGCCGACAATAACGGCTTTGCCTGTATAGTGTCCAATTTGACCAGCTAAACGGTTATAGCCACCATTAATTTCTGTTAATTCCTCTTCAGTCATAACGTCAAACATTTGTAAATTTTCCATTTCGTTACTCTCCTTTTTGTATCACTGATAATCTTAAAAAGCGTCCAAAAAACCTTTCCCAAAACTAACAACTGCGTCAACAATATGATAGCCTAAACCTCGTTTCCCACCAACGATATTTTGCAAATCACTAGTTGATAATTCTTCAAACAAATTTAATTCAGCATTATTCATAATAATTGCTTCCCTCCAAATTAAATTGATATCTCTTAACAGTTAGAAGTATACAGTTATTTAAGAATAGTAGTTAAAAAAAGAATTATCGAGCAATTTATTGTATTTAGTGTGTAATTCTAGACAGATATTGACGCTAAATACAATAAATAAGGCATTTAATATTGTGCTTTGAATTAGGTCTGTTCTAAAATTTTTACGGCGTTTTTAAATCTTCTTGTACTTATCGGATATATTTGCCCATTTGATAAAGTTAACGACTTGTTTTTTTTGTCTATTCTGATAATATTTGTAATATTAACTAGGGTAGTTCTGTTACATCTAAGCAAGTGATCATATTGCTCTTCAAACTGCTTTAAGCTCCCCAATATATCTTCTTTAAGATTCCTATAATTTAAGCGCACTTGTTTGTTATTGCCTATTATAGACTCAATACTATATACCTGATCAAACGGTATTCGTTCTACAAGTCCATGAGTAATTTCATACGAAAAAAAATTAGCTAAATTAGCTAAGACATTTTTCTTATATCTAGCAAATGCGATATCGATATTTTCACGCACTCTTTGTATAGTAAAATCATCTGCTAAATTTTTGCACAGTATATCCAATGGTTCGGCTCTAGCAGCTATAATTTTCTGGATAGAGTTATAAGAATCTGATAAATATATTATCTCAGCAAATACAACATTATCTTTAATTTGTTTCCAAATGTTTAAATCATGTGACACTGTATCTATATCCACAAAAATCAAGAAAGATTTATCCTTATGTGCTGCTATGTGATTAAGAATATCCGATAAATTGTCAGTAGAAATGGCAATTTCCATGTCATATTCATCCAGAGTATCATTTACCCGTATCCTATTTTGAATAATATTTTGCAATTTATGCCTGTACATTGAATTGCCTTCAAGAATTAACGCAGTAAGCATCTAAAATCATTCCTTTGAGATTTAATATATGTTTTTATTCAAAAGTTTATTTTTGTAATAATCAAAAAATGACATATTGCCTATACTTACAGTAGTATTTCCTTCCATGTCGTACTTAACTTTAGAAAGCATATTTGAAGGGACTTTTGCAGTAGCAGAAACCATGTAGAAAACCCTATTGTTAATTTTTGTTGATGTCGTACTAATGCTAGTAATTTTTCCTTTCAATTTAAGAGGAGTGACATTGCTAGTGGAAAATTTAAATTTGAGAAACTGTCCTTTTCTTATAGAAGTAATATCTCTCTCAGATATATATGCTACCAATTTAACTTTTTTTTCTTTTTGTAAATCAGGATATATTTCAGCTAAAGGAGTACCTACGTTAACCTTACGCATACCGTCATATTCCTGATTAACATGTAGTATTCCAGAAGTAGGAGCGGTGATTTTAGTATTATTACTATAGTCTTTTGAGTTAACTTCCAATTCACTGAGCGATTGTCGTAACTTTTTTTCTTCCTTACAAATATCAGATATTTTTTCAGATTGTAGAATAAATAGTTTATCATCATTGGTAGCAGTAGTATAACCTGCAATTTTATTTTTTTCTGAATCTGAATTTTGAATTTTTAAGATATTGTTTTCATTACTATAAATATCTCGTTGTTTAAGGTATGCATTTAATTCTTCGTGATATCCGAATTCGTCGTTGAAATTAAAGGTATCTATGTTATTTTTTACACCTAATTTCAAAGTAGCTAAGGAAGATAATTGTTGTTTAACTGCATCTATTTGCTGAACAAAATAATTTTCCCTATCTTGATTTTTATTTCTGTAGATTAGTAGTGTATCTCCTTTTTTTACTTTTTTCCCTTCTTGTAAATTATTTTTCGAGATGGGAAAATCAAGCTGAGATTGAATAACTGCTATTTTTGATATGGGTTGAATATTACCAGATCCCTGTATGACAATTTCTTTTTTACAAAAAATAGAAATTACTATACAGAAGCAAACTACTAAAAATATTGGTATTACCAATAATGTAGAAAAATTTTTATAGCGTTTTGAGTAAAATGCACTACTTTCAAAAAAGTCTTGTTTCATATGAATTTCTCCATTAATTATTTACCAATTTATAGTAAAACCCTTTTTTAGATAATAATTCCTGGTGGGTTCCTTGTTCAACTATAGTTCCGTTATTCAATACAAAAATAGTATCCGTTTTTTCTGCTACAGCTAATCTATGGGCGATGAAAATAATTGTCTTATCTGACATTCCAATTAGATTTTCGATAAGCTTCTTTTCTGTTAGAGTATCCAAACCACTAGTTGATTCATCTAGGATTAAAACTTTTGCAGGTGATAGTAATGCTCTAGCAATCGTCAAACGTTGTTTTTGTCCACCAGATAATGTATGTCCTTCCTCATCTAGAATCGTGTCATACTGCAAAGGCATTTTTTCAATATCATCTTTGATCATTGCTATTTCACAAGCCTTGAAGATGTCATTCACAGAAATATTACGTCTATTTCCAAGCTTTAAATTTTCCAAAATTGTTCCTGAAAAAACATATGGGTTTTGGGGAACATAGGTAATAAAACTACGTAGTTCCTTTTTAGAAAATTGCTGTACATCTTGATTGTCGATTGTGATATTTCCCGAAGTGGGTTCAAAAAAATTAACTAGTAGTTTAACCAAAGTTGATTTTCCGGAACCACTTTCACCGACAAAGGTGACTTTTTTGTTTGAATTAATTGTTAGATTTATATCGTTTAACACGTTTTTTCCAAATCCATATCTATATGAGACATCATTAAATTGAATGTTTCCACTAGAATTATGGAGACTTTTTGTACTTGAATGTTTATTATCATGTTCACCTTTAACAAGATATATCTCATTTAGTCTATTATTAGCAACTTTCGCAGCCTGTAATTTGGGTTGGAGATTTATAATATTTTGTAGGGGTGTTGTAAAATAAACTAGTAATGCATTATATGTCATCAATTGTCCTAAAGACATTTTATTGTAAATGACTAAGTTTGATCCAATCCAAAGTACGATTAGACTTAAGCTTAGTTGAATAAAAGATTTAATTGCTTGTTGCAGTATATCTTTTTTGGAGTATTCCATATTCTTTTTTAAAAAGTCTACAAATTCTGTATCTATGTGTTGATATCTTTGCTGTTCACTATTCAAAGATTTGATTGTTTCAATGCCTCTAACATCTTCTATAATTGAAGAACTAACAGTAGCATTACTTTCCATTCGTTGTGAATTTAGTTTTTCAAAATAGTTAGCAAATATCAATATCACTAAAACGTATACCGGAAGTACGGATAAGGTCACTAAAAATAACTTTAAGCTTTGGAAAGCTAAAACTATTCCTATAATAAAAACAGTGCCTACGTCTAAAAACATAGATAAAACAGCACTCGCTAATGCGTCAATAATTTTACTTGCGTCATTAAATCTGGATATTATTTCACCAGTTTTTCTAGTGGCAAAAAATTCCATCGGAAGGTTAAAAACGTGCCTAATATATCCCAAAATAATATCTATTGATAATCGTTGTCCTAATATTATGAGTAAAAATTCTTTAGAGTACATGAAAATAGAATTGAACATATAGAACACCAGAAGACCCACAGCGACTATGCCTAGTGTGGTACTTAATTCATTAGGTATGTATGTATCAATTATGCCTTGGATAAAATAGGATCCCAAGATACTAATGATAGTCATCAAAGTAGCAGATAGCACTATATTTGTTAATAGCGCTTTGTTTTTAAAAACATTGTTGAATAGTGAAAATAACCCTTTTTTTCTTTCCTTGATAGGTATATATTCGATTGAAGGTGTTACGAATATAGCTACTCCACTCCACTCTGAAGCAAACTTTTTCTTGGAAATTTTTTTTACCTTTACTGATGGATCAGGGTCAGCAATAGTTACATATTTTTTATTTGATGATATTACAACATAGTAATGCAAAAGCTGATTGTCTTTTATCACATGTGCAATAAAAGGATAGTAAAGATCAGCAATATCAAATAATCGCATATCTGCTTTTATAGCTTTAGTTTCGAAGTTTAATTGCTGAGCAGTTTTGACAATCCCTAACGCTGTTGTGCCATTCTTATCGGTTTTAGCTATGTTTCTCAAATAAGCTAATGAAACATCTGAGCCATAATATTTTAAAAGCATCGCCAAACTGGCAACACCACAATCACTCTCATCAATTTGTGATATATAGTAGTTATGAAAATTAAACATAAATAAATCTCTTTCAATATAAAATTAATTTAGAACAATATATCATATTTTCCAAATTCGGTAAAGAAATTTTCAATTTAAGTAAATAAAAATATTGGACGGAACATATTTTTTAGTATTATGTATTATGCTAAAAAATTGTTACTCGTTGTTACTTGCCACAGTAAAGCTTTAAAAAATAGTATTTTAAGAGACAAATAAAGACATCTCAGAAATTCCAACATTGATATGTGATCTTAGAGTTGGAATTCGAAGATGTCTTTTACTTATATTATAGCCTCTGATCATTTTCTCAAGCTATGCACCTTGTAATACACCTAAAGCTGAAAAGATCCCGAGGGCGCATAACAAGCCTCCACTGATGATACCTAACCATAACCGGCTACTAGAAAGCATATTTTTGCGATCTGCCACAACTAATTTGTGATAGTAGCGATATGTCGCATAAAGTTCAAACGCCCCTAAAACAAAAATTATTGCACTTAAAATCAAGCCCTTGACCATTTTTTTCACCCTCATTGCTATTTTATTCCATAATACCACATTTCTTCTATAAAGAACGCTTGTCTCACTTAGGCAATATCACTTATCATTAAGGAGGAGCTAGAGGGCAGAAGATGACGTTTATAAATTATGCTAGTTGATCCATAGAAATGGGGGCAAATATGAAAAAAATCGTTTTTACCGATTTAGCTACTAATTTGTATACCGCACCAATTTTCACTACACTTGAATTTAATGGACGGACCTTTTACGGAACCAATCGCCAACTGCCACTTGCAATTTTATTTCGCAAAAATTCACTTGCTTTTGCGAAAACACAGTTTGAAACCACACATCTCAAGCTCTTCGATGACCGCGACAATTTAATGCTCACCCTATCACCTGACCAGATCATTCAGGCTTGTCTGGGAATGTATCTGGCTAAGATCACGCTCCGACCGTTACCCAAACTGACTGAGCGCTTCATCTTTTCTCTAACACTCGAGTTAACTGACGACCGCCAGATCCAGTTACTAAATAGCGAAACACAAGCGATCCCTCAAGTGATATCTTGGCTTACCGCCCAAAATATCCAAATTGACGATCCAATGCGCCTAGCTTCTAAACTCGATGCGTCGACCACGATCGACTTTAGAAACTTTACGGTACTTTCAAATGGAACTGAGTTTGCTAAGACCCTCGAGCTAAAATAGTTTCACTAGTCATCGCTGAGTATAACAACAACGCGGGAGCAGCCATGATGTTGTTACATCGTGGTAGCTCCCGCGTTCAATGCTCGCAAAAAACTTGGCGTATAGTTCTATATTTTTATGAATATAAAAAAACTCCGTGATCGGGGAAAATCACGGAGAAAAAGGTTATGTTATTGGGGAAATACTATCCTAAAGTAAATCTAAGATAGTTATCACTTACTACATAAAAAGGGGAGAAGATTGATTCATCATCAATCTACATATCTATAATACACCTAAATGACCCAAAATGGCTAACTTTTTTATTGATTTTTTCTTAAGAATTTAAATTATATTTTTTTCATAATAGACAAAGTTCGGGTATTACATTAAAGTTTTCCACAACCTTATCCACACGCAGCGTTACATCTTTACTAATCTAGGATTTACCACTATATTTTTTCACTCTTCAACCGCTTAATCGTATAATATCCAACCAAAGAATATAATAGTTCGCCTTTAAAAAAGAAATTTTTAAAAACTTTTTTCAAAAAAATCTTCCCCAACAAAAAAAACGCCTCGCAATGAGACGTTTTTTGATTAATCTTCGGCAACGAATGGCAATAAGCCCATGATACGTGCACGTTTGATCGCAACTGTAAGTTTACGTTGGTTCTTTGCGCTAGTACCTGTTACACGACGTGGCAAGATCTTACCGCGTTCTGAGATGAAACGCTTAAGAAGATCTGTATCCTTGTAGTCGATGTATTCGATGTGGTTAGCAGCGATGAAGTCAACTTTACGACGGCGACGTCCGCCTCTTCTTTGTTGTGGCATTAGATTTCCCTCCTGTCAATTTTAGAATGGTAAGTCATCATCTGAGATATCGATCTGTTGCCCACCGGCAAATGGATCAGCCACATTGTTACTATTGTTTGGAGTGGTATCAAAACCACTACCACCAAAAGCATCATTTGTCTGATTATTTGCTGGAGTCCCAAATGGATTAGATGACTGCATATCATTTGAAGGAGCTGAACCTTGCACATTAGCGTTACTGCTGCCGTGTTGGGCACGATACCTTTCTGATTCAGCCTTGGATTCCAAAAGTGAGAAATTCTCAGCTAAAACTTCAGTAACATAAACACGTTGACCTTGCTGATTTTCATAAGAACGGGTTTGGATCCGGCCTTCGATCCCTACTAAGGAACCTTTGTGGGTAAAATTAGCGAAGTTTTCGGCTGCTTTACGCCACATTACACAATTGATGAAATCAGCTTCACGTTGACCTTGTTGGTTAGTGAAACGACGGTCGATCGCGACAGTAAAGCTTGCCACGGCCGCCCCTGAAGGCGTGTAGCGCAGTTCAGGATCTCGGGTCAAACGACCTACTAGAACAACTGAATTGATCAAAGTTCATTTCCTCCTTTACTTTATTTATAGTCTATCTTAGTCTTCACGTTTAACGATCATGTGGCGTAAGATACCATCATTGATCTTGGAAAGACGGTCAAATTCGTTGATAGCGTCTGCGTTTTCAGCTTTGATATTTACGATGTGGTAGACACCTTCTGTGAAACCACCAATTTCGTAAGCAAAACGACGCTTAGACCAGTCTTTTGATTCTACGATCTCAGCACCATCATTTTTCAAGATGTTGTCGAAGCGTTCAACTAATTCATTCTTAGCTGCTTCGTCAAGTGATGGGTTGATGATGTAAGTAATTTCATAATTTGTCATGACTGTTTGCACCTCCTTATGGACTATTGGTTCTTTATCTAAAGTAAGAACAAGGAGAATCTAAAGCTAATTTTGTTTAGATACTCACGAGATAGAATTATAACATTATTAAAACTATTTTGCAAGGGATTTTGAACTACGGCTACACTTTATAAATACGCAATTGCTAGCGACATTTTTTTCTTTTTTCCAAAAAATTTATTTCCGCTAACTATAGGTAAACACAAAAAAA
The DNA here is from genome assembly GCF_001591685.1 of Ligilactobacillus murinus DSM 20452 = NBRC 14221. Classification (GTDB taxonomy): domain Bacteria; phylum Bacillota; class Bacilli; order Lactobacillales; family Lactobacillaceae; genus Ligilactobacillus; species Ligilactobacillus murinus. The sequence goes on along the minus strand of NZ_BCVJ01000060.1, from coordinate 241 downwards.
TAAAATATTTTCTAGTTGTAACTATTGACATTACATCAAAAAGAGACTAGACTAAGGTCATCGGATTGATGTAATGATAAAAGTTACAACTGAATGGAGGAATTTATTATGACAAAAGTTGCTGTAATTAGTGCTGATGGTCGGATCGCTGGCCACGTTATCAAGGAATTAGTTGCTCGTGGCTATGATGTTACTGGTTTTGGGCGCAGAGATGAAAATACAACGGGGGCACAAACATACA
>NZ_BCVJ01000059.1 GCF_001591685.1 Ligilactobacillus murinus DSM 20452 = NBRC 14221 | reverse complement strand
ATTTTTTGTTTAAATTATTATTTTTGTGTAAGGTGCAGTTTATAATACCAGTATTTTTAGATATACTAATTGTAGCAATATTTTTATGAAAGTGGAGCAGGGGAGGATTATGATCAAAAAAGATGTGGGAAGCAAACTCAAAGCATGGTCAGTTACTTATGGGGCCATGGTTTTAACGCTATTTAATGCTTTATATTGGCAACATGAACCACAGATCTTACAACAAGATACTATAAGTTTTAAATATTTATTGGCTAACGTTTTACATGGCTTTTCAGTAACTGGTCCAGTACTGGCACTACTGTTGATCGGCTATTTAGTTGCTCATAGTAAGACTATTGGTCTGGCACAGATCTGGGGCTGGTTATTTGTGGGAGGCTGGATAAGCTTAGCACTTTTGTATATGCTACAGTCGAATCCAGTTTGGGTCGGATATTTTTATAATGCTATTTTTCCAATTTTGCGAAATGCTTACCCATTAGCAAGTGGGGTATTTTTAGGGACGCTTACGCTAAAGGGAATGCGTAAATTATTTGCGGTAACTCCATACACATACTATATATTTTTTATTATATTAATCGTTATTCCTACTATATTTAATCAAGATATTTTTAGTTATAACGGTGGGTCATCTGTATTTTATGCTTGGGTCATATTTAATCTAGGGGCAAATTTACCATTAGAACGTACCGATATGAAGGATGGCTTTGCATTATTGGGCGCGGGTTTATTATTGATTTTATTTTTAGGTATGATGCCGTTAATTTCAAAAGGAAGCCATGGTGATTTAAGTACGGCAAATAGACTAACTAATTCGGCTAGTTTATTCCCTATATTATTCAGCATATGTTTGTTGAATTATTTTGTTTATAATCTATCCTGGAAGCAGAAACAACGCTATATTTTAGGGTTATTAGGAGCTATGCTACTGTCATCAAATAGTACTTTAGTTGAGCTTACAAATATGCTTAATATTGGTGCTGGTTGGGGATTACGATATTTAGAGCTGTTAGAAGCTATTTTAGTCCCATTGGTAATTATTATGTGTGTTCGAATCTACGATAAAACTAGTTGGGCTAAGAAGCTAGCCAACTTAGATAGAGGGCTTGACACTTGGAATTTACATAATTTAGAACAAAAAGTAAAATTAGTAGTTTCCAAAAGTAAACTAGGTATTCTATCGCATAAATATCAGCTATTAGTTGTGGGAGTGATGCTATTCTTTGCATATTTTTCGTTTGTTCTGACTAGTGTCAATGGGCATGTCGCTGATAGTATGACGGGGGATATTACATATAGTGCGTGGACTTTTGCGGTGTTGCAGCGGCCGCAGATGATCGCTTTTACGGCACTATTGTTTATCTGCGTGCATATATTTTTACGTGGGCTAACAAATAATTTTTGGCTAGCTTTTTTAGTAGGTGACTATTTAATAATTATTTGGTTGATTGCGACTCGCTTAAAGATAGATAGTCGACGTGAGCCAATTTTACCATCCGAAGCAAAAATGGTCGAAAGTTATGGTGACCTGTTACAGATGGCTCCGGCGTGGGCCGTGGTATTAGGAGGGATCCTCTTAGTAGGAGGAATTATTTTAAGTATTTGGCTGTCACGAAAAAAACAGGTCAAAGGGTTATCATTTAAACAACGAGTAATATATATGTTGTTACCGATTTTAGTAGTATTTAGCAGTTGTTTTTGGAATCATGAAGGCTCTACTGCTAAAAAAATTATGAGAAACGTTGGGAATGATCCGCTTTTTCATTATCAGCTATATGCAGTTCAACTAAATGGACCGACTATTCAATTTTTAAATAATATAGATATTGTTATAATGGATCAGCCTAAAAGCTATTCAAAAGCTAAGATCCAAGAAATAGTGACTAAATATAGTTTGTTAGCTCGACAGATCAATGCTACACGTACTAATACTTTGGGTGATCAAACAATAATTTTTAATTTGAGTGAAAGCTTTAGTGATCCAAATAATGTGGATGGAACTAAACTAAAAAGTGATCCGATACCTTATGTGCATCAATTAATGTCACAGGGCTCTGGAGGACGTATGATAAGTGCGAGTTATGGTGGAGGAACAGCTAATACAGAATATATGACTCTAACGGGTTTTCCAATGGCAAATTTCGCGCCAACTATTAGTACACCATATGCTCAAATAGTTGCTACAAGTTCCTACGCTCCTTCAATTGTAGATTATTTTTCCAATTCAGTAGCTATTCATCCTTATGTGGGAAATTTTTATAGTCGTCCCGTTGTTTACAATAAATTTGGTTTTGATGATTATATTTATCTTGGAAGTAAAACCGGAGTCAAGTATCAAGAAAATGTGGGAACTAATCCATATTTATCTGATAGAACGGCATATATGAATGCACTTGAGGCGATAAAGAATAATAGGACGTTAGGACAATTTATCAATTTAATAACTATTCAAAATCATATGCCATATAATGATTATTATGGCAACGATAGTAAATTTGAAGTAATGGAGGCTGTTGATATTGATAATACGCGTAGTGCAATTAACAACTTTGCGAGGGGAATTCACTACACAGACAAATATCTAGAGGAATTCATTACACAGATCGATCAGATCAAAAAACCGATAACGATTGTCTTCTACGGCGATCATTTGCCTGGAATATATGCAAATGATATGCAAAAGGACGGGTTGAGTTTACATGAAACAGACTATTTTGTCTATTCAAATAAATATGCACAGCAAAATGGTGCTAAAAGCAGCTTGGTCAAGAGTAAAGTAGTCTCACCAAATGATTTTCCTGCTATGGTAGCTGAAAAAACTAACTCTAAGATCTCACCTTATTATGCTTTGTTAACTGAAGTCTATCAGAAAATACCAGCATTTTATTTGGAAAGTAGTGTATCAAACTCTAAGACTCGTATTGTCGATTATGTAACGGAAAAGGAACAAGTCTTAAATGAAAAGCAGCTAACAGCTGAGCAAAAAGAGATTTTAGAAGATTTAAAGCTGATTCAATATGATGCTACTACGGGAAAAAACTATGTCAAAGATACAAAATTTATGCAAATGCCATAATTAATTTACACAGAAAGTGGGGACTTCTCATCAAAAAATACCGTAGCTATGACTTGATCATAGGGATATTCTTACTCTGTTTCGATCGCCTATTTTGGGCTTTTGATCCAGAAATCGCAACTAAATATAATGAACCATCAGTACAATTGAGTGGAGTTTTACTTTTACATAGCGTGACTGTTTTAGGACTAACGTTGACTTTATTGGGCCTAGGACGCTATTTAGCTTGGCAAACACACACGATAGGGAAAGTTATCAAAATTTGGATGTACACTATCTTGTTGGGTGTGCTCACCATAAGTATTTATTTCATTCTAAAAAAAGAAATTTCGTCTAGTTTGATCTATAATACGCTGTTACCGATAATACGCAATACGTACCCACTTGTTACAGGAATTATTTTTGGGTTACTTTTGTTGCCATTATATCGGAAGTTTCTAATAAAGTATTCACAATTAGCGTATATTTTTTTGGGCGTAGTTATTATTTTGCCAACGTTATTTGCACAAGATATTTTTGGGTTTGTTGGTGGTAATTCAGTTACTTTTGCGCTTATGCTATTTTTATTAGGAGTCACTTTGGAGCTAAAGCCATTAAAGTTAAGTAAGCTAAATACTCTTAGTTGGACTCTGTCAGCCTGCTTATTATATATTGGTTTGGTGAGCGCAATGCCACTGATTTCGCAAACGGTCCATGGAGATCTTTCAACTAGTTATCGCTTTGTAAATTCGAGTTCGGCTATTGCTGTTTTTGTAGCAGTAATGTTCAGTCAATGGTTACATGGGCTGCCTGATTTCAAGCAGCGCCTGCTTGAATATGTAGCCCTAGGTGGAATCATTATCAGTGGAATTAGTGATGTTACCAATGCTTGGGTAGCATATAACACTAAATTTACTGGGCATGCAACTACAAGGATCTTAAATTTGGTAACAAAAGAGATTTTGGGAGTGTTATTGCTCTTGTTAGTAGTAGTTCTCCTACTGGCATTACAGCCGTGTGTCAAAAACTGGTGTGCCAGTTTGGATCAGACGCTCCCTGAACTTGATGATCCTAAAGCATTGGATATTTTAAAACATAAGGGTGTTAAATGGATAGCTACGCATCACCCATATTTAGTAGGGATAGTGGGAGCTTATAGTCTATCTTACATTTCATTTTTGATGATGAATATGAGTTGGGAAGTGGAGCCTAATGTTGATGCAAGTTACAACATTTTCACGTATACACTAGGTCCGCGACAATTTCAGGTGTTGTTTAATACCTTAATATTTATCATGATTTTCAAGTTATTATGGGGTTTAACTAATCGCTATTGGCTAGCTGAGATTACTACTGCTGGGATCGTAGTAATCTGGACGGTTGCTAACCGCTTGAAGATCCAAGCGCGCAATGAACCAATCATGCCCTCCGAGTTTTCGATGGTCAAAGCATGGGGAAGTTTGATTGGAATGGTCAATACTTGGATCATTGGAGTAACAATTATTGCACTCTTGTTAGCTGTTATAGGGATTATTTATTTAGAAAGAACACATCCGTTTGGACGCAAAAAAATTATTTCCCGAGTTATTTGGGTTATAATTTCTGTTATATTCTTTAATGGGGCTCGCTATTTAAATCACCAAGATTCATTAGTGCATATTTTTATGGATAAAACTGGCAATGACCCAACTTTTTATAATCAATTAGCAGGGGCACAAAAAAATGGACCATTCCTGCAGTTTGCAAATAATTTAGATGTTGAAATTATGCCCAAACCTGCTGGCTATTCAAAACAAAAGATGGCTCAGATCAAAAGTCGCTATACTGAGCGGGCCCAAGAAATAAATATGACGCGTTTAAATACACTTGGTGATCAAATTTTGATTTTTGGGTTGAGTGAAAGCTTTTCTGATCCAACCCAAGTTCCGGGAATTGAATTGCCAAATGATCCAATTCCTAACGTTAGAAAAATCAAGCAGCAAACTACGGCTGGCTATATGGTGAGTGCTGGTTATGGTGGTGGAACTGCAAATATGGAGTATATGGCATTGACAGGTTTTAATTTAGCTAATTTCTCACCAACTTTGCCTACTCCATATACGCAACTAGTACCTTCACAGACACATTCTCCGTCGATTGCTGATTATTTTCCAGAAGCTGTCGCGATCCATCCATACATTGGAGCGTTTTACAGTCGTCCTGAAGTCTACGCTAAATTTGGTTTTGATCGTTTCATGTACATTGGTAGTAAATATCCGATCAAGCATCAAAAAAAGATTGATCGTAGCCCATATCTGTCAGATGAAACAGCATTTGCTAATACACTAGATCAGATCAGGAAAGCTAAAGGTGGCTTGTTTATCAACTTGGTGACGATGCAAAATCATTTTCCATACTATAACAACTACTACGATGGCTCGGATATGTTTACGCCAACGGGTGAATCAGTTGATGAAAATATCCGAAATATGGTCAAAGATTTTTCTATGGGACTATATCACAGCGATAAGGCGATTCAAAAATTTATAGAACAAATCGATCAGATTCAAAAACCAATTACGTTTGTCTTCTATGGCGATCATTTGCCGGGAATCTATCCAAGCGTGGATATGAAGCAATATGGGTTGGTTTTGCATAAGACTGATTACTTCATCTACTCTAATGCTTATGCCCAGAGACAAGGAGCCAAGCCATTGACTAAAGAGACTAAACTCGTCTCACCAACTGATTTTCCTGCGTTAGCTACAGCTCAAACTGACTCTAAAGTTTCACCATATTATGCATTATTGACAGATGTCTCACAAAAATTACCAGTTTTGACGTTGGACATCACAGAAAATACGATCAATAGCTATAACACTAATTTACAGTTGATTGCGCAAAATGGAGAAATTGTTGATTCTAAGAGCTTGACTAAGACACAAAAACAGCTTTTAGAAGATTATCGGTTAGTTCAGTATGACTTGACTGCGGGAAAACAATATCTAAAAGGTACCTTCATAAAATAAAATATGTAAAAACTGTCAAAATTTCGCTATTAAAAGAAATTTTGACAGTTTTTTAGTGAGTTTATTTCAATTATACTTTGGCTTTCTTATTGCGACTAAAGAAAACAGCGGTCAAGATGAGCAAGAAGATAGCTCCGACTGAAACTGATACACGGGTATCGGGGTTGATGAACATGAAGATCATGATCACAACAAGTGAAACGATCGCAAAATAGTTTGAGAACGGATAAAGTGGCATCTTGAACGGGTGATCCGTTAATTCGTGTGCGTTTTGTCGTCTAAAGCGTAATTCTGAGATCAAAATCACAAACCATGGCACCATCCCAGGTAGAACACTAGAACTATACACAACAACGAAGAGATTAGCCGTATTTTTGTTCAAGCTAGTCAAAATGATGTTTAGGATAAACCCAAGTAAGATCCCACCTGAGATAGCTAAGATCGCAATGTTTGGTACCACGTGCTTAGAGAGCTTGCTGAAGATCTTAGGTGCTTCATGGTCGATGGAAAGTTTAAAGAGCATACGGCTAGAACTATAGATCCCAGAGTTAGCTCCTGACATCGCAGCTGTTAAGACCACGAAGTTGATGATCCCGGCAGCCCCAGCGATCCCAACTTTAGAGAAAGTCTCAACAAATGGAGAACCGATCGCAGCTAATTGATCCCATGGGTAGATCGTTACGATCACAAAGATCGCTCCGATATAGAAGATCAAGATGCGCCAAACGATCGATTTAACGGCTGCGACGATCGCATGCTTAGGGTTAGCGGCTTCCCCGGCTGTGATCCCTAAAAGCTCGATCCCTTGATAGGAACCAACAATGATCGAAAGTGAGAACATGAAGCCTTTAAAGCCACCAGGGAAAAAGCCGCCATGAGCCCATAAGTTAGATAAGCCTAAGGGTTGCCAGTTATTTCCAAAGCCAAGAAAGATCACGGCTAGCCCCATAATGATCATTAAAATGATCGTGACGACTTTGATCAAGGCAAAATAGAACTCCAAAGTCCCGTAAGCTTTGGCCGAGGCTAGATTAGCCAAAGTCAGTGTGATCACGACAACTAGCCCAGATACCCAATCTGGAAGATTAGGCCACCAGTAATTCAAATATTGAGTGACGGCGATGACTTCGCTGATCCCAACAACGATATATTGAAAGATGTTGCTCCATTTAGTTAAATAACCAGCAAGTGGGTGGATATAGTCGGTAGCGTAATCAGCAAAAGAACCAGTCCCAGGTTTGATGTAGATCATTTCACCTAGGGCACGCATGACCGCATATAAGACGATCCCAACAAAGGCATAAGCTAGCAAAACAGATGGACCAGTCCATTTGATGGTGGAAGTCGAACCCATAAATAACCCGACCCCGATCGTTCCACCAAGGGCGATCATTTCCATTTGACCAGACGTGAGCGACCGATTTAAATGATTTTTGGGCTGCTCGTTTGAATCCTTACTCATAAAAAATCCCCATTTCTTTGTCCTATGCAAAAAAGCTAACTAAAAAGCGGTATCGACGTAACATTTATTGTTAGGTGATATTGCTGATCAGTTAGCTTTATTAATCGACATTTTATTATCTCAAATAGCCCCAACCAGCCTACATAGTGGTGGTTGAGGTGGTGGTTGCTGTAGTTTGTGTACTAATACTGTAATTCATGGTAACAACCTCCGTGAGCTTTATAAGGTTAGAATACCATTAAAGCTTTGATCGTGCAAGGTAAAATTTTAGGAGTGTGGGTAAATGACTATAGTTATAGGATAATTGAAGGATTTGTAATATAATATTCTTGATTATTGAGTATAGAGTTTCACGTGAAACACACAATACTTGATTTCAATACATAATTTTTGGAGGAAATATGACGAGGAGAATTGATTGGATAGATATAGTACGCGCAGTGGGCATGTTTCTGATAATTATGGGCCACACATTGGAAGTATACACCTACTCAATTGTGGGAAAATTGATTTTCGCTGTGCATGTACCGGTGTTCTTTGTTTTATCAGGATATCTTTATAAAGAAAAACCATTTAAAAAGGTTTTTAAGGGGGGAAATGTCAATCTATTATTGCCATATTTGGCAACTTTGCTCAATGTAGTCATTATTACGAGATTTAATTTTATTTTTCCTAATTGGATCTATAACCTAGATATGCGTAGCTTTTGGGTATCAGCTATTTACGGTAGTGGAACAACACTAAATCCATTTTGGGATAAATCGTTAACGATTAATGCAATAGGTGCTATCTGGTTCTTACTGGCCATGTATTTTGGTAATATCATCTTTAATTTTATTATAGATAGCTTTCGCGGGAACCTATATATAAGTGGAATCGTAGCTACTATTGTAACATTTGTGGGCTTTTATTTGACTGATATAGATATTTGGCTACCCTGGTCTTTGAATGCTGCCATGGCTAGTCAGTTGTTTTATTATAGTGGTTATTTAATCAAAAAAATTGATTTGATTGAAAAATATGGGCGATTTGGATGTTTTACAGGGATTGTGTTATGGATAGTATCAGCACAAAGTGGCTTTTTATATCTCAATATTGCATATGCGGATTCTCCTATTTTAGCAATCCTAGGCGGTATTGGTGGCAGTTTTACTTTAATGTATTTAGCAAAAATTCTTTGTGAAACTAAAGCGGATTTAAAAGCTGTTAAATATTATGGACAGATGTCTTTGATCGTCTTATGTGTTCATTTGATCGATTTAAATTCACTAGCTATTTCAGGAAAAATCTATGGAACTTTAGCTCAAACAACGGGAAATCAAATTTTGGCAGTTAGCATGGAAATATTGTATCGCTTTTTGTTGACTGTTGTAGGAATCATTATAATTCCAAAGTTGCCGATAGTTCGTTCATTCTATTTAAACCGAACTTATCCGTTTAGGACTAAGTTTTTATGAAGAAAGAGCATGAGCCAAAGATATATATAGAATTAATTGATTGGCTAGAAAGCTAGAAGTATACGATATACATTAATTTTTAAGATATATAAATATAGAAATCTTACTTTTGAGAAAGCAATTTTGTGAATGGGTAATAATTAAGTTGTGTAAATAGAGAAATATTTGGTTCATTGATGTGAATGACTTAAGATATCTAAAAATATAGAGAAACTTGCCCTTCTAAGGCTGATCGTATGATATTTTTAGAGTTGGAAAAGTATTAGCTTAAGCATTAATATGTGGGAAAAACTTTTGCGGAGTTGGTGAGCTATATGATTTTTATGTTTGTGTTGAGTGCGATAAATGAAAGGAAGAATCATAGTGGATGATAAAAAACGTAGTGTAAGAAAGTTGGGGATAGTCCTTATTTTTGTCATATGTGCAATTTTGGCTACATATCCTGCATTTATAGGAGGGTATTTTAAGGGGACAACAGATGGTCAAATTCACTTTATAAGATTTGAAGCGATAACAGCTGCACTTAAAAATATTGAGATACCACAATTGATTAATTTTATGGGGTACCAAAATGTTGGTCAAGCCTTTAATGGTATGTATCCTTGGATTTCTGGATTAATTTTTATATTGCCAAAATTATTTATTAGTAAGCCTATATATGCGCTTTTTGTAA
>NZ_BCVJ01000058.1 GCF_001591685.1 Ligilactobacillus murinus DSM 20452 = NBRC 14221 | reverse complement strand
GAAAAAGATATAAATATCGTAAGAAAAACTTAGGAAAATCAACATTTAAAAATCAAATCACACACAATATATAGATTTAATAAAATTAGAATTACAATATATTGTGTTTTTTTTCGGTTGAATTTAGCTGGAAGGCGTGGCTATAATAGTTACATTGAAATTTTTGAATTCAAGAAATTATTATCTAGTTGGAAGGAAGTTTTTAGATGTTTGAACGTTACCAAGATGTATTGACCCATTTGCCAGAATATTCCAGGAATGTATTTCGAAAGGGATATTTCAAGTGGTTATTGAATCAATGTAAAGGCTGGGGGTATTTTAGTTACTTCTTATTAGCGTTCAACTTCGTGCTCCAAGTTATTTCGTTGGTCCAATCTTTTAGCCAAACCCCAGTCCAGTCACTGTTAGCCTTTGTTGGAGGCAATCTGTCCGTGGCGTGTGTGATCGGGATCTCGAACTTATCGGGGATCCAAGGCTGGTGTGGGGCGATCTCGGCTATTTGTATCGCAGCAACTGGTTTTATGGCGAAAAATTATGCGACAGCTTGGGAGCAGATCGGTTATTTGATCTTTTTAGATATTTTTTGCATTTTAGATCCAAAATGGAACGATGATATCCAAGCTGAAAAATTAGAAAGTGGGCTCGAGTGGCTCAAATATGGTTTGTTTTTTGTAGTTGCTTGGTCATGCACATATACGATCTTTAGCTTTACTAATGATCCGCGGGTCTTTTTGGATAGCTTGAATTTAGCGATGGCGATCACGGGGGCATTATTGGAATTGAACCGTAAACGTGAACAATACTATGTTTTCACCCTGACATCGATTTTTACGATCGCTTTATGGTTCCAAACGATGCTGCAAGGCGACGGTAATTTTGCCTTGATCTTTAGTTATAGTGTCTTTTTCCTAAATGATATGTATGCCTTTTTTAGCAAGAACAGCTGGTTTAGAGGGGGAGTCTCAAAGAAAGCTTAAAATTTAGTTTGGAATTGCTGACAATAAATAGGCGTGGGCGTATACTTAAACTAAGTGAATAACTTAACTCATAACACTAAGCTACGGTTTGCTCCGTGGCTTTTTATTTTGGGCAAAGCAGCTTGATTTTTCAAGCTATTATAGTCATACTTACTGAGAGTCAAGCTTGTTTGTGATAGAATAAGTAGCAGAAGTATAAAATTTAGGTTAAGAATTGGGAAAGGAATGCGGGGATAAACCAGTGAAAAAATTTTTTAACAAAGATTTTTGGCAACTGCCTGAATTCATGTATGACAGACATTTGCGTGTGTTAGCTTGGATGCTGGCGCTTGTAGCGGTCATTTGTGTGATCCTGGCCTTTAGAACCAATATTATTCTAGGATATATCAGTATGGTCTTTATGCTTATCATGACCGTAGTTGCCTATATTACCTTAAAACAAGTTACTGAAGATACAACTGAATACATTTCTGATCTGTCTTATCGGATCAAACGCGGTGAACAGGATGCGTTGATCAAAATGCCGATCGGGATCTTATTTTACGACAAAGAAGGGTATATCGAATGGATCAACCCTTATATGCAACGCTATTTTGATAATCAAGAAGTGCTAGGCAAGCCGTTAAAAGAGGTCGATCGTCAGCTCTATGAGCAACTCGAGGCTAAACAAGACAATAAGGACAAAGATATAGAAGTCAAATTGCATGGGCGTGCCTTTAGTCTAATGATCCAAAAAGATATTGATGCGGTGTATTTGATGGATGTGACGCATTATGCCCAGATCCGACAAGAATACGAAGATACGCGGTTAGTGATCGGGCAGATCTTCTTGGATAATTATGATGAAGTTACCAGTGCGATGAACGATAAAGATATTTCTAACCTGGGAAATTTCGTGACGAATGCCTTAGCAGATTGGGCGAAAGAATTTGGGATCTACCTCAAGCGAGTCGATGAAGACCATTTCTTTATCCTGACTTATGCCAAGACACTCAAAGTGTTAGAGGAAGAAAAATTCAAGATCCTAGATGAAGTGCGCAAGTGGACGTCCAAGCAAAATTCACCTGTAACGCTTAGTGTAGGGATCGCATATGGTGGTTCTGACCTGACGCAATTAGCAAAGCTCTCACAAAATAACTTAGACCTTGCTTTGGGACGTGGAGGCGATCAAGTCGTCGTCAAAGCGGTCGAGGGACAAGCGCGTTTTTACGGAGGAAAGACTAATCCGATGGAAAAACGTACCCGAGTTCGAGCACGGATGATCTCACAAGCGCTGACTGAATTGATGAATCAGGCTGATCAGATTTTTGTGATGGGACATCGCCATCCAGATATGGACTCACTAGGCGCCTGTCTAGGGGTGCGTCGGATCGCAGCGATGAATGGTAAACAGTGTTGGATCGTCTTAGATCAAGAAGATCTTCACTCAGACATTGAACGTCTGTTAGAGGAATTGGATCAATATCCAAATATCAAGGGTTCAATTATAACCCCGGAAATGGCTTTGGAAAAAGCTACTAAGGATAGCCTTTTGATCATGGCTGATCACTCGAAACCATCAATGTCGATCGCTCGCCCACTCTACGATAAGCTCAAAAATCGTGTCATGGTGATCGACCATCATCGCCGAGGTGAAGAATTTCCCGATAACCCGATCTTGGTCTACATCGAGCCTTATGCAAGTTCGACGTGTGAGTTGATTACTGAGCTCTTTGAGTATCAAGCAAAAGACAGTGAACCGATCAATAAATTGGAAGCCACTGCGATGCTCACGGGGATCATTATCGATACACAGTCGTTTGCTTTGCGGACTGGGACTAGGACCTTTGATGCAGCGAGCTATTTACGTTCAGTGGGCGCTGATCTAGCAATGGCACGGCATTTCATGAAAGAAAGTGTCAAGAGCTACATGCAACGCAATCATTTGGTCGAGCGGACTAAATTTGCTGAAGGAGACGCGATCTGTTGTGGCGAAGAAGATAAGATCTATGATCCAGTCATCGCCGCTCAAGTTGCCGATTCACTGTTAAATGTCAGTGGTGTGGAAGCCTCTTTTGTGATCACTAAGCGAGCTTCGGGCAAGATCGGCGTTTCAGCGCGAAGCAACGGGACTAAGAACGTGCAGGTGATCATGGAAGAAATGGGTGGTGGCGGTCACTTATCCAATGCTGCGACCCAAATCGCTGATACAACTGTGGGTGCGGTCAAAGAACAACTGCTTGCAATTCTTAAACAAGAGCAGGAAAATAAAGAGTAGCAAAACTACGTATGGGAGGATTTTTTTATGAAAATTATTTTTACACAAGACGTACGCGGTAAAGGTAAACGCGGTGAAGTTAAGGAAATTCCGGATGGATACGCAAACTTCTTGATCAAGAGCAATAAAGCTAAGCAAGCTGATGCAGCAGCAATGAGCCAATTGCGCGGTCAAAAGAGAGCTGAAGCCAAAAAAGAAGCTGAAGAATTAGCCGACGCAAAGGTCCTCAAAGAAAAATTAGAATCTGGTAATTATGTCGTTGAGATCAAGGCAAAAGCTGGGACAGACGGGCGTTTATTTGGCTCGATCACATCCAAGCAGATCGCCCAAGCTATGGAAAAACAACACGGCTTAAAGATCGACAAGCGTAAGATGGAATTAGCAGCGCCGATCCGTGCAATGGGATACGCTAACGTCCCAGTGAAGTTGCATAATGAAGTTTCGGCTAAGATCCGCGTGCATATCTCAGAACAATAAAATGCCTAATAATAGCCCGCTAGAGCAATTCTGGCGGGCTATTATTAGGTTATTTTTAGCATGTTGATGCTCACGGCTATTCAAGAAGATCAACGGTTCGTTTAGTAAGACAAAAGTACGAAATTCATCGAAATCAAGGCAACAGATAGTATTATTGCTAACAATACTATCTCAAGAACCTTGCACTATGTTAGGTGATATTTGCGCTTTCCAAAGATATTTATAAATGCGATACCAATCGTGTTTGGTAAGTTGAGTGATAAACATATCGTTTCCTCCTTTATGATTTAATTAACTAACTATTCTTCATGCAGTAATTTGACGTCAGAATAATTTACTAGCCGTTCGCAGACAGGCTCAAGTTGCTTAGAAAAAGTTATTGTATGTTTTATGTCTTTATATCTGATGATGGCAAATGATATAAAATAGCGTTTAGGCTCATAGGGAAGTTTGCCCTTTGCCACTAATAAGTAGCAGTCTTCAAAGTTGAGAACGGTCCACTTACTATTAAAAGGTGGCTCAAACATTCCTTGATTGGGAGTGATATAAGCTGTCGGATATCGTTTGCGTATTTTCTTTAGTTTAGCAAGTGAAGTTCCTTGCTTCAAAGTGATAAACACTTTTGGAGAAAATTTTCGTGATTCTGCCCAAAAGAGCAAGGGGTAGTAGAATATCAAAAGTGAGCTCACAGTTATTATCAAGAAAATTTCGTAATAAGAAAGATAATAAGTTAGTGGAGCACGGAGTAGCAATAAAAATAAAACACGAAGGACTATAGGAAAAAGGACCCATACTGCTAATAAAATTCGCAAAATGGCAACAGTTTTTACACATATGCGTATTTTTTGAGGCAATAACTGTGCCTTCCAAAGATATTTGTAGATCCGATACCAGTCACGCTTGGTAAGTCGAGTGATAAACAAAGTAATTCCCCCTTTATAACTATTACCATAGTGTAGAACTAATTGTGATATAAAACAAGGCAATATTTTTTAGGTCAGTGATATATAGGTAACAATAGATTCGACCAGCCTATTTTTTGTGTTATAATTTCAAGTTGTACACTTAAAATACAGAAAGGATGAAGCTGGTTGGATAATGAACTTTTAAATGACAGTTTGCCCCCGCAAAATATTGAAGCGGAACAGGCTGTTTTAGGGGCAGTCTTTTTGAGCCCTGATGCTTTAGCGGATGCAATGGAATTTGTGGAAGCCAAAGATTTTTACCGGCGTGCCCATCAATTGTTGTTCCAAGCAATGATCGATCTAAACGACGATGGAGAAGCAATCGATGTTTTAACGGTCAATAACCGCCTTGAGATGAACAACCAACTCGATGATGTCGGTGGGGTCGCCTACATTGCTGAATTGGCTTCATCCGTGCCGACAGCAGCCAATGTGGGGTATTATGCCAAATTGGTGGCAGAAAAAGCTGTCTTACGCCGGGTGATCGCAGCGGCAACCAATATCATCACCCAAGCAAAAGAACAAGACGAGCCTGTTTCTGATCTCTTAGAATCGGCAGAACGTCAGATCATGGAAGTGGCAGAAAATCGCACCCAAAGTGGCTTTAAAGAGATCAGTAAAGTTTTGACTGATTCTTTAGATGAGATCGATAAGTTATCACAACAAGATGAAGATATCACAGGGCTTGCGACTGGCTACAAAGATTTTGACCACATGACAGCTGGGCTACAGCCGGATAATTTGATCATCTTAGCTGCCCGCCCGGCTGTGGGGAAGACGGCCTTTGCCTTGAATATCGCACAAAATATCGGGACTTCGACCGATAAGACGATCGCATTGTTTTCTTTAGAAATGAGTGCCGAATCGCTAGTCAACCGGATGTTATGTGCGGAAGGATCGATCAGTGCTAATCACTTGCGCACAGGGCAATTAGATGAGCAAGAATGGGCTAATCTGATCGTGGCCGTCGGGGCTCTTTCAAAAACAAGTATTTATATCGATGACACACCAGGGATCAAAATGTCCGAGATCCGGGCAAAGAGTCGCCGTTTAGCAAAAGAAAAGGGTAACTTAGGCTTGATCGTGATCGATTATCTACAGTTGATCGAAGGTTCTAACAAAGAAAGTCGCCAACAAGAAGTTTCTGAGATCTCGCGTCAATTAAAGAAATTATCAAAAGAGCTCTCAGTCCCGATCATTGCCTTATCTCAGCTCTCACGTGGGGTCGAACAGCGCCAAGATAAACGGCCGGTGTTGTCTGATATCCGTGAATCTGGATCGATCGAACAAGATGCCGATATCGTAGCGTTCCTTTACCGAGATGACTACTATGAGCGCGCTGACGGGGATGACGATGACACAGACAACAATGGCCAGCCGGAAAATCAAGATGTCGGTGAAGTTGAACTGATCATTGAAAAGAACCGTGCTGGTGCGCGTGGGACGGTCAAGCTCTTATTTATCAAATCATATAACAAGTTTGCCAATATTGCCTATACGCCAGAACCACAGTAAATTTTGACAATTGGCGTAATAAAGGGTAATCTAAGGCAGTAAACAGAGTAAAAGGAGAACAAACATTATGTGTGGTTTTGTTGGGTATGTAAACCAAACTGATATTCCAGATAACACAATTGAAAAAATGGCGGATCGTATCCGTCACCGTGGTCCAGACGATGAAGCTTATTTTGCAGACGAAGGGGCTGCAATGGGTTTCCGTCGCCTTTCGATCATCGACTTGGCTCACGGAAAGCAACCAATGTATAACAGTGATGAAACTAAAGTCTTGACCTTCAATGGTGAAATTTACAACTATCGCGAAATTCGTGAAGAGTTAAAAGCTTTAGGTTATAAATTTAGAACCGATGTTGACTCAGAAGTTTTGATCCATGGCTATGATGCTTGGGGGCCAAAATTATTAGATAAATTACGCGGGATGTATGCTTTTGTGATCTATGACCGCAAGACTAAGGAAGTCTTTGGTGCGCGTGACCACTTTGGTATCAAGCCAATGTATTACTATGATGATGGGCAAAGTTTCTTATGGGCATCTGAGATCAAAGCTTTCTTAGATCATCCAAAATTTGTGAAGGAATTCAATGAAAAGCTTTTACCAATTCATTTGAGTTTTGAATTTATTCCTTCTAAGGAAACAATGTTCAAAAATGTTTATAAGCTTTTGCCAGGTCATTACTTTATCCACAAAGATGGCAAGACTGAGATCCATCAATACTACAAATTCAACTACGATCACATTGATGAAAATCAAACGATCGAAGGCGATGCTAAGAAGATCCAAGGCTTAGTCGACAACTCGGTCAAAGCTCACATGGTCGCAGACGTTGAAGTTGGTAGTTTCTTGTCCAGTGGTGTCGATTCAAGTTATGTTTTGAATGAAGCAGCTAAGTTAAAACCGATCAAGTCATTTTCACTTGGTTTCAACAATTCCAAATATAGTGAATTAGATTGGTCTTCTCGCTTTGCTAAAAAGATCGGTCAAGAAAATACTCGGATCACGATGGATGGCGATGATTATTTTGACATCTTACCAACGATCATGTACTACATGGATGAACCGCTCTCTAACCCATCAGCAATGCAACTTTACTACCTTTCCAAAGGGACTAGAAAACAAGTTAAAGTTGCGCTTTCTGGTGAAGGTGCTGACGAATTCTTCGGTGGCTACAACACTTACTTAGAAGCTCGTCCATTTGAAAAATATCAAAAATATGTTCCAGCAGGTTTGCGGAGTGCCCTTTCTAAGATGGTGATCAACTTACCTCGTTTCCATGGACAACGTTTCTTGGTCCGTGGGGCACAACCATTGAGTGAACGCTACTACCGGGTAAACTATGTCTTTAACTATCATGATCGGGATAAGATCTTGAAGAACAAGGATTTAAACGTTGATTCTGGTGCTTATACCAAGCATATTTTTGATGACGTTAAAGATAAAGATGAAATGACGCAAATGCAATACTTTGATATCAACACTTGGTTACCATTTGATATCTTGCACAAAGCTGACCGGATGAGTATGTGTAACTCACTTGAAGTCCGGACACCATTAGTTGATAAAGAAGTGGCTGCCTTTGCGGCTACAATGCCGATCAAAACGCGTATCCGTGGCGATGAAACAAAGGTCTCCTTGCGGACGGCAGCTGCCGCTGAATTACCAAAAGATGTGGCAAATAAGGAAAAACTTGGCTTCCCATCTCCAATTGCTAGCTGGATCAAAGAAGACAAGTTCAGAAAACGGATCGAAGAAGCATTTACTTCAGATGTAGCTAAGAAATTCTTCGAACCAGAAGCTTTACTTGAGATCTTACAAGAACATATCAACGGTAAGTCTTCCATGCAAAAGATCTTTACCATCTATACCTTTATCTTATGGTATCAAGTGTACTTCCCAGAAGACACGACAGCTGATACGGTAAGTAAGGTCAAGATCACTAAATAACCCTTTCTCTTAGTTGAATGGTTATAATGCCCTCTAAGTATACAGATGAAATAGAAAATTCATCCTATACTTGGAGGGTATTTTATATGTCTAGGAAATCAAAATACAGTGCAGAGCAGTGAATGTCTCAAAAATGACACACCTGTATCTTTTTTGAAGAAAAAGCAGATAAATAAAGTTTTAGCGACTATAATCAAGATGTTAGCAAGTATTATATTGCTAATTAGGGAATATCTTAGGGAGATGAATGAGCATTTGGCTGAGACATTTGTTGAGTAGCTTACAATAAATGGTGACATTGGCTGGTCCTAGGTCGGGCAGTACACCCATCCAGCAGAGCGTCCAAACTCAGGCGGTGTTTGTTTTTAGTGCACTATAAGATAAGTGGTGGATCAAAGATCTTTATGGTTTTTGATCCATTATTTATGTGGTAGCGTAGCTTATGTTAATGGAGCGATATGTTCCTTAAATGCTCAGTGATCGATAAGGGTGGTTTAGCGTTAGGAAAGTTTAGCAATACGAAATATTGATCGTTGAGGATATAAGTAAGAGTCACGCCGATAATTTTTACTAGTGCATCTTAGGCAAGTATTTGATGTTGTTGAAATGTCAGTTGCTAAAGCCATATTTTTTAGGCAGAGATAACCTGGGTTTTATTTTTATCGAATTAATGGCTAAACAAAATATCGCTGAAGTCAGCCAAAAAGTTGCGATCTTTTTAAAATTTGGCTTTTAAGTGCGTAAAAATGATACCCCTAGTAGTGATCTCTAGTTGCATCCATTGCGACGCAAATAAGCAGGTAGCCTTCCGTGCTATAGCAGGCTACCTGCTTTTAGTTAGTTATCTGTAAAATAGTTTGTTCAAATTTTTCAGCTAAATTAGGCATATCGAGAAATTTAGCGGTCGCAATGCATTTGGATAATGGACGGCGCCAAGTATTAGCTGGTTGATGAAGTAATAATTTCTTGAGGTTGGTAAAAAATGTAAATAACAACTTTTCGTAGACTAGATTTTCAGTCAGGTCATAATTTTCGAGTAACGTGAGATAATGTGAAGCATTAACGTAATTTTGGTGCTGAATAAAATAAAAAATAATATCACAGATCAAATTGAAACTTTTCTGATTATAGGGTGTAGCATTGCCAAACTTAGCTAGATTACGTTCGATCTTGGCTAAAAATGGTTCGAGTTCAGCGGGGGAAAGAGCCGGTAAGATCAATTGGAAGAATTTAAATTCATAGTCGGTCCAAGAAAAAGCTTGGATCAAATATGTGTATAAAGCATTGTCACTTAAGTTATATGGTTGTGACTTAAGTTGACTGATCACTAGATCTAAGGCGCCTAAAATATGGGTGTAAAAATCATTGTGCTTTGGCTGGGCAAGTGATTGTGCTTGGCGATAACAAAGGACCAGCCCCTCATGATCCTTTGCTTGCGCAGCCAGGACGACTTTGAGAAAGAAAGTATCTTCTTTAGAAGTATTATAGCCGCTAGCAATATATTCTAGCTCGGAAAATGAAACATGGAGCTGATCGAGTAAAGCAAGTAAGTGTTGGCTATAGATATCAGTCTTTCCAGAAATAAAACGGTTATAGCTTGAACGCGACATATTATCGCCGAGCAGGTCAGAGACCTTGATGTTCTTGTTGGTTCTAAGCTCTGAAATAACTTTGTGATATTCCATTGCTTTAATGACGCCTAGCCGG
>NZ_BCVJ01000057.1 GCF_001591685.1 Ligilactobacillus murinus DSM 20452 = NBRC 14221 | reverse complement strand
GTAGCCCACTGGCGTGCACTTCGCTGATATAATTTGCGATCCCATCAGCAGCACCACCAGTGAGGCCTCCCTTGCCACTTGCAAAAGTATTTAAGCTCTTTTGTGTTTTACGTAATAGATCACGCCGGCTATTCAAACCTTGGTTTGTCGCTAGCATGAATTCATATAGCTCCATGTAATTCATCTTAGTCATTTGCTTCACCTCCGACCCATTTTTTCGTCTAGTTCACGCATATTTTGAGCTACTTTTTCGATCCGCTTAGCATCATTTTTTACTAAAGCTCCGTATTTATGCAATAAATTATTGATCTGAGTATATTTTTCTCGGATCTTTTTAGGCGTTGGCGTGTTGATGCTACTGTTTGGATGACGCAAACCATCTTGCTTACCCGCCAAAGCATTGCCAGCAGTACTGATCTGTCGTACATTTCGATTGACCTCTCCTGTATTTACGCTGATCTTTGCCATTTATTTTCACTCCCTAGATGATCCAATAACTTTGCTTCTCTGCTCGTAAGCGTCGGATCGTGTTACTATAATCTTCAAAAGCATCTCCCATCAAAGAAGAGAGCCCCTTAACATCATCTTCCACATAGCCAACTTTTCGTTTATGTTCGCGATAAACATTGCCCTTCCAAACATTTTCACCACCATGTTCTAGCTTATTAGTCCGTAAACTATCTAGCTCCGCTTGCAGTGAGGTCAACTCTACCATCGCTTGCTTTAATCTTTCAATTTTTCGATCGATTGTTGCATTATGCCGATGGACCGCTTCGTTATGCTTAGCGACCTTAACAAGTCGCTCAGCGATCTCTTCTGGACTCATCTAGTTATTCTCCTTTATCAAATTTCTCAGACAAACCACTGAAAGGATCGACTGTACTTGAAGAATTTTCTGCAATCTTAGTGACCTTTTTAGGCTCGTTTTCCACTTTTTCTAATGCCTCATTGATCTCTTCAACCAAGAGTTCATCATCAGCATCTGTGTAGCCTACAGCAATTACTTTATAGACATCTTCGCTATTGAAATATACTAATTGTCCATCCACTAAACCTTCAGGATATAAGACTGCCCCATATTCGAAATATTTGACATCTGTTTCGTCCTCATTTGCAGGTACATAAACCGCACGTTGCGCGATCATGACCTTTTTGATCGAACCGTTTAAAATAACTACTGTCCCTAAGGGTAAAAAATCTACTTTTTCCATTCTACTGTTACCTCTTTCGTTAAACTTTTCCCGCCAAACGTACTTTGGCATATTTGGTTCCTTGCGATTCAAAATAATAAGCTTCATTACCTGCTAAATTCTTCTCTAATGATGACCCCATAACCTTGATCGTGTCCGTATCATTCAATCTAGCTGTGACAACTCCAGCTGTAATATTTTTACGCAATTCTTGAACATTTAAATCAAAGCCTTTTTCAATGTAGTTGATACTATCAGAAATGATAATGTATAAGCCTGCTCGCCAAGCTTGCTTTAAAGTCAAGATAAAGTTATCGATCGTCAAACCACTTTTTTCAAAGAACAGGCGCAAATTAGGAATATACATAAATATTTGTTCTCCCACAGCCTTACTCCCAGCTAGCTTCACATACTCAGCCAACAATAATTTCAAGCGCTCGATATCATCCCCCGATGCCGTATAAACTTCATCAAAGTTGGCATAGTTATCCGTATATACTTGGCCTTCAAAATCGACCAATACTGTCCTTTTCTTTGTATATTTCAGCAAGAATAATAAACTAGTATCTAACATTTGACGTTGTTCCTCAGTTCCATAGATCAATGTGAAGAAATGATGTCTTATAGGTTCAAAGCCTAGGGCCTCTGTGGTTTGAATATCAAATGTTAACGGTAACTCACCATCTACAAGTAGGTTCGTAACATCATCACGTTTTTCGAAGTACTCTAACCCAAATTGTAGTGGTAGCATCGGAATCGCTTTTGGCCGTTCACCAGTCCAAAAAGCATCCATTTTTTCGGCCAATGCTCCAATGTTTTTAATAATGCTCAATGAATCTTCACCTGTAGTTGGTTGATATGTTTGAAAGACATCAACTGCATCGTCGATCTCTACTTGTCCGCGTCCTGGAATAGGTGGTATTTGGATCCGATCACTACCTAACACTTCGATTAGATCATCATTATTGACTAGATAAAGCATCAATGCTTTAGAGATATTAGAGCGCATTCCTAAGCGATAAGCTGTCATCTGATTAGAACTCATTACTAGAAATACGCCTAAAGCAGCACCTTCGCGTAAAACACGATTGATCATACTGTCAACAACATCACGATCGTCATCTTCAATAAGCGCATCATAAGCATCGATCACATTAATACTCATTGCTAATGGTTGGTCAGCCATTGCTTCGTACTGTTCAAAGTTAGCGACACCATGTTCTTGAAATAAAGTTTTCCGCTGATCTAAAGTTTCGCCGATCCGTTGTAACATTTTGAAGAATTTTTCCTTTTCTTCTAGTCTTACGTGATCAGCTACATGCGGTAAGTTTCTCAAAGGCAATAAGCCATTATTCCCAAAATCAAGCAGATTAAATTGGACTTGAGCTGGAGAATTATAACGTGCCAAATTGAGCACTAACGTTTGTAATGCCGTGGACTTTCCGTAACCAGAACTACCAATAAAGACGGCTGGATTAAATTTCTCAATATCAAACAATAATTCCTTTTGCATCTGTTGCTCAGGTATATCTAACATTCCAAATGGCACTGCTAATTTTCGTTCTTTTTGCCATTCATTTACCCAATCTACTTTAGGCGTAACGATTTTTTCAGCTAGATCTGGTAACCATGGTTTCATCGGAAGAACAACTTGATCCTTCTCAGTGATCCTTGCTATTTCGTCTACAACTACTTCCAATTCTGACTGAACTTCCTCATATTCTGCCTGAACAACTTCACCTTCAGAAAGATCGGTATTTAACAATTCTGCTTGTCCTAAATGATTGATCAACCAGATCCGATCATCTGCTTTGGCAGCATTTTGGGCTTCGTCAGGAACGTATTTAGCACCACTATAAGCGGTTTGGAACAACTCATAGATCTCATTATTACCGACTTGGAGATAACCACGTCCAGGTAAGGTGATCGAAGCCGCATCTGGGGTTTTGATCACTTCTTTTGAATCAGCCGGTTCGGCCACTTTTAAAGCGATCTTAAAGCGTGAGTTCGACCAGATCTGTTCGTTGACGACACCACTTGGCTTTTGCGTCGCTAAGATCAAGTGTACCCCTAAAGAACGCCCGATCCGCGCTGTCGAAACTAGCTCATTCATAAATTCAGGTTCGTTAGCTTTTAACTCAGCGAACTCATCACTGATCAAGAACAGATGTGGTAACGGCTCAGTTGGATACACGCGATCAGTCGCACCCACTTTTCCTTTTTTATACAACTTGGTGTAACCGTTGATGTGGTTGACCCCAAATTCTCTAAATAAACGTTGCCGGCGCTCTAATTCAGCATGAATACTCTTCAAGGCTCGGGCCGTACTTGCGCCATCAAGATTAGTGATCGATCCCAATAAATGCGGCAGATCAGCAAATAAGTTCGCCATCCCGCCACCTTTATAGTCGATCGGTAAAAAGCCCACATCTTCGGGAGCAAAATTGACTGCTAACGACAAAATAAAACTCTGTAAAACTTCAGATTTACCCGAACCTGTCGTCCCAGCTAATAAGCCGTGGGGGCCATGTGCTCTTTCGTGTAGATTCAAGTTGACCACATCATTTTTACCCCGTACGCCTAAAGGTACTGCCAATGTCTTGGAGGTATCAGCTAGCTGCCACCGCTTTTTCACGTTTAGCTCTGCAACACGCTTAACTTGATACAATTGCAAAAACGAGATACTTTCAGGGATCGAGTTTTTTTCGACCTCAACGTGGCGTAAATTAGCCAAGCGCTTGATCGCTGCTACCTGTGTTATCTTTTTAGGATATGAATTCGGCACAAATTCTAGGTTCAAGTAGGTCTGGTCTTCATTGATCAAGGTCCCTAACTTTGAACTGTGATAATCAACTAAAGTCGTGACCGTTTCAGGCAACATTGCTGTAGTCTCTTTTGCCCAGATCACAGTCACACCGTAACGACTCATATCTTCCATCAAGAATTCATTTAAGTTATGCCCCGTCAACCATGATTCATCTTGGATCACTAAAACGATCTGGGGCTTAAAAAACATTGCTTCTCGAGAATTGCGCTGTTCTTTATACTCTTGGCGACGCTTGACTAACATTTGATACAGCGAGTTTAAGACCATATCACGGGTTTGGGCGTTATAGACGAGTCCGCGCAAGTTCAAACTTTCTAATTGAAAATGCGGTAACCACCGCCATTCCTGCCAATGATCTTGATATTCAGCTTCATTTAGCACGGCGACAAATTGAACATCGTGATACGAATGAAAAGCCGCCAATTGGAACAATGTTGTCTGTAATGCTTGGCGTAAAGCAGCACTATTGCCCGCTAATCCCAAGGTCGTTTGGCGCAACCCGATCGTTACGGGGACATCTTCGACTTTTTCGTAGGGTTCGATGATCTTTTGTTCAATGAATTTTTCTAATTTGCTCTTGATCTTAGCATCATTTTTGTCGTGCTCAAACTGGTAACTGATCGGCAGAGTCCCCTGACCTAAACTCAAGGTCAAAAAGTCATCATTACTGAGCATCCGTTCATACAAGCGCGGATCATAGTGATACATCATCGCAGCGATCTCTTCGGATGTAGGATGATCGTATTGCATCACGGCTCGTTGTTCTTGATTTAATTTAGCCAGCTGCCCCGTGATACTTAACAGGTACTGTTCATAAGCTGCGTTAGCCTGTTTATTTTGAGTTTGGATCATTTTTTTATTGGTAAAATAGCTTGAGATCGAGAAACCAGCGGTCAAGACACTAGCACTCCCCATCCCTAGCATCATCAAGCCATTGCCCCCACTCAATAAGCTGACTAATCCACTAGCTACGACCATTCCCAGGGGCGGAACGATCATTTGCATCAAAGCACCTTGGGGAGGTGTTTGTGGTGTCGGGACATTTTCTAAACGCAACTTTTGTTTAGGTTCTTGCAGATAGATCCGTGGACTTCGACGAAAATTAGGAAAATCAACGGGATATTCATGGTGGCGCTTAGTCGGTAATAATTTGTCGATATTTAACATGATACCTTGACGTAATGGCGTCAATTTAAGCTGCGCTTCCCGTAGTTCCAGCAATAATCCATCGACATACAATCTTGTTCCCAATTCCCATTTGGCTTTGATACGTTCACAAAGTTCATCGTGCCAATAAAGCTTGGCTCCATTACTAAAAGCTTCTACAAAATAGCCTTGCTTTGTAGGCGTGATCTTCACAAGTGCTGGGGTATCAAAAACGATATCTCCTGCTTCTTTAGCTAAAACCAATGGACGTGTCGGTAAAGCTGTCGTCAGGACCCGTAAGCGTTCAGACGCGATCACAAGCTGATCTGCCACTTCTTTGGCTGGCTTATCCGTTGTGGTCCAGTGTTTGAAGGTCTTCGTCAATTCAAAAACTTCACATGCCGTGGTAGCTTGTTGATCGATGCGATCATCGACTCGGTTAGTTGGATCAGCATACAGTTGCTCAATCGGCTTCAAATTCATTCTTCTCACCGCCTAGTTTTTTCAAGTATTCATTGATCTGTTTACGATATTTGCTTAATTCTGCTTGCTTTTTAGCCCCATCCATCGTGGTATTGTTCTTAGTCGCAGTGTAAAGTTTCGTATAGGCATGCAAGATATATTCGTCATCACCGATATTTTTAGCTAAACTCAACGCCTCTGTGTATTGCCCACGACCTATCTGGATCCAGTAGTTCAACTGGTTAGAGTTAGAATTTTGCGAGATATTTTTCAAGACTGCTTTTTTTTGCTGACTTGAAAGTGTATCAAGCTGGATATAACTGACCGCTAATACGTAGCGTGCGCTCTGGGGCAAGTGCTCCGGTGAATAACGCGCCAGCTCTTTAGTCGTATCAGCATAATTGTCATTTAAAAAACGCGCTTGTGCCGTTACGATATGCTCGGCTTTAGGCACTGTATAAAAACCCCAAAAAAGGGTCACGCCAAGTAAGATCACACTTATCACGCTACCAATGCCCGCGATCCATTTGAGCATTTGAAATTTAGTTTTTTTGACCGTTACTAGTGTCTTTTGCGCCACTTGCTCTTGGGTCATGACCTGTTGATCGACTAGGCTTTCAAGTGCTGTGATCGTAGTTGCTTTTGCTAATTGCTGGGCGAACGTATGCCGCAAAGCACCGGCACCATTGACTAACTTGGCATAATCTTGCTTAGGTTCAAGTAAATATAAGACCAACGCCCGAAATTGCTTGACTCTAAGTTCGGCTGTTTCTTTGAACGGCGCCACCGAAGACTTGAACCCCCGGTGTGCGACAACGATCCGTTGCCCGATAACAAAAAGGTTCTCAGGGACAATAAAAGGTTGTAACAACCCCGCTTGTTCGTCAACGACCCAATAAAGTTGGGGCAATAAACGTAAGACTGCCGCCCGGTCAAAGCGTTTAACATATTCTGTCAGCGCCAAAGCTTTTTCAGGAAGTTGATAACTCAAAGTCAATTGATCTTCGTTTGCTTTGAGTACTTTGCCGGGCAAATAATGTTCATCACCTGACAAAAAAAGTTTGTATTCGGCTAATTCAGTCAACCGATATTTGTCTGCGCCTAAGGTCACTTTGAGCTCAGACTTATTTTGTTTGAATTCAAGCTCAAGCTTGCCATCACTTATCATCGTCATTTTCTTTCCTCACGCTCACTTCAAATTGGTCGCCATTTCCCAAAGGATAGGCCTGTAATGGGACGTTCTCATCTAACGTCAATGCTTTATTTAGTAAGTGCAACTCAAATTTTGCTGGTAAATTCACATTAACAACGGCTAAAGCAGGTCCAAGTTGCTCAGCTAATAACTTTAACGTTGTTTTTTTAGAGACTTGCAGATCATAGACTGTACCAGCGTATTTCAGTCCGATCCTGATCAGTTGTTCGTCCATCGACTACTACTTTCCTTTCGTTTTACACGTCTTTTGGTGAAATATATCCCTAACGCACTTCCTAAAACTGCCATTATTCCAAATAACAGCGTGAACCACAGGTATTTAAGGCCCGCGATCTCAGTCGTTTCCACCTTTTTATCGCCGGGTACGATTTTTAGCTTAGAGCGTTTGGTAAATAGATATTTGTGTAAGACCTGCTGATTTTTTTGCTGGATCTGGTTTGTGCTGTGCTCACGGTGCGTAAAGATCTTTTTTTCAGCTTGAACTACGGGAGCACTAGCTTGCTTTTTTTGCTTTTTATTTTGACTTTCCATCTCGGGGGAAAACAGCGTCTTAACCCCATAATTTTGCAGGGTATCATCTTTATATCCATCATCATAGATCGCTTGTTCATTTAGTTCGAGGCTGCCATCATCGGCGGTCGCTGTCACAACCAAACCACCTAAAAATATCAGACAAGCTCCTAGACACACACAGACATTCTTAATTTTCATCATCGTTTTTTACCACGGTCTCATTTGTCAGTGGGCGCAAGAATAAGCTAGCCCCAAAGACTGCAACAGTCGCTAAGATCAGGCCTAATAAGGTCGCGATCCCAACTGTGCCTCCACTTACCAACGCCGTATAGCCAGCTTCGATATTTTGCAACGGTGAAAAGCGGTATAACACTTGAACAAATGTGCCCGCTTTGACTAAGATCCCTAAAAATGGTGTCAATAAGATATATAGACCTAAAACTAACCCAAAGATAAAGAGCGTTACTTCACGTTGTATCCGCGCTCCTGCTGTGATCAAACTCGTCAACAGCGTCATGATTGTGATCGCATAGATAAACCAAGCCGGTCTTGAGCCGATCCCCGGCACACTATACGTACTCAAAGCAAAGATCGCCCCTAAGCCCAAGCTGATCGCAAATGTCAAAATAACACTCGGTAAATTCAGCCATGCACGTGTATGTTCGATCAAAGCTTCTTGGTCTGAGATCGTCCGCTTAGGTAAATACTTAGCGATCCCCAAACCAATAAAGACTGCACTCAAGGCTCCGATCACTGTCATAAAATACGGTACTAACGAATGCTTTGGCATCGCCGTATATGAACCAGTAGCCTTGATCGGATTGGTCAAGAAATTATAGACCTTACTGTTGTCGGCTTCACCATTACGTGCATTTTGCATAACTGTATTGAATGCCTTAGCATAATCTTGATTATTATTGGCTTGCTTTTGACTATTCTTTAGATTTTGACTCAAGCTAGTCTTGATCCCTTCCGTTGTCTGTTGCAACTTGGTGGTATTATTCGTGAGATCTTTAATGATCGGCTGTAAACCTTTAGGATCGACCTTATCAGTTGTCGTCAATTCCTTTGTCCCAGTAGTCAAAGATGCTTTCAAAGTTTGATACTGTTGTGTCAACTGTTCAGGTCTCACCTCAGCCGTAGCACTTGCCATTGTCAGTGGTACGCTCTCTGGGGCTGACGAGTCAGTTTTAGCTGTATTGACCGCTAACTGGGCTTTGTTATACCACTCGATGATCCCAGCTACCTGTTCGAGATAGCTTTGTAAGCCGGCTTCATTCAAGCTTTGGCTGATCTCATTTAACGTCTTGATTTGAGCTGGGGTTTGGTCATCGAGTGTGAGCCGACCTGTTGCTTCACCTAGACGTTTGACTTGTTGGCTCAGTTTAGCGTATTGCCCCACTAATTGAGTGGCATATTGTTCTAGCTCAGGGCTAAGTTGGGCACTCTTAGTAACTAATGCTGCTAATGAATCAGGGCTTGCGACGATCTTAGCTTGTTCTTGTGTAGCTAAAAAGTTGCCCAGATCGTTTTCTCGACTATAAACAGCCATGACCTCATGTGCTAAAGCCAACGTTTGCGCTACATTTTGGTTCAATTCAGTGCTATTTTTTTGTGTGACTACTACGAAATGACCAGTATTTTGGACCTGACCATTGACGCTCCACTCATAATCCGTCGTTTCCTTGATCTGGTAGTCAACAGTCATTTCCAATGCATAATTAGCTGGAAGTGGCGTAACGCTCGGTGTCTGTGGAGATGTCTCTTCTTTAGCCGTTGAACTAGTTTCAGCTAAACTAGAGCTTTCAGCTGACTCACTGCTTTTTGAACTCGTTGTAGCTTCAGATTCTGACTCAGTCTTAGCTACGGCAGTCGTTGTTTGGGGCCGGGTAAAGCTGATTGTAAAACGCCCCTGGCTAACAGGAGTTATTTTGACGTCTTGATATCCCGCTTGTCTTAAAGTCGAAACAATATTATTTTGAGCCAAAGTTACCGCTGCTCCATCACCTTTTAGTTGGATCACATTGGGTTTATCCGCCGTTAGATTTAAAGTCACTTTAGCTTGGTAATTTTCTTCTTTAGTATTTTCTTTGAGATAAGTCACTGGCTTACCGTAATCGACCCCAAGATTTTTAGCATATTTACTCAAGATCTGCGTAGCAGCTTGATAATCTTTTTGATCTTGCTTAGACCAAAGATCTTTTAACTCGTCATCAGCTTGCGTCAATTCAGTTGCTACCCCTAGCTTGGATAACTTTTTCTTTAGTTGTGCTTCAAAAGCGGTCAAGATCTGCGTATTATTGCCGTTATCACCATTTAATTTTGCTTTTAGCGTGGCTAGATTCTCTTCTGCCGTCGTTTGGGTCAGACCGTACTCTTTTTCTAGCTGTTGTTGCAACGAATGCAAAGTTTGATACTGTTCATTTAACTGTTGCACTTGCTTAGCTAAAGCCGCCTGATCGTTAGAAACGACACCGACTAAAGCGCTCGAAGTATCATGGAGCGGTAAAACTGGAGCTGTATCTGTAAAATAATTGCCAACATTCAATTGATAAGCTGAATTCTTCTTGGTCAATGCCTCATAGAGCTTGATCTGCTCCTCTAACTTGTCATGTAAAGCGGTGCGAGCAGCTTGCTCAGCCTCATTATTGCTCGTTAAGTCTTGATTTAAGCCTTGTAATAATGCTTGAACACTGTGACTAAAAGCTTCATCTGCTTGAACACTTGCTTGCCGATCTTCATCTAAAACACTAGCTGTACTAAAGATCGTAGCAAATTGATCGTTTAAGCCTTGAAATGGTGCTTGGACTTGGCTGGAGAGATCGCTGACCTGATTTTTTTGCTGATTAGCGCCTCTTTCCATCGCAACTTGAGCGCTCCGCAAGTTACCGACTAGACTCGAAAAATACATCCGAACGACACGGTTATTAAAATAGTTGATCAAGCTGTCGACGTTGCGCCCGACGACTTGATTGGTTATCTCATTTTGCCCCTTGCGAACTCGGTAACTGATCCCTGCCTGCTTAGGATCGGTACTTTGTAAAGCTAAGATCCGCGCTGAGAAATTTTCTGGGATCACAACTTCAACGTCATAAGTTCCATCATTCATCCCTGCTTCTGCCATATCAAACGGGGCTGTTTGCCAATCGTGTTCTTTATCACGTGAGACTAGCTTTAAAAAGTCGGA
>NZ_BCVJ01000056.1 GCF_001591685.1 Ligilactobacillus murinus DSM 20452 = NBRC 14221 | reverse complement strand
TGCTGATCGATAACAAATAACTTATCAATCACAACTACTATATTGTAGCAAAATCATTTTTATCTGTCAACCACTTTTTTGAATTAATTTTGAATAAAAATTCAAAACAAACAATCAAGCGACGACTTTTATATCTTATCAAAATCAAGATTCGATGTCAACAGATAAATTTTATTTTTTTCGATCACTCAAACGAATTAGTTATCCGCTCAAGCAACGATATTAACTATACAGGTATTTCTAGCTATCGTCAACACCTTTTGCAAAAAAAATTAAGTTTTTTACCTATCCGAATTTTTATAACTACTCATGCAAAAATATACGCTTTTCAACCGCAAACAAAAAGACGATCCATTACATTAGATCGCCTTTTCTATAACTTATTTATTATTTCTCTTAAATAAGTGGCTCAAATTGCGCCGTAAAACTTGGAAAAAGGTCAACGAGCGGACCATGTTCTGGGGCGCAACATACTTTTGCATCGCTCGTAATAACTTCTTTGAATCTTTGGCTGCAAACGAAAAAGTCCCATCTTTTTTCGTTTGGATCGCAAAGCGGGGGATAAAACGTCCCCTAAACATAACTGAGGCGATCACTTTATCGACTTCATCCCAAGGTATTTGGATATACTTGTTCACATCGCGTTCATTAAAGAATTCAAAACCCTTATTTCCGATCATGATCTTACCATAATCGGTCAACCCCATATAGGAAGTCCCAGCCATCACTAGATCGACTTTAGAATTAATTGATTGCACCATTTATATTTCCCTCGATTACTTATCAAATTTAGTCTCAGTATAGCACAAAACGGCCTTATTTCATTTACATGAAACAAGACCGTCTTAGCAGTCGCTTAAAGTAAACCGACCACGTGGCCTAAAATACCTACGATAAAGATCGCAATGATAATAACGATCGGAGAAACTTTCTTCTTCAAAAGCCACATACATAAGAATGTCAACAAGAGGGCTGCTAAGCCTGGGATCAAGGAATTCAAGTTATCTTGTAAAGTCGTTACCTTTTCTGGCGTCAAGGATAGACCTTTACCATTTTTGTATTCGATCAAAGCTTGTTTGATACCTTCTGCACCCTTAGGCAATTTATCCCATTCGATATAAGCGCCTTGTTGGAGTTTAACGGTCGAAACTTTCGGGGTAAAGGTAATACCCAACGTTCGATCAAACCACCTAAGACGAACATACCCATAATAGAAGCTAAACTTGTGACATATTGCAACATACCACCAGACATATCATCTGTGATCTTAGAACCAGCCTTATAGCCAAATTCTTGTGTATACCACATAAATGCCCAACGGATGATGTTCCATGCAACAAAGAAGATGATCGGGCCTAAGATGTTACCACCCATTGCAAGGGAAGCACCCAAAGCACCTAACATTGGACGTAAGGTAAACCAAAAGACTGGGTCACCAACACCAGCTAAAGGTCCCATCATACCAACTTTCACACCTTGGATCGCTGCATCGTCAACTTCGGTCCCGTTAGCACGGTCTTCTTCCAAAGCAAGCGTCACCCCTAAAATAGGTGAAGCAACATATGGGTGTGTGTTAAAGAATTCCAAATGACGCTTCAAAGCGGCAGCGCGGTCTTCTTTAGTTTTATATAATTTCTTGATAGCTGGGATCATTGAGAAGCACCAACCACCATTTTGCATACGTTCATAGTTCCAAGAACCTTGAAGGAAAGTCGAACGCCATGCGACAGCTAAACGATCTTTTTTACTTAATTTAACTCTGCTTTCAGCCATGGTATCTTTCCTCCTATTCGTAATCATTTAAAATATCGCCAAGTGGGTCACCTGTATTGCTTGAACCGCCGTTATTACCGCCGTTACCAGCGTTCTTCTTAAGTTCAAGATAGATAAGACCAAAGGATACACCTAAAGCACCTAAAGCGATCAAAGTTAAATCAGAAACAGCAGCGATCACAAAACCGATCGCAAAGAATGGCCAAACTTCGCGGGTCGCCATCATGTTGATGACCATTGCATAACCAACGGCAACGACCATCCCACCACCGATCGTCATACCTTCATTCAACCAAGCAGGCATTGATTCCAAGAAACCACGCACTGCAGATGAAGGAATAACTAACAAAGCAGCAGCAGGAATAGCGATACGTAGACCTTGCATAGCGATCCCGATGATCTGCCACACTTCGATCTTACGGAAGTTACCTTCTTCAGCGGCAGCATCCATAAAGTGCACGATCGGAACAGCGATCGTACGTGCTAACATTGTTAAGAACAAACCAGCAACAGCTAATGGGATAGCGATCGCGATCGCAGGACCCACACCTTTAACACCTTGGCCACCTTGGACCAAAATAATAGCTGAGGCAACAGCGGCTAAAGCAGCATCAGGTGCAACCGCAGCCCCGATATTAGCCCAACCTAAAGCGATCATTTGTAATGAACCGCCTAAAATAATTCCGGCTTCTAAATTACCGGTCACTAAACCGATCAAAGTACATGCTACCAATGGTTGGTGGAATTGGAATTCATCCAAGATACCACCCATACCAGCAAGAAAGGCAACAAGAACTACTAAAATCATTGATATAGCAGACATGTTATAATCCTCCTAATTCGTATTGTATTTCCAAGTTATCTACATCTTCAATTCTTGACGTGCTTTGTTTAAGATCGAATCCATGTTTTCTGGTGAATCACTTGGAACTTTACGGACGTCAAATTTAACGCCGTCTTTCTTCAATTTTTCGAATGTTTCAACGTCATCTTTATCCAAAGACAAAACTTTGTTAACGGCAACTTTGCCGACTGAGTGAGCCATTGAACCAACATTTAAGGTATCGATGGCAACACCACCTTCGATCGCCTTGAGCGCATCTTGTGGAGTTTCAAACAAGATCAATGCCTTTGTATCGCCGAAACGAGGATCTTTTGCAACTTCGATCATCTTTTCGATCGGCACAACATTTGCATGTACTCCAGGAGGAGCTGCCTCAACGATCATGTTCTTACGCAATTTATCATGCGCAACGTTGTCGGAAACAACGATGATCCGATCTGGATTTGTTGATTTGGTCCATGATGTTGCCACCTGACCGTGTAACAAACGTGAATCGATCCGAGCCAAAACATATTTGATCTTACCATCACCTAAAACTGTACCTGGTGGGATCGCCCCTGTCGGTTGAGCCTTCGCTGTGTTAGCAACACTAGCTTCTTTCTTAGGTTCAAGAGATTCTGGTTTTACTCTGACACCATCTTTGCCCGCATTGACTAAATGAGCTGCGATCTCTTGGGCTTTTTCCATGGAGAATCGCGATGCATAAGCTTCGATCACCATTGGCAAGTTCATCCCAGCCACGATCGCCCATTTATCTTTGTGTTGTTCAACCAAATTATTAGCTTGGTTGAAAGGTGTACCGCCCCAAAGATCGACTAAGAATAATACTTCTTCTGGATCATCAAATGATTTGATGGCTTCTTCCATCTTAGCTCTGATATCATCAGGACCTTCGCTTGGCATTAAGGTAACATGAGCTACATTTTCTTGTTGGCCAAAGATCATTTCACCAGATTGGAAAATGCCGTCTGCAAAACTACCATGACTTGCTAAAATAATACCAACCATTGTTACGCCTCCTATAATATTTTCAAAACTTAACTCAAAACATTTACTAATCGTGATCTAGCTTATCTTTGACTAGACCCTTGTCACAAAGTAACTTCCACAGATCGCGTTTAGAATCACTTGAGACCTTGCGATAATCAAGCTCGATCCCACGCCGTCTGATCCAAGCTAATGCTAAAACATCTTGCTCATTGACAGCGATCGTTTCGGTGATCATCTTGCGGGTCGCATCAAAACTAAGTGATCCTAGATTGACGCTTGTTGTATTCAACCCACCAGCGATCAAACGCATCGCATCCACTGGAGTTTCGACGAGCACCAAAACTTTATAATGCTCAAAGCGCTCATCTCTGCACAACCGTAACATCTTAGAAACGGTAAGCACATGAACTTTGATCCCCGGTGGTGCGGCTTGCATCAAAAGCGTCTTTCTGATATTATCACCAGCCGCTTGATCACAAACCACTAGGATCCGCTCAATCGCAGTATTTTTAGCCCAATCTGTTGCGACCTGTCCATGGAGCAAACGCGAATCGATCCGCAATAACTTTACATCCATGGCATCACCTTCAGATCCTTGACTGAACCGATACCTTGACGACCAACACTTATTAGTTTTTCGACTAATTCGGCTAAACTGAGCGCTTCAGTCCGCAAGGTGCAAGCTTCCAAAAGCATCGCCAAATTGACTCCGCCAACTGCCGCAAAACGCTTCGGATCGCGCTTAACAAAGCGGCGCGTTGCTAATAAGGGATTGCCACCATATAGGTCACATAAAAACAAGACTCGATCAGTTGTAGCAAATTGCTGTAAGCTAGTTTCATATTTATCTTCCAAAGTAGCTAAGTCTTCCGCTGGCTCAAAGGTCACCGCAATGACTTTTTCTTGTCGCCCTAAAATTAAATAAGAAGATTTGATAAGTTCTTGCGCTAGATCACCATGACTGGCAACGATCAAACCTAACATCATCCTCATCTCCTTTGAAAAATAATTCCTTACACTTTATATATAGCAAATACCGTGCCAACTTTTGTGTATCACGCTAGATCCCCTAATAAATAAAGCAAAAAAATTTCATATAAAAATAGTGATACACTTTATTTTGTGTATCACTATTTTGTGTATTAGCTTTCGACCATTTCTGTATCGACTAATTTGGCAATATAATACGCTTCAGCTGGCGGAAATTTTAAATTAAGTTTAGCTTCTAAATATTCATTGGCTAATTTCAGCACCTGTGGCCAATCGCTTTGTTCAAATTCATTAATTTGCTCCGCACTCAACGTTACCGGTGCCGATAACAAGACCCGCTCGATCGCACCTCCAAGATGCATGATCAACGCCAAGCGCCTAGCATCCGTTAATTTTAGTTGCCGTTCTTTAGCTAACAGATCACAGTACTGCCAAAGCACACCGATAACTTTTTTAGGATTGATAAAGGTATAATATTGTTCTAAATAATTAGCAGCAGTAGCTTGATCGACTTTAGGTGCCGGCGTTTTAGATTCAACATACCAAGTCTGACTGTTTTCTAAATGCTCGATCAATTGGCGTTTACCACGGTCACCTTGAAAGAGCTCTTCTAATGAGATATACGGTACCCCTAGGTTAGGGTCAGCGATCCCCGTCGTGGCAATGATGCGATACTCTTCATTTAGTTCGCTTATCTTATCATTCATCCCGACAACTGACATCGTTAAGACCGAAACATCGTCAATAAGTTGATCAGCCAAGATCTCATCCAGCATTTGTTTGATCTTTTCAGCCGTCCCTTTCCCTGTCGAACACAGTGCCAAGATCGCCCGTTGCCTAACATCTTCTAGCTTACCTTGCGTAGGCTCTTCGGCTTTGCGAGAATATCCATTAAATTCATTTAACTCGTGATAGACCAACTCAAGATCACTATCGATCAAAGCTGTTTTCCGAGCGGCCTCTAAGACCATAGCGGTAGTCACCATATCGATCGTTTTGACCTTGATATCAGTTTTATCTGTGATCTTGGCACTAAACGTACTGAGCGAGCCCATGTCGACTAGTAACAAGACCCCATTACCACGATCGACTTGTTTGACTTTAGCGATGATCTCATTTAATGCCACCGTTGGACTCATCTCAAGTGACATATCAAACGCCGCTAAATTATCGACATTCAACAACCCGGTCACTACCTGGACCATCGAGGAAGCAGTATGATTTCCATGTGCGGCAACGACGACCCCGACTTTCCCATGTTTAGGCACAGAATTCAACGAGATCAAAAGCACCGCTAGATAGTAGACTTCTGAGGCTGGTACGAGAAAATCATAGTGGTCTTCTAGCATTGCTTTGATCTTCTCAGCTAGCTTTAAGTCAGCAGGATAGTCTCTGACCATTGCCACCAGATCATCTGAGACTTCACGCATCGGGCGCCCCGATTGGACACGTTTGATAAATGAACTCAGATGTAAACTCATCGCATAGATAAAGTTCTCACCAACATGGTAGCCACAATCATTTTTCAGCATCTGCATGATATCTTTAGTCAACTGTAGTGTATCTTGATCGACTAATTCATTTAAGTTCTTTTCGGTCCGCAAGATCTTGTTATCGCGGTAAAATGACTTCAAGTGGACATTGATATCTGTCATGATGAAGTTATTGATCGCACCTTGTTCTAGACCCTCTTCCTTTAACAAAGCAGCTTTATTGCCGATGATCTCATAGAGATTATAAGGTAGCTCATAGCGATCACTTTCATTGATGCTTTCAGCTGCTCCATCGGGTTGGATCAATAAGACTGGCTCTAGTAATTGCGATAATTTGCCTAGGCGAACACGATCACTTGCCAAACGTGACATCCCATCCTTAATGTTTTGGGGAAGTTGCTCAAATTTTAAATTGATCTGTTCGGCTTGATCGACACTATTCAAAAATCCTTGTGCACAAACCAGCTGGATATTTGATTTCAATTGACCCACATTACCAAATGTGACGCTCCCTAACAAAGCTTTCACAACATCTTCGGTCACTGTGATATTTTTTTGTGTCCGGTTAGCCTCTAACGTCAACAAACGTTTCAATAGCGCAAGTTGCTCTCTTACACTGCGCGCTTCAAATTGGGGCATCTGGATCGTGATCGGGATCCGGCGCATAAAGGTCTTTAGAAGCGAACTTTCAGGATCTTCCGTCGTAGCACAGATCAAACGAACATCAGCATGATGGACCTTCGTGATCTCCCCGAGCTTGCTGTATGTCCCGTGATCCATGAAATAAAAGATCATCTCTTGGCCTTCTGGGGGTAAACGATGGACTTCATCTAAAAATAAGATCCCACCGTTTGCCTTTTGGATCAGCCCCTCACGATCTTCTTGGGCACCGGTAAAGGCTCCTTTGACATAGCCAAATAAATGTGACATCAGTAATTGCGGATTATGTGCATAGTCAGCACAGTTGAACGTCACAAAATTTTTATTTTCGACCATCGCCTGATTGACCGCAAATTGATGCATTGCATTAGCAAAATAGGTCTTCCCCGATCCCGTAGGCCCAGTGATCAAAACATTTAATCCATGAGGCGGATATAAGATCGCGGCCTTAGCTTGCTCGATCTGTGTTTTTAAGCTATCCTTTTGTCCGATCATTGTATCAAAAATACTTGGTCTAAGTACCGGTTCAGCAGGATCAGGCATTTTTGAGCCAGTTTGTGGGATCAGTGTATCAGTTTCAGCTGCCAGACTTTGATACTTTACCGGTCGGCCAGCGAGCTTGCTCAATTTTCCTGCCCGGACCAATACATTGAGCTCTTTACTGACATTATTGCGTAAGATTCCTAGATCATCTGCGATCTCTTTTGTCGTAACCGCTTTATTTTTAGTTTGGACATAAGCTAAGATCTTCTCTTTTCGTGTCATAAAATTCCATTCCTTTTGATCATTATGCTATTAGTGTATCACTTCTGTATCAAGCGAAGCAAAGAATTGCAACTGCTAGCCCTTAAGCTATTTTTTGGTTAAAATTGAGATAAATCTACTATAAGATAAGAAGGTCTTGTGATGCCAAATATTACTAGCAAAGAAAAACGTGACCGCCTACTTTTTATCATCAAAGTATTGCGTCAGCATGAAGTCTTACGTAACTTTTTAAAACAAAAAGATCCTAAAGAAGTTCGCCTCGCACTCGAAAAACTAGGTCCCACTTTCATCAAAGCGGGACAATTGCTCTCAACGCGCCCCGATCTGATCTCACCTGCTTTTATCAAAGAATTTCGCAAGCTCCAAGATAATGTTCAGATCGATCCTTTTACCACTGTCCAAAAAACGCTTGAGGCTGAATATAACTGTCCATTGACCGATATTTTTCTTCAATTTGATGAACGGCCTTTTGCCTCTGGTTCGATCGGGCAGACACACCATGCTTTACTTCACGATCACACTCCAGTCGTCGTCAAAGTCCAACACCCCAATGTTTCCGAACTCGTTGAAACGGATCTTTCTTTATTCAAAGAAGCTTTACGGATCTTAAAATTCGTCCCTGATCTAAGTGTGATCGATCCTAAAGAGATCTTCACTGAGATCCAAACATCCCTTTTAACTGAGATCGATACTCAGATCGAGCTCAAAAATGGACTCGAATTTTACCGTCTAAACAACAATGACGGGATCATTAGAGTGCCTAAAGTTTACCCTAAATACTCCGCTAGTAAGATCTTAGTCAATCAAGCCATGCCTGGACAAAGTATCAAAAAACTAACAGCTACCAAAGCCACCAAAGCGGATAAACCTTTACGTACGATCTTAGCTAAAACTTTAGTCAAAAATTTCATCAAACAAGTCTTTGTCGATAATTACTTCCACGCTGATCCTCATCCGGGAAATATATTATTTTACCAACTTCAGCCCGATGATCCTGAATATAACGAACTCCAGCCTACACACCAATTCAAAAAACAACTCAAAAATACAAGTATTGAAGCTACTTCTGCCACGACATTACCACCATATCGCTTGGTCTACTTGGATTTTGGAATGATGGGCCGTTTGACCAAAAATCTCGCCGATGGGATCGCCCAGATCGTCATTGCCTTAAACACTAAAGATACACGCCAGATCGGTAAAGCTGTGCTGGCTGTTTGTAACCGGACTGGCCCCGTCGATGAAGAAGATTTTTATAATGAACTCGGTGTCTTTTTGACCCCATATCTCAACTTAGGCTTGGGCCAGATCGACCTTGCAAGTTTATTGTTCAGTATTGTAAATCTCTGTCGCAAAAATAACTTGCAATTAAAATCAGAAGTAACTTTATTGATCAAAGCCTTTGCTTCTTTAGAAGGCATAGTCGCTACCTTAGATCCTGAATTATCTTTGATGGAGGTCGCGCGACCGTTTGCCCGTGAGTATTTCAAAAAGCAGTTCAACGTCAAAAAGAGCTTGGAAGAGTTAGGCTTTGAACTCTACCAAGCTTCAAAAGTAGCTCCGAAGATCCCACTTAAATTTGAACAGCTCCTTGACGTTTTGACGCAGGGACAAGGAAAGATCGCCTTTAAACTTAAAGATCAAGATAAATTACTAGATCGCCTCGAAAAGATCGTCAACCGCGTGATCTTGGCTATTATTTTAGCCGCTTTGATCATGAGTTCCTCGCTCTTAGTTCAAGGCAGTGCTGCCCATCCCGCCATTTATAATATTGGGGTCTTAGGTTATCTCTTAGCAGCGATCGTTGTCATCATTTTGATCATCAGTGAATTACATCGACATTTCAAAAAATAGACTACAAAAAACAGGCTTAAGCATAGCACCCAAGCCTGTTTTTTTATCATTGTTATTGGATCTCGATCTTATTAGCAGTCGCAACAGCATCCTTTTTCTTAGGAAGGGTCACTGTCAAGACACCATCTTCATATTTAGCGGTGATCTTATCACGTTCAACATCAGGGAACCGGTATTGCCGACTGACCCGACCATATGAACGCTCGCTTGCAAGCAAATTGCCAGCAGCATCGCTTTGGTCACTAAAGCTATCCCGCTTAGCTGCAACTGTCAAAATATCATTGCGATAATCTAGTTGCATATCTTTCTTATCGACCCCAGGCAGATCGATCAGCAACCGATAACTCTTTGGGGTCTCCTCCACGTCAGAACGCATCTTTAGCTCTGAGTCGTCAAAGTTGAAAAATGAAC
The DNA here is from genome assembly GCF_001591685.1 of Ligilactobacillus murinus DSM 20452 = NBRC 14221. Classification (GTDB taxonomy): domain Bacteria; phylum Bacillota; class Bacilli; order Lactobacillales; family Lactobacillaceae; genus Ligilactobacillus; species Ligilactobacillus murinus. Next base: position 920 of record NZ_BCVJ01000056.1, on the reverse strand, counting down.
GTCCTAAATTATTGAAAAATGCATCGCTACCATCCATTAGATCAGAGAAACGATTCGATAATTCATTTGCCATAAATAAGACTTCCTTTCATTTCTTCACCTTCATTGTAGTTCTTTTATTTTAGAATGCAAGGATTTAATTTTTAAGATTTTGCAAAATACACTTTACTTACAAAAAGTACGTGTTATAATTTAGATATAAACTAACGAAAAGAGGAATTTACGATGACAAATCCAGTAAATCAAGAACTCAAGCAACGTCGCTCGATCTATGCCTTGGGCAAAAATGTTTCCCAAACGCCAGCTCAGATCAGTGAAACGATCAAAGAAGCGATCCGCCAATCCCCAACGGCTTTCAACTCCCAAACAGTCCGCGCTGTTATCACTTTTGGTGAAAATTCCGATCGTGTTTGGGATATCGTTGAAGCTGAATTGAAAAAAGTTACTCCAGCTGATCGTTTTCCTGCGACTCAAGAAAAGATCGCCTCATTTAGAGCTGGTTTTGGTACGATCTTATACTTCACCGAAACCCAGACGGTGCACAAATTAGAAGCAGATTTCCCACTCTACGCTGCTAACTTTGCCAACTGGGCTGAACAAGGACTTGGCGGGGCTCAACAAGCGGTTTGGACCGCATTAGCTACTGAAAATATCGGTGCTTCCTTGCAACACTATAATCCGTTGATCGATGAAAAGATCAAAGAAGCCTTTGATATCCCTGAAAGTTGGGAATTACGAGCCCAAATGCCATTTGGTTCGATCGAAGCACCTGCTGGCGAAAAAGAATTTTTACCCGATGATGTTCGCTTCAAGATCTTCGAATAATTCGTATTATTTTTAAAAACATTAAACTAGAATTTTTAGGATAAAGAAAGCCATCTTCAAATTCCGCATGTTGGAATTTTGAAGATGGCTTTTTA
>NZ_BCVJ01000055.1 GCF_001591685.1 Ligilactobacillus murinus DSM 20452 = NBRC 14221 | reverse complement strand
TCGAAACTCAGAAATTCAGTTACTATAAATCGTGTTAATATATTAATACTATCTTTATTATCCATGTAGATGATTTCCTTGCAGTAAAGGGGTAATATTTCATGGATAATAACTTGCAGATTGGTGAAAAAATCAGAAAGCAACGTATCAAAGCTAATTTAACGCAGGAGAAATTAGCTGAATACAGTGACCTTTCGATCAATTTTATCTCTAAATTAGAACGTGGTCAGAAGAAAAACATCAGTATTTTAAAACTAAATGCGATCTGTCAGGCACTTGAGATCTCGATCTCAGAATTGCTTCAAGAAGAAAGTAATATCTCATTAGCACATTTGACCCCCAGCTCATTACAGCTCATTCATGAGTTACAGACGCTAGATCGCCCTGACTGCGAACGCATCAGCCAGCATATTTTGCTATTGCTCGCTGATTTCAAAATGATCTACAGATAAAAGAGAGCCTTGCCACGATAAGATCATGGCAAGGCTCTCTTTATTCATATCGCGCTGACTGCATTGTCAAACGCGCTTGTTTACTTTATCAATTGGCTAGATATTTAATAAAAATATCACAACTTGGATCACTAGGTACGATCGCTTCAGCTTTGATCGCACGATGATAACCCTTGATATATGGTAAAAAGGTCTCAGCAGCCCGTGTAGGATCGGTACGATCGTTGCAATACGTTTTGGTACCTAAAATATTACCACTACTATCGATCGCAATGATCTTACCTAATTTTCGATAGACGATCTGTTGTTCTTTAGCTTTCAAGCTAGCTGGCCCTAAGCCCGCTGTTTGCGCTACGTATCCTTTGATCAAAGGACTTTTGACCGCGAGATAGTTTGATTCTTCTGGAATACTTGATCCGCTCCAGGAGAGACCAGTTTTAGCGTCCTGGTACTTAAGCGTCTTCCAGGTGATCGTTTGTTTATCCGGTCGGCAAAGTGGCTGGCCGGCTTTAGTCACAAAGTGTGTCGTCAACGTTGTCTTGTCCAACGATTCACTGACTTTAGCCAGTTCATATTTGGCGATCGTTTTTTCTTGATCGTCTCTTAATAAGGTCGTGACCTCATTTAAAGTATAGTGCTCATCGTTTTTAGAAAAGATCGTTGGGATCACGATCACATGACCGTGCGCGATCCTTTGACAAGTCATTTCTCCCAATACATTGCCCCGATCATCACGCAATTCAAGACTTTCTTTTTCTAATTCTAAAGGTCCATCACGATACGGATCGATCACCTTAAATTTGCGCTTTGTTCGATGATACATATGTCCGACTAACATCTTGACCTGTTCAAATTCTTGAACTTCATCAGCAACCAATACCCCACTTGTTACCAATTTTTTTGTCTTGTACGAATACATCGCGACTGGTGTTTTTTGATCACGCGGATCGACAAATTCAAATGTTGTTTGTGCAGTAGTTGCTTCTTTTTGATACTTGACGGCAATACCGTCAGAAAAATTTCTAAAAATTCTAATTCAACCCCTAAAACTAAAAGAGACCGCCATAGGTGACTAGATCATCTAAGGTGGTCCCTTTGATGGCTAACTAAAAATACTACTATCCGTCGATCATTTCTTTTTAGTTATCAGTCTTTTTTCTCTCTTTGCCAAAATAAAACAAAGAAAAGGCTGCTGTTACTAAACCTAATAAGCTAACTGCTAAAGCTTCACTATCGTTTTCACCCATTTGTGGAAGTGTTGCCTCATTTTTTTCATTAGTTGTGACATCAGTTGTATCATTTACAACTTCTTGCTTAGCTAGCTCAGTGTTTTCACCGCTCGTTTCAGTTTTAGCGCTGGCGGTCGTTGTGATCCGCTTAACTGTGATGACCAATACTTGATTTTCTTCTGGTGCAAATGTCACATTTTCAGGGAAGCTATCAGGATCGATTAATTCCCAACCATCAGGAAGAACTGGCACTAATTTTACCGTTTCATCCGTATGACCAGTAACGATTTGAGTCCCGATCTGGTTGCCATCTTTGTCTTGATAGGTAATAACTTGCTTACTTGGTCGTGCAACATAGCTGACTTCGATCTCTTGGTCAGCATCAGTTGGCCGAACGTTTCTGGCAGCAATTGTCGTTTGTTTTCTTCCAGCTACTATTGAAGTATAACCTAAATATTGTGGTACGTCATCTTGTGGAAAGACTTTTGTTGCAATTTCATCCCAATCTGGGTAAGAAATTTTACCAGTTACAAGATCTTTTAAGCCATCACGGGTAAAGACAACTGTTTGGACCTTAGTTGTCTTAGTTCCATCTGGCGCATTCACAATGATCATCCGTTTTACTTCTTTTTGGCTATTTACATTACCTGGATCGGCTTTGACCACTTTAGACCCGTGTTTCAAATGAACCGTGTAGACTTGAGCTTCATCTTCAACATTGAAATGCGGATCACTTTCATTTGCCAACTCATCAAAGACTAGTTCATAGCCTTGAGCTTGATATGTTGCGATTTTCTCATCATTTGTATGTTCGATCGCTGCATCGGTCACACCTTGGATATCTTCTTCATCTAAAAGCGTTCTATTATTATCATCCACATATTTGACTAAAGCATGTTGTTCATTTGGTGTGAATTCGACAACTTCTTTTTGGTCAGGTGTGTTGGCGCTAATATTTTCCAAACGGTCGACTTTCGTTTTTGCTGGTGTATAGCCTTTATCTGAAGCTTTAAGTGAAACTGGAACTTCTTCAAAGAAAGTATTTTCCTCTGGGATCCATTCACCTGGCTTCTCTTCACCTGTCACCATATCACGCGTTACATTGCGTGTGAAGTGTGCAGTTTGAACATATGATTCAGGACCTTCTTTTGGATGGTTGATGATGACTTCACGCTTGATCGTACGGTCAACGTGATCTTTACGCTTGTCATCTTGCTTATATTCATCTGTTACATCTTTTTGACCGTGTTTCAAATGAACTTCGAAATTTTGATCTTCATCTTCAGCATTGTAACTTGGTTTGCCTGCCTTGGCAAAGTCATCGGAGACTAATTCGTAGCCTTTATTCAAGTAATCTTGGACTTTAGCTTTGCTGTCATGTTTGATCGGTTCATCCGTCTTACCGGTGACATGAACATCTGCCAACTTCTCACCTGTCGTATCGTTGATGTAGTGTACGTGCGCTTTTTGATCATTGGCAGTAAATTTAACAGTCACATGTTGATCATCTGTATCACCAGTAATATGTTCTAGACGATCGATCTTTGTCTTTTCAGGGGTATACCCTTTATCTGAAGCTAACGTTGGAACGGCAAATTCTTCAAAGAAGTCTGCATTTTCTGGGATCCATTCACCAAATGTATCTTGATCTGTTGTCATATCACGTGTTACTTGACGTGTAAAGTGGATGGATTGAGTATGCGTCTCATCTGCGGCATGCGGGTGCTTAATGATGATATGACGGTTTACCGTATGTTTGACTTCATGTTCGGCATGTTGATCGGTCACATCTTTTAGCGCATGCTTCAAGTGAACTTCAAAATGCTGATCTTCATCTTCAGCGTTGTAACTTGGTTTGCCTGCTTTAGCGAAGTCATCGGAGACTAATTCGTAGCCCTTATCCAAGTAATCTTGGACTTTAGCTTTGCTATCATGGTTGATCGGTTCATCCGTCTTACCAGTGACATGAACATCTGCCAACTTCTCACCTGTTGTATCGTCGATATAGTGCACATGTGCTTTTTGATCATTGGCAGTAAATTTAACAGTCACATGTTGATCATCTGTATCACCAGTAATATGTTCTAGACGATCGACCTTTATCTGAAGCTAACGTTGGAACGGCAAATTCTTCAAAGAAGTCTGCATTTTCTGGGATCCATTCACCAAATGTGTCCTGCCCCGTTGCCATATCACGTGTTACTTGGCGCGTGAAGTGGAGAGATTGGATAGTCGTCTCATTTGTAGCATGTGGATGTTCGATCGTGATGATTCTTTTGACTGTTTGATCAACTTTATCTTGCTTGTGTGCATCATTTTTATATTCATCCGTCACATCTTGATGCTTATGTTGTACCTTTACAATGATCGGTTCATTGTCTTTGGCTTTAAAGGTAACTTTACCTGGTAGATCTTGGCCCGCTACTAATTCATAGTTAGTTGGCACTTCATATTTTGTATCGACTGTTTGATCAGTTACACCATCTAAAGATTGGCTCTTAACTTCTTTGTTATTGTTATCGACATCAACATATTTGATCATCACTTCTTGAGCATCCGCTGTGTAGTAGATATCGACTGGAGCGATCTTATCATTGGCATTGACTGTAATTTCTGCTACCGTCTTATCTGCTGTATATCCTCCTACTTCAGGAGCTGTATACGCGTCAAGTTTTTGTGCTGGACTCCAAGCGTTCCAAGTAGGCTTACCTGTTACTAGATCCTTAGTACCTGTACGGGTAAAGATAGCTGTTTGAGAGACATCTTTGGTCGTACCATCTGGCATATGGACCGTGATCTTTCGAGTTACAACATTTTGTGTATCTTGTTCGCCTACTTCCACGGATACCTTCTTATGTCGTACCTTTACGATGATCGGTTCGTTGCCGTTTGCTTTAAAGGTAACTTTACCTGGTAGATCTTGGTCCGCTACCTCTTCATAGTTAGCTGGTACTTCATAATTTACATCAACTGTTTGATCAGTTTTACCATATACAGACTGACTAACAACTTCTTCGTTATTGTTATCGACGTCAACATATTTGACCATCACTTCTTGAGCATCTGCTGTGTAAGTGATCGTGGTTGTTGTATCTTTGTCATCAGCGGTTACCGTTGCACGCTCGACTGTGGCTTTGCTTGGTGTATAACCAGGCACTACTGGTGCAGTATAAGCGTCAAATTCTTGTGCTGGACTCCAATCGCTCCAAGTAATATCACCTGTTACTAGATCCTTAGTACCTGTACGGGTAAATTTAGCTGTTTGAGTTTCTTCTTGCTTGCCATTTGGAACTTCAGCAATGATCGTCCGTGTTACTGTTTTCTCTAGTTCAGTTGTATCTAATCTATGTTTCAAATGAACTTTAAAGACTTGTGGCTCATCTTCAGCATTGAAATGTGGATCGTTTGCATCTGCTAACTCATCTGAGACTAGGTCATAGTTTAGCTTACGATATCCATCGATTTTTTTAGTATTACTATGTTCGATCGCAGCATCAGTTACCCCTTGGATATCTTCTTCATCTAAGCGTTTTCCAGTGTTGTCATCCACATATTCTACTAAAGCATGTTGTTCTAGTGGTATATACTTAACTTCGATTTTTTTACCATCTTCTTCATCAGGTGTGACTGTTTTACCAACGACCTTACCATTTTGGATCTCATCTGGTGTTTCGTCGATCTTATACCCCTTGTGTTGTGGCACTTTTACTTCATCAAAGTTATCAAGCTTCCACTCACCATTTGGCATAATATCACCAGTTACTCTGTCACGTGTAACATTCCGCGTCAAAGTAGCTGTTTGCGATATAACTTTCTTTTCTTGGTTAGGATGGTGGATAATGATCTCGCGTGTGATCTGCTTAGATTCAGGTTTCGTTGTTGTACCATGCATTAATTTGACGGTAAATGTCTGTAGTTTTGAATCATCATCATCAAAATAGACCGTTGAAAATTCCTGATCTGCAAAATCATATTCATAGCCCTTAGCTTTCAAAGCGTGGATCTGTTCAGCTACATTTTCATGTGAGATCTTAGTATTATGAGCCCCATTTTCGTTCGTTTTCAAATCGTTACCTTGATCATCAGTGATATACTTTTGAGCGGTCTCATCCCAATACTTGATCTGCGCATATTGAATATCTTTACCATAGTTGAGCACTGTATCTTGGCCTGGATCACTTGGTTGAACAACTTCACCCTTTACGTGATAATCTTTGATCGTTGGTGCTACGATCGCTTTGATCTTAGTTGCATCGTTAGCATCATTTTCATAGTGAACCTTCGTTAAATCTTTACCTTGGCTGTCTTTAGCAATGATATTACCCAACTTACGATAAACGATCTTTTGTGTAGCATTTTTTTGTTCAGCTTTTCTGCCGCCCAAGCCTGGCGTTGTTGCATAATAGCCAGCGATCACTGGGCTATTTACTGCCATATAGCTCGTTTTACTTGGAACAGATGTCTGTGAGATAATTTCACTTGTATGGATATCTCGCTTAGTCGTCGTTGTCCAAGTGATCGTCTGTGGTTCAGCAGTTTTAAGTTCTTTACCAGATTCGTCGACAAATTTAGTCGTTAGGGTATAAGTATCATGTGTTACCTTTGTTTCAATACCACGATAGATATACTTGATCGATCTTCTTAGATCACTAGGAAGGTCTTCTTTTGTTACCAAAGTGTATTCAATGTCACCTCGAGTAAACTTTTCGGAAACCTTTGGCAAACTTGCCTTAGCAGCATCGTTTGCATCATTGACATATCGGTAGCTTTGACCTAAATAATTGCCATTTTCATCATAAAGATCAACCCTACCTAACTTACGATATTCATATGTGATATCGGTGGTTTGCTGGACGTATGGGTTGGAGATATAATATGTTGCTCCACCTTGGCCAGTAGTATATGATAAACTCTGCCCTACTTGCAAAGTACCACCAGATTGCCATTCTTGGTCATCTAAATTCCATAATGCTTTAGGGTTACCACGGCCATCTAGGAATTCATATTGCATAGTACCTTGGTCATCTAATTCGGTATATCTAACAGTCACACCATCATGGTAATTGTTGACTAAAACAACACCCGTGTGGAATTCAGACATTGTGCCTTCGCTATTTTCAGCATAAAGGAATTTTCCTTCTTCCACCTTAGCATTCTTAGGAACACCAGTCGTATAGTGTTGCCCTGTTAAACCAGTTTGTGTCTTATAGACCTTACCGTTGTCGATCTTGGCTTTTTGTTCAACAACTTGTGGGGTATAGATACTTACTGTTGTATAACCATCCCCTGTATTACTTTCGATCCCACTATGACCACCAACAAATATCGGTAAAAAGTGCTCCGTGTAATAATGCCAACCAGATCGATAAGTACTAGCATAAAAATGATCGACTGCAGTTTCGTTACGATATTCATCATTGCTAACCTTACCAAAATTTAAAGTCTGTTGACCCTTTTGAATCATTGTTTTGGCTTCATCAATATGATACTTGTCTAGAAAACTATATTCATACGCGTTAAATCTACCATTACCCGTCAAAATAACATTGCCGTCAGCATCTCTACCTCGCTCAACGGTGAAGATGATACCACGGTTCCAATTAGTTGACGCGATCCATTGGAAAACATATTCACTATTTTTGTAGTCGATTCCTAAACCATCGATCAATGTTTGAAGGTTTGTCTTTCCATATGTATATTGGGAATAATCAGGATCAATAACACTAAAACCTTCTTCTTGTTGGTCTTGCGCTTGCGTTGGAGCTGCTGCATAAGCAACTTTACTATCCGTTAGATCAACATTTGCTTGAGGTTCAGCTTGTTTTTCAACGTTAAATGTTTGCGTTTCACTGGCTTCATTTTCATCAGCTGGTGCAACCGTTTGTTTTTCAGTGCTAGTTGTAGGTTCACTGATCTCTTCAGCAGTCACCGCTTGCGCTGGAACTTGTTCTTTAGTATCTTCAGCAACTTGAGTCTTATCGTCAGCTACTGGTGTGGCCTCAGTTTCTTTAGCTGGAATTTCAGCACTTGAAGTTTGCTCAACTTCTTTAGCTTGTGTTTTGTCACTTGAAGTTAACTCAACTTCTTTAGTTGGTACACTTGAGCTCTCTGCTGTCGCCTCAGTCTTTAAATGATCCTTGGTCGTTGTTGTCGCTTCATCAGCTGATACTCCGCTAAAACCAGCAAAAGTAAAACCGATCAAGACAGAAGCGACCCCAACACTGATCTTCTTGATCGCAAAGCGTTGTTTCTTTGGTTCTAATTTATGTATTAATAATTTATTATTATTACGTGATAACAAAACTAAAAATAGACCTCCTCAGTTATTTAAATGCACAAAAATAGGGGGCGTATATAATAGCTATACTCCTCTACTATTCGTCTATAAGCATTTACTATATTACAACTAAAGAGATTTATTTTCGGTAATTTTTTAATATAAATATATAGATTATTTTAATTTTATTTTTTAAAATAAAATTTCGCAAAATATAACCAACCGTATAAATGGCTTATTTAGTCCTTAATACCTAAATAAGCCATGCTAATCTTACGCAAATAGCATTTTAATTTAATAAAAAACTAATATTCCCCCAAAAAAATTGACTATAGTTCCACTTGAAAATGAAACCATAGTCGAGAGTCGATCATTTTTTTAAAGTTCACTACAACGCATGATCGTTAAATGTAGCATAAAATCGTTGTATTTATCATCAGCCAGATCACGCCCAACTGCAGTGACTGTCCGCACTGCCAACTCTTCGTTTTGATCATACAGATCTGTGCTATCAACACGTAGATCTAAATCGATGCCTTCTTCAATATGAATGTGTAATTCAGTCTCGTCATAATCACATTGGTAAAAACCACGGATCGGCGGCAAAGCATCTTTGCTCTGACGTTCACCTTCAAATGACACTTTTTGACTTTGAGCATCGCGTAACATCATCTTAACATTAAAGTCTGCCATCGTTGACATTTCTGCAAATACATAGTAGCCACGGGGAATACTCAACTTAACTGTCTTATCGTCTTCCATCAATGCGATCTTATTCATCTTTTCACCCTCCATAAATCCAAAAATAAAATAATTATCTAAAACTTTTTAGTGATTTAATTTTATATTTTTTCGTATTCTTTGGTCAATAAAATCACTTTCATTTAGCTTCGACTTAATTCAAACATAACTATTATTATAAAAACATTAAGTTATTTTTTATCCAACTTATACCACAATTAGCAAAAATTACGTCTATAGGGTAAAATATAACTATAAATATGCAGTAAAGGCAGGTAATATTATGGTAACGATCAAACAAATTGCAGAAGAATCTGGCTTTTCACAAGCTACCGTCTCACGCCTCTTAAATGAAGATCCGACCTTATCCGTTTCCCCTGCCACTAAAAATAAGATCCTCACAGTGGCAAATAAGCTCGGCTATGGTAAACGCCAAAATAAATTTCTTATCTCACGTAAGATCGCACTTTTGACCAGTTTCACCGCTGAAGAAGAGCTGCAAGATGTTTATTTTAATACTCTAAAAGAACTTATCCTAAAACAAAGCAAAAATGCCAACTTAGAGATCGATATCTTTCATGACCTTGATCATTTGATCGCTAAGGGGAAAAATTACGAAGGATTCATCGGGATCGGCGCAGATGATCTTTCCTCAGAAAAGCTAGCTAAACTCCATGAAGTCACACCGCTCGGGATCTTTTTAGATATCAATCCTTATCCGGATAAATTTGATTCCGTCCAACCCGACCTCTCCCAAACGATCTTAGATGCCCTCGACTTATTACAACGTGCTGGCAAAAAACGAATCGGCTTTATCGGGGGTGTCGGTTCGATCATGGGGCAACACAACTATCGCCAAGATCCGCGGGCTTTTGCGTTTGAAAATTGGGCTAAGCGCTTAAATATCTTTAATGAAAAAGATTATTTCGTCGGTGGCTCATTTACAACTTCAAATGGTTATGAGCTCGGTAAAAAAGTCATTACTAACTTAGGCACAGATCTCCCCGATGCCTTTATCGTCGCTTCTGACGCTTTGGCGATCGGTGTTTTACAAGCTTTCAATGAGGCTGGGATCCGCTTGCCACAGGATACTGCGATTATCAGTATCAATAACATTGAAGTCTCTCAATACGTTTCACCACCATTGACGACTTATAGCATCGACCAAAAAGAACTCTGTCAGACCGCGATCAATTTATTATGTGATGCCTTAGAGCGTCCTGACCGCGCCAAGATCCATGCTTTCGTCAATACCGAATTAGTGATCCGTAAAAGTTTTACTTTATAACCCCCTAAGAAAATCGCATTCTACCAAGGATGCGATTTTTATTTTACCGTTTTTATGTAATTATTTTAGTAATTTAGTTTACTTGTTAAGTAAAAAGTTGTATGATGATTTCTGTAAACGATTACAGCTAGTTTTAGTTATTTGCTTAGCTTTTAGGGGGAACACCAATGGAAAAACATGCATCAAAATCATTTGTCTCCAAGTTCTCATTTGCAATGGGCAACTTGGGGCATGCAGCTTTTTACGGCTTACTGAGCAATTGGTTCATCGTCTTTGTTACGGCGGGCTTGTTCAGTGAACTAGCACCCGCGATCGCCAATAAGTTGATCGCTTTGATCACTGGTCTGATCGTGGTGATCCGGATCATTGAGATCTTGATCGATCCACTGTTGGGAAACATCGTGGATAACACTCAAACTAGATGGGGCAAATTCAAACCTTGGATCATTGCAGGGAATCTAGTCAGTGCTGTGATCTTAGTAATACTTTTTACTGGGATCTTTAACCTAGCCAATGTCAATTGGATCGCCTTTGCCGTATTATTTGTGATCTTGTTTATCACTTTAGATGTCTTTTACTCATTTTCCGATGTCTCCTATTGGGGCATGGTACCAGCTTTGAGTGAAGATAGTAAGGAACGGGGCGTCTACACGGCCCTTGGAACTTTGACCGGTTCGATCGGGTGGAATGGTTTGACCGTCATCGTTGTGCCTGTGGTGACCTATTTTACTTATGTTGCCACCGGAAAACACACGCAAGGTGCCCAAGGTTGGCTAGCCTTTGCGATCATCATTTCACTTTTAGCCATCGCCTGTGCATTTATCGTTGCTTGGGGAACTGAAGAAAAAGATAATCTTATCCGTAATGCTGCTAAGCAAAAAACGACTATCAAAGATGTTTTTTTGGGGCTAGCCAAAAACGATCAGATCCTTTGGGCCAGTTTAGCATACTTTATGTTTTCTTTTGCTAACGTGGTCACAAACGGGGTCTTGTATTACTTCTTCAAATTCGTCTTGGGTAAACCAGAGACCTTTAGTTTAGCGGGCTTTATTGCGATCTTAGTTGGTTTTATGACCTCACCTTTATACCCTATCTTGAATAAGTTCATTCCAAGAAAGTGGCTCTTTTCCTTTGGCCAATGTTGTATGATCACTTCATACCTGATCTTCATCTTTGCCCGTGAAAATATGGCCCTTTTAGTCGTTGGACTCGTCTTATTTAACATTACCTTTGCCCAACTCGTCACAGTCCTCACCTTAACAGATGCGATCGAATACGGGCAGTTAAAGACTGGCGAACGTAATGAAGCCGTCGTATTAGCCGTTCGACCGATGATCGATAAATTAACAGGGGCCTTTTCAAACGGGATCGTCGGTTACATCGCGATCGCCGCTGGCATGACTGGCTCAGCGACTGCTGCGGATATGACCACTAAAAATATCCGAACTTTTGAAAGCATGGCCTTTTACATCCCACTTGCTCTAGCGGTCTTAGCTTTGTTGATCTTTTTGACCAAGGTCAACTTGACTGAGAAAAAACACGCTGCGATCGTTGAAGAGCTCAAGGATAAATTAGCTGCTGGCGATGAGACTTTTGGACTTGAAGCTAAACAAGCTCCACTAACTGTCAGTGATACAACTAATGTCTTAGCCCCAGTCACTGGTTTTGCTAATGCTTTACCAAGCAAAGCTGCACCTGATTTTGATGCAATTGGTTTTGTGATCGCTCCACTTGATACCAAAGTCTACGCGCCATTTGACGGCACAGTCCGCTTTACATTCTCCACTAAACACGCCTTAGGATTGGTGGCCGACAATGGACTAGAAGCAGTCATCCATGTGGGGATCGATACGGTCAAATTGCGTGGTGAAGGTTTTGTCACATATTATACTGACGGTCAAGCCGTCAAAGCTGGTGATCTGTTATTAGAATTTGATCCAGCTGTGATCAAAGCTGCCGGGCTCAGCGATAATGTTATCGTCTTTTTCACACAGCCTAAACGCATCACCAATTTGAAACTCGATATCGAACGCGAAGTGACCCACGGGCAACTGCTTGCACAGGTCACCATAAAACAAGGTTGACTTTGAACCACTTAAATAAGAGGCTGTGATATAAGTCTCCAAAAAACGGTCGTAAATGGACTTTAAAAATTGTTCATTTACGACCGCTTTTGTATACTATAAATAAAAAAGGACACCAGAAACCACCTGATGCCCTATAGTCTACCCCCCCTCAAATATGAACCTCGGGTCTTACTCAAATTAGTTCTTTTGGCATATAGTTATGGTATTTTTTCTTGTCGAAAGATCGAACT
>NZ_BCVJ01000054.1 GCF_001591685.1 Ligilactobacillus murinus DSM 20452 = NBRC 14221 | reverse complement strand
GGCCTCCAGGAACATGCTAGAAATCCTATTATATCAATGAAAACTCAACTTTTTGTTTATTTTTCATTTCGTCATCTATTCGACATATAGACGTTATGAAATGTTACGATATGTAAAGATAGCCTTAGGAAACACCACCAAAATTGCTAAAAAAAAATAAAGCCTTAACAGCTTTATTTTCTTATGCTAAAGCTAATAGTTTCACCACCTTTTTATCTTCATTCGTGACCTGATCTGGGAGTAAGTCAATATAGTACTTCTGCGTTATCGAAATATTCGAATGACCCAAAAATCGAGAAATATAGACCAGTGATATCTCCCCCGAATTTAACATCATACTAGCTATCGTATGTCGCATAGTGTGAGTTGAAAATGTCCCCGGCAACCCTAGTCTTTTTTGTAACCTCTTATAGGTCAAATTTATACTTGAAGCTGGTGGTATCTTACCTTTGTAATTCAAAAAGATAAGTCGATCAGGATTATGCAAACCACGCTTGAACATTTCTCTTCGTTGATATCTGACCCATGTAGTTATTTTATTCATGACATCACGTGACACAGGGACTTTACGAACACCATTCTTAGTCTTAGGTTGTTTAAGGAATTTGTGATAGCTATCCCATGATTCATCAATACGAAGTGTACAATTTATTTCGTCGATATCATCTTCCTTTAGTGCTAAACATTCACCTACACGCATAGCGGTTTGAGATATAACAAACAAAACAAAGCAATTTACATCTAACAAATTGTAGTCCCTATCTAAGAGATATTTTTGAAGTTTCCTAAAATCCTTAACTGCCATAAACTTACGCTCATTTCCCTTGGTCAAGCTAGGGTCGGCGATAATGTTTATACTCCCAGCACTTGGATTACGTGGGATTATACCATCATTGAATGCATCTCTTAGGCAAGATCTTATCCTAGTTAAGTCTTTACGGGCTGTTTCATGACTGCGATTTAGCTGATTAAAGTAAGTTTGAATATCATCACGAGTAAGGTTCTTAAGCTTTATCTGACCTAAATCTTTTCTTTTTATCCTATTATAAGATGATTGATAATTATCGACCGTATTAGCTGAAACAACTGGCGCCTTATACATTGTTATCCAATGCTTATAGTAATCAGCAAATGACATATCGGCTTTAGGTGATACACTACCTTGAAGATAACTATGCTCCATTTCGACCAACCAATCTTGAGCATCACTTTTCTTCTGGAATGTCTTTTGTTTACGATAGCGCTTCTTACCAGCTCCTTTGGTAAACTCTGCAAAATAGCCGTTGGTTCGTTTAACTATCCTACTCATCAGCTTCAACAACCTTCTTCTTGCGTCTTGATTTTGGTGGATTCTCCCAATCAAAAGTCCACGGTACCAATGTCCAATGATCACCTTGTAAGGCTAACGGATGTTTAGGTTTATGTTGTCCATCTGCCAATTCTACAATCTTATCCAATTGACCTTCATCACTACACATCCGACCATACATTGCTAATCGGTCACTAGCAATTTGATATCTATTCGTGAGTGAGCCAACAGAAACAATGACTTTTTCAACTTCCTTAGTCACTTTAAGTAATTCTGTCATTGAATCGATCTCATAAGCATCCGCTAAAGTCCGTTCATTAGCCGTGTTACGTGAAATAGGCTTTGTGAACAAATTGCCAATAATAACAGCCCCATAATCATCCATACGATACACTTCATTTTTGATGAGCATTGTTGTTAGATCTTCTTCAACAATTCCAAGTTTGCTAGGATAATTAGCTAATACTAAAACTGCTGGCTTATTTTTATCCCAAGTATATTTAGTCCAGTATGTGCTGTCATCCTTAACTCTCTTTTCAACCAAGATCTCTGTTGTAACAGTTGTTGTCTTTACTTTCTTCTCTGCCATATTAGGCACCTCCATATTTTAATTATCAAAAGAACCTTAGAAGCCGTAACTCCTAAGGTTCCTTCATTATTAAAATATATACTTGCAGTTTGTTTAGATACGGTGAACAATAAGTTGAAATATCCCCCCTAAGTCCCCTAATCACCCAAAATGCTTCACAGAAGTTCCAGTACTTTTCGTCTTTCAGCTACCTTATCTTCAGAGACCAAGCCCAAATAGTAACTTTCTGTGATCCGAACGCTAGAGTGCCCTAATAATCGAGAAACTGTGACGATATTTACACCTTTGTTCAATAAATGTGATGCGATCGTATGTCGTAAATTATGCAGTGAATATTGTGGTGAAAATCCTAATTTCTTCTGCAACTTTTTAAAAGCAGATGTCAATGAGCCTACACTTCCTACCGAGCCATCTTTCCTTGTCATTACTTGCATGTCTGAATCTAGCGACAGGTTGTTCAAGTCGGCCCAGTATTTTATTTTATCAACTAGCCAGTCAGGGATAGGAACTACCCTGTGACTTGCTTTAGTCTTAGGTGCTACTAGCTCACCATCCCATGAATGATTTACTGTCAGAATGCACTCAGAAAAATCAATATCCTTATAGCACAAAGCCAGTATTTCGCCACCACGTAGACCAGTACTGATCGCTATACTTAAGCCTAGCATATTGCGAGTATGCCAATCATTCTTCTTAATAGCAAATCTTATTAAATATTCTTTGATAACGTTAAACTCAGATAACGGTAATACCTTATCATCAACATTCTTGTAATAACTGTCATCGTTCCCTGTAATCACCACATCATTCGCAGGATTTACTTTTGCGGTCACAACTGAGATACGCATAGCATAGCGCAACATTGAGCGAATATGGCTCAAATCTTTACGCAAAGTTTCATGACTGTACCTTTTTGATAACATATTGAATACACCTTGCAACTGTTGGTGTGTTAGAGTGCTGACTTTGATTCGGGAAAGATATGGACTTAAACGATTTTTAGTAGCTGAATATGATTTTAAAGTGTTTTTGGCTAATCCTTTCTTTTTATTAGCGACCCATAAATCATAAAAGCTCATAACTGTCATTTTTCTTTGGTAAAGCAAGGCTTTTGAACCTCCTAAAATGGCTGACTGTTGTGTTAACCATTCATTTGCTTCACGTCTAGTCACGAAAGTTTTATTTTGTCGTATCCGATTTTTACCACTACCAATGGATAGTTGTACGGTATAACCAGCATTTGTTTTCTTGACTACTGACATAATGAAACCTCCAATTTTATATGGAAAAGAGCCCCGAAAGGCCCTTTTCCGTCATATTCTCAAACTACGTATTCAAACCAGTTTTCAGCACGTTTTTTAACATACTCAAGTAACTGACTTTGAAGTAATCTGACCTGTTGTGATTCACCCACGAACAACCTAGGTAGCTGTGGATCATTCAACAGTTCTTCCACTATCGAACGTCTAACGCCTAATAATTTAGATGCTTCATTGATAGTTAAGATCTTGTCATTTATCAAATTTTCTTCACTCCCTTACTAAAAATTAAATCATTGACATACTCAATGTTTGATTTTGAAAATGAACAATCCCGACCATAAAGATTTCTGAATTGTTTCTTGAATTCTGGCCAAAAACTTTTTGGCTTATTGAATCCCTTGGAATCTTCATCAGTTTCATCCAAAAAATCGAGAAATGCATTTAAAATTTCTGTCTTAGGCGTCCTAGAGCTACTCTTACGTTGACATTTTTGCCGTAGAAACATGTAAACGGGGCCCCTAGCTTTATCAAAGTACTCATCAGTCTCCCTTTGAAGTGAGCCAGTTATAACTTGTGAAAGATCATAGTTGTATTTAGATTTAAGCTCTCTCAAATACTCAATAGCTCTAAAGACGATCTGATCCTTTTCAGATTCCAACTTCCCATTCAAATCTTTATCGGCACTCTTACCGACAAATGTATTTGGAAAGTTAAGCAGTACCACCCGTCGACTAAAGCCGATCGTATTTTCTGGTATCGGTAATTTGTTAAAGGATAAGGTCACTTTTAAAGTAAATGTCGTTTGAACCATTATCTTGTTCTTACGATTTACGGACATCTCATTACCCTCAACAATATTTTTGATACCTGCAAAATCACTGATATTATCCCCACTTTCTTCTAAAATCCAAGCAAAACGTCCTATCATATTCTCTTTACCAAATTCACCATTGAAATGGTTTAATGAATTATGAGATACATTGCTCGAACCTAAAAGTCTGGTGATGACGTGGATCAATGTAGACTTGCCACTTGCTCCAGAGCTGTGCATAAAAACAAGCTTATTGACTGCTCTATCTACCTGAAGCTGTACCGCCAACCAATACCAAACAAATTTGATTTTATCTTGATCGCCATTAAATGTCGTCTTTAAAAATCTATCAAAGTTAGGTGTGATACCTTGTTTAGGTGAAACATCTGACTTTCTAGTTGATAGATACTTAGGATCAAATGGTACCAGCTTCAAACTTTTTAAGTCTAAGGCTTGATCACTAAAAACAACAACTTGCTTATTTACATCAGTATCCTTGTACTGTGCAACTTTTCTTTTCAATAAGCGCACTGTTTCTTGTTCGAAGTTATGAGACCATGGAGTGTCAAACACCCCTAACACCCGAACAATAATTTTACGTAACCTATAGCCATCCTCAGCATCAACGAAAACACCTTCAGACCACTCATAAATATGCAGATTATCATTGATGTTACATAACGTTAATGCTATCACCAAAAAATCCACCATTGTTTCGTGAGTCGGTTTCTTCCCAACGACTTTTTGAATGTAGTTCACAACGTGTCCTTCATCTGGCAACTGTGCAGAATCTGTCGATTCCCCAAGATGTTGTTGAATATGAGCAATAATGCAAGCATTAAACCCATCCACTCCGCTGTCTACATAAGGAGACATAGCCCTTTTTAATTCATCAAATTCAGTCATTGGTCCCATTCACCTCATCTGCTTTACTGCCTTGTATGCGCATCTCTTCAAACGGATCACTTTGAATTTTTGATGCATTGGTAAATGGATTATTGGAAGTATCGGTCGTCTCACTTACGTTCTTCTTTGGAACGGGTGTGCTAGCCAAAGCTTCCAACTCCTTTTCTATGTCATCTTCAAGTAATTCATCAGTAGGATCTTGCTGAAGTGAACTGGAAGCACAGTCTCCGACTTGCGCTTCTCCATTATCTGTACTAGCACTAGTCGTTTGTTTTGAGATTGAATTCCCAGCATTTGCCAAGGACTGTCCTGTTGATTGACCTGTATTTACACCAACTTGTTGAGTAAATTGATTCATTGCATTAGTGATGGTATTCGTCATTTTTGCCGAAATCATGCTCGGATCATCAAGATCGATATCTTTTAACGAAGCAAATCCAGATTCATTCACCGAAACGCTTGCGCAAAATATCAGACCAATTATATCGGACTCACTGACATCTGGATTATCCTGCCCAGGATACTTTTCACCACCGATCTTCTTAATAATATTCTCCAAGTCTTTTTGCGAGAATATGCACACTGGCTTATCAAAGATTTTTCCGTTCGAGCGTAATTCCAGTTCTAACGATAAGTAGACATTGCCATTGCCATTATTAGTTTTCTTCCAAGAAGCGCTCTTAACCTTTACATCAATATACTTACCATTGTAATCTTCAAACGACACTTTGTTACCGTTTAATTGATCCAGTCTCATAATTATTCACCTTTCCTTTCGACTTTTAGAAAACTGGTAGTTACATAGTCGGGAATTTCCCACTCAACTACTTTCGAAACAGTCTTAGTTAGTATCTGAATGACACTTCTATCATCCAAAGTTCGTGGTAGCTCTAAGATCACTTCATCATGTCTTGGGATCAACACCCTAACACCTGAGACACACAACTTGATCAACAATCTTTTCAAAATAACAGCACCTAATCCTTGAATTGGAAGATTACGCAACTGTGCCGTTGAAAATTCACGAAACACAGGTGCATTACCGTAAGGTGTTACACGAATGAATGGATTGCTTGCATATGAGTCTAAGCCCTCACTAAGCTCTGGATAAGCAGTACGTATCTTCTGTTGGATATTGACGTCGGCAAATTTATCAGTGAATTTACGCAAATTTTCTTTAAGGGTAAACTCACTAGCTCCATACAAATACGGTGTCAGTAAGGATTTCCCCAGCCTATGGCATTCGTCTATGGATCCACTGCTTAAAAACTGTTGTCCTAAGACTGCATAAACATCTTTTCCAGCAGTCAATTCTTGTTGCATCACCCTACACCCTGTAAGTGCACTAGCAATTCGCATCTCTTGTTGACAAAAGTCCAAATGCCAAATGTTATACCCTTCACTAGGTTGTAAGAAGTCATACATCACCTTTGGCAATGACATAAGTGGAAGATTACGACAGCTCATTCGGCCCGAAACAGCAGAAAAACTCCGATATTTTCCTGTAATTGGAGCAACAGAATCCAACATAGTGCGCCCAATCACCGCTTTTCCAAGTATCTTACATTGCATTCCCCAAAAATTCTGCTTATTGAACAGTTCACGTGCTAAAAGTTGATTCTCACTGAACAACGCTCCCTTACCAGATAATTCCTTGTGAGAAATCCCCGTTTTGATGCGCAATTGGTCTGCAAGCGAAGGCGTTTCATTGTCAAGAGATGTATCAATGTTAAAATACAGCTCTAGATCTTTGATACGCTCCCGAAGCTCTTGTTGTGATTCGTACCATCCCTTGATATCGAACAAAATTTCGACATCATTTAATTGGTCGATCACTGGAAGCATTTCTAACTCAAGTTCAGCTAACTGCTGAAGCGCTGACACCTGACTAATGACTCGCTGAGTTTGACTATAGACATCAGCTTCCCTCAAATTTTTCTGGGGAAAAGCGCATAGGTTGCACAAATCCACATCTGGAATTCTTTTTAAAGCATTCAACATTTTTACCCCCATCCTGTAATACGAGCACTTTACTTAGTATCCTTGTTCTTATCAGAATTCAATGTAACTCTATCTGACACCTAAAGCATAACCCAATAACCAAATTCAGAAAATGGAATTAATTAAAACCTAAAAATAAAGCTTTCTTTATTTTTTTCATCATATATGATATAAATACACTGATGAAAATTGTTTTCAAGAATTTATAGCTAAAATAGGAGTAAAAAAAATGCAAAAAAAATCGACTACTTTTTCTAAATCCGACATCCTGCTTAATGCAAAGAAGATATTTTTAACCAATTATCGTAACTATTTTCCAAAATCTCGCTTTAAAAATTGGACTCTGGACTTTGATGGCTTTCTTTCCGATGATCCAGCCTATAAGACTTTGAACAACACCTACGATCTTGTATCAAAAAACCATCATTCCTTAAAATTCAATGCTCTTGAATTTTCTCTATCTTCTGAAAAATACCGTATAACTGGAGAAACATCCACTCTCAATCAATACCAGTTCGCACTGTTTGAATACGTTGTTATTCCTGAAATAATCGTCTTCCATCTACTTAAGCCAAAATACAATTCGCAAAAACAAACTTTTACCGTCATTAACAAAGATATAATCGACTACTTCAAGGATGATGTAATGCCACGTGTAAAAGATACTTTTTACGCCTCTGATTTGATGACTTATATACTATTACGTGAAACAGCAAAAAAACTTTCGATAGATCAAATCAACCAAATAAATGAAGATATAGTGGAATATTTTGAATTAAAACACACCGAAAAATATAATCGCCTCATGAAGAATTTAATTAATAATGCCTACCAATACTTCATTATTACTGCTACTTCTGAGTCCCATCTAAAATTAAGATTTCCTTTTAGGGAAATCGCAGAGCGCACAAGTGGTTTTTCGCAATTTTCCAAATTAATCGACGTTCATAGCTCATATTATGATCCTATATGGTCTTTTTTCCTCTACAAATCTATTTCCAACACTAACTGGTCACTCACCGAGTTATTTGAAAAATTTTCAACTTTGTATGTTAAGACTGCGCAATTTCTCAAAGAAACAAAGTATATGACTTCTACAATAGATAGCTTTACCTACTATAAAAATAATAAGAGACTATCTTATGACGCTCTAAAATATGTGGATGAAAGATTTAGGGAATCACCAATAATAGTACCACCAACTTATAAAAATAAACTTGCGTCTCTTAATAGTACAGTAGATCATCTTGATTTTACTAACTTTTATATAAACCACAACACTACCAATAACACCTTTCCGCTGGAATGGTTTTTGGCATCAGAGACAGTTAGGCTGTACAACTCTATAACAATACTCTAAAAAAATGACCCATAACCATTGAAATAACCCTGAGTTAGCCTCACAGCCAACTCAGGGTTTGTTTGGGTCATTTTTTCCATTACTTATTAGTCATCTCCTAATTCTCGGATAATTTCCATACCAATCTGAACTCCTGCTTCAATCAAAATCCTGATCCATGTATCCATATGTTACACTCTCCATTCTTTTATTGTTCCGTCAGAGCCAATAAATCCAATGCCCCAGACATCTTTATTTTGATTGTTTGCAATAATAAAGCCTGTTACATCTTTAACAGCAAAACTCGTCACACTAACATATTGCTCGTTGTTTGGTACTAGATTCTGAACTGCTTCATCTAATTCGCAACGCTCTAACAACACTGTCTCGTACACAGTTCTATTTTCATCAATAGTTATGCGCATGATCGTTTCAAGCTCTGAGATCAATTCCTTTTTCGCAAATTCATATCCTGTCAAGACTCACTCCACCCCAATCATTTGCTAGCAAGCTTCTAATATCATCACCGTAAATAATGCTATCCAACAATACTATCTCCATCATCTCCCCTACTTGCTTCAATTTTTGTGTGATTTTTAAATCATTTTCTGATGGTGTTGTGTCACCTGATGGATGATTATGAACCACGATAAATCGGATTGAATTAGCTAATAATAGCGTCTTAAAAATTTCCCTGACTGAAACTGTAGATTGGTTGAGTGTCCCAATTGATATTATGCTAATAACAGTCGGTTTATTCTTTGTATCTAAGCCCAGCAATATCATGATTTCTCTGTCTGCTTCTTCAAGAAATGGTTTGACCAGATCTGAAATGGTGTAAGGCGAAGTAATAGGCTGTGCTTCTAGTTTCTCCCAACCTACCACACTAATCCTCTCTTGCTTAAGTCTGACAAACTCAACAGTTTGATTCTCCATGTTGCATTTCTCCTTTGTTATTATCTTAGATTCTATTGCCCATATACCTGAGCCACTTACTTGATTTGACCTCCTTTAACTTTAGGGTAAATAAAAGAGCAAACTACACCTAATGTAGTTTGCTCTCAAAATAAAAATATATATTTATATAACTTTATCGTTTTCGCAACCAACAAATGTTATATACAATCAATTTTTTTGGATACCTAAAAAAGTGTTGTATATTTTTTAAATGCTTGGTATAATCAAAAATGTAAACGTTTACCATTTTCTTATTTAAGAAAATGTATTGTAATAAAAAATGATGAGATATGAGTAGGTTTGTGTTTGTAGCGTAATAAAAAATAGAAAGGAATGTGTGTCATGGTTCTTTCACCATTAATAGCACTACAAGTATATTTAGAAACAAAGTACCATGCAGTAGTTAAAAATAAGTCACCTATCATTTGGATTGTAGTGCTTGTTGTTGCTCTGATGTTTGCTTATGCTTTCTATTGCACATCTAGGGGATACAGCTTTACAGGTCAAATTAAGTTTTCTGCTCCTTTTGTAAAAATTGGTTGTCGTCCTTAGTTCAACAAGAAGAAAGGAGATTGTAATTTCCTTTCTTTTTTGTTCTTGGAGGTAATTATGCTCAAAGTAAAAAATTTGCAAAAAAAATTTGGTGCCACTACCGTTTTAAATGACATAACTATTGATTTCCCTAATACTGCCGTTATAGTTGGACTAAATGGTGCTGGAAAAACAGTATTTTTAAATTCCATTACTGGTATATCTAATATTGATTCAGGATCAGTTGAATTGGATGGATTTAAGATAGGTAGTAGAGAATTCAAAGAAAGAATTTTTTATATCCCATCTGATTTCTATTTACCACACTATATGACGGGGAGTGAGTATGCCGACTTTATAATGAATAGATATCCCAAGTCTTCGTCCTCACTATTCTTTGAAATATCAAGCTTATTAGACCTAACAAATTTCTTAAATACACCCATAGAGTCATATTCATTTGGTATGAAGAAAAAGCTTCAACTTGCAATTATGTTTTCAACACCTACACCATATATACTAGCAGATGAAGTTTTTAGTGGTCTAGACTTGGAAACTAGTCTTATAGTTCGTGAATTATTTACTATAGTTACTAAAAGCAGAAACTTAGTTTTGGTATCACATGAAAAAGATATTATATTGCATTTTTCCGATTGTATCCTTGTTATGAAAAACGGTCAGCTAAGTAGATATAAACACCCACCTGAAGATATCGAAAACTTTATTAAGAAGGAGGAACATTTAGATGAAAAAATCAACCTTATTAAGCAACGCCTTCACTCTATTTAAATTTTATCTAAATGACACTCTATCAGGATTACTTCACCATCCTATATTAAGAAATAAGTTAACTAGGATAATACTTGTTTTTGGAGGAGTAATTTTCTACCTTTGGTATTTTTATATAAATATGCGGTCTTTTTCTAATCTTGGGGATGTCAACATTTTCCCAAAATTAGCCACCCTAACAAAGGTAACAATCATTAGCTACATTAATATGTTCCTTATTTTGGGATTATATATTAGTACTTTTATAAATACAACTCTTAACTTCAATAACACAAATTTATTCATAACAAACTTACTTCCTTTCTCAAAAAAAGAAATAACTCTTGGTCAAAAGTTATTTAAATTATCAGTTTCACTAGTTTTATTTGAGTTATGTCTGATCATTGTTTTCCCTTTTTTTACACGTATTGCTATAATTTCTTTGTTGGATTTAATACTGTTACTTCTTATCTTCCACCATTGCTTCATATTGAGCTTCTTAGCAGTTGATGCTATTTACTCGTTTGTCCTTAAGTTCATTTCTATAAAAGCAACAAAATTAAGTTCTATTGTTACTTTTATTTTTGATATTTTTATTATAGCAATAGCTACTCTATATATGCTTGTCTATAGATTCCCTGTTGAAAATATTATTGGTCATAGTTCAGTATCTATCAGCTTTATTATCCTAACCACGTACATTTTAACGTTCTTGATTATACTAACGATCATTACAATAATTTTAAAATTTAACTTGTATACCCCCATATATTTTAAAAGAAAGATTTTTTTATCTAGTATTTCTTTATCAAAGTTAGGTTTACTATACACTCTTCCCGCAATATTTAGGCAAAAGAATTTTATATATTCTCTGACAACAATTGCTATTATGTCTATAATAACTTGGGTACAAAGTGGTATACACGCATCACTTTATATATTTTGTAATTTTTATTTCCTTATAAACATTACAGGAATCAATTACGCTAGCTCTACTATCAAATTTAGGAAATTCTATTCTTTTTATCGAATTAGTACTATAAACGAGTTTATTTCGCTAATACTCAGTGCAGTGGTTTTATCGATCCCTCAATTAATTGTTCTAACTTATCTACGTGACACTCAGAATAGCATCTTGATTACGTACTCGTTCTTCGCTATTGCTTTAATTTTTGGTTTTCTATTTCCTAAATTTAACGGGATCCTAAATGAAATTTTCTCAGTATCTTTATCAATGATACTCATATTTGTAATTTATCAATTGCTCACTAGCAATTCAGTGTTCATTTCAATCGTTATTATTTTATTTGCTATCTTGTTTATTATACTTCAAAAGGAGCGTGTTGAAATTGAATAAACAGCTTTTAACAAAATGTATTATTAACGGATCCATATTTTTTCTATTTGTTCTTGCATTAGATTTTGTAATTGAGTTATTCCAAATAAATGAAAGTGGTACTGTAATAACTTTATTAGGAGTAAAAATAATAACACACATGACCAGCTCTGAGCTCACTACAGCAATTGGTCTGACTCCTAAAGTTCTTGTCTCTTACTTAACGATTCTCTCTATTTGGTTTGGGACTACATTAATTATTACTAATGCAAGGTCCAAAAAACAATGATTACAGCTATATTGGAAGCAATGCTTCTCTTTGCAACTTTCTTAATTCATGAATCATTTCACTATATCGTTGCTCGTTTATTTGGTTATAATCCAAAATTTGTCTTTTCAAGTTATTTTAGTCCCACAATTATATACACAAATAGAGGTGAAGATTTAAAAAATTTATGTATTTCTTTGGCTGGCCCTCTAGGAACTGTTATTATCGGGATGTTAGTCCCCGATATTGACTTATTTAATCTTTTTAAAATTGTTTGTTTTTTACATCTTATATGCCTTACCCCAATTACTGCAGATGGTCAAGTAATTTTGCTATCAATATTAAACATCGTAAGAGGAAAAGTATGATAACTAGGAGCGATAAACGGAGGTTTACTTATGAAAAAAATTTTTTCATATTTATTTTTAGCAATAATATTTCTATCTTGCTTATTTGGAATATATTACATCACTAGTCCTCAAAAAAACCGCCAGTATAACAATTTTGTTAATATTCCTCCTTCTGAAGGAATAAACTTAATTGACTCAAAAAAACAAGGGGTCTATTATATTGGGTATCCTGAATGCCCTTGGTGTAGAGAGCTTGAACCTCTTTTAGCAGAGGAAATTTCTTCATCAAAAAAAATATATTCAATAAATATTCATGATAAGGGATTCACTAAACATGCACAATTTAAGCTAGACAAAATTTACTCAGAATACTACAATGACGAATTAACCGTTCCATTATTAATTTCTATCAATTCAAAACAAGAAATAATCACTCATGTAGGTACTGTTCCTGGCCATAATGCTAAAATAAATAAATTATCTAAATCTGAAAAGGAGAGATTAATTAAGAAAATTCGTTCACTCATTAACTGGTCATCCCAATGATTAAAATTCACTCAGGGTATTTAGGGGACTTAGGGTAGATATTTCAACTTATCTTCCAGCAATTTCCCCTAACATTTGCCATAAGTTGTCAACAAGCCGTCATGAATCGGCACGAAATGTTAAGCTAACAAAAAAAGCGTGGTCTCGCTCGGAGATCACGCTTCTTTTATCGAAAGGCTTTATCTTAAAGCTTTTCTTTGGAGACAATGTTCAAGTTGTCG